>JACDAJ010000180.1 GCA_013695475.1 Rubrobacter sp. | reverse complement strand
CCTTGTTTGACTGTAAGATTTCTTCCTTCTGAGCTTTCAACTCCCCTACGCTGCGAGTCAAGCTGGTGTTCTGGGCTTTTACTTCTTCCATACTCTGTGTCAAGCTGGCGAGTTCTGTTAACAAAGTTGTGTCGTTTGTCTGTTGTGAACTCTTGGTTGATTTGCCGCCCGTCGATGTGGTCATGAGAAATTTGCTCCAATGATTGGTTTAGATTTTGATGATTAGGGGGTTGCTGACCCAATAAAGAGTCTTTTAGCTGTTCTTTCCTCTCTTGAACGCTCAATTTTTTAGGTGGCACGATGGCTAGATGCCGTTCTTGCTTGTTGTGTTCGCGCCACTGCTGTAATGGCAGCGCTGAAGATGCCACTTTTTCGTAGGCAAGTGGACTATGAGCCACAATTAAGTCATCTACCCCTTTTTCTGGTCCCGGTAGACTGACCACGCTAACCTTTGCTCCCTGCTGCTGCAATAAACTACCAGTACGAGAAATAGCAATCTCGATATTTCGCTTTGTTTCTGGGCGCGTCTCGTAGTCAAAGCAGAAACTAATCTTGCGCCCCAAGGTAGCGAAAACTGCTAATTCTTGGTGCAAATGAGCCTTTATTGGTTTTCCCTGCTCATCCTTACTGCGATAACCCGCATAGATTCCTGGTAGCCCAATGGCAACATGACCTTGACTGAGTAAACTTGCTGCTTTTTTTGCTCCCTCAGTAATGGTAATGGGCAAGTTGTATTTCCAAGTGCAGTACCAAAAACCGCGCATTCGATCTTCAATGCTGGGGTTAATCCCTGCTTTAAGGTAAATCCTCTCGGCGATATTATCAGGTACGTTGAGGAGAAAAATACCCAAGTCGATTTTGGGTGGATGCTCGTACTTAATTTTCTTCCCTGGCTTATCTGGATTAAACCTTGATTCATTAGGCTTATAACATCCCCATCTTTTCTCCTGAAGCTTAGTTGATAAGTCTTCGGAGCGAAAAGATATGGCATTTACGCCAGAATTACACCACCAACCGCCAGCATCAATATGAGCGTACCTCTTGAGCATTCCAGTAGTTAGTTGCCCAATGTTAGTTCGTTCTAACTTGTCCGAGTACATCAGGTACTCCCAAGCCTCATGCTCCTGCTCTATACTCCCCATTTGCAGGCTGCGAAAATTAAGAGCCGCGATCTCTGGATGAATAGCGCTACTTTCTACTAACTCCTGCCAGTGATTTGCCTCAATATGGGGTGGAGCAACTTGTTCTAATGTTGGAGTCCAAAATACCTCTAACTGCTTTGGAGGCTCTCTTTTGACGATTGGGCGCATCCGTTTAATATTTGAGACTACGGATTTTTCCTTATGCCTCAACTCTGGTGTTGCGGTGGGTATCGCCGAAACTTCTGCTTTCTGCCTAACGGTTACTTCCGGCACTGCACTTACTTGGACTTTAGCTTTAGGCTGCAATAGTTCCAGTACCGTTTCCTGAGCCTTACTTTCAAGTGCTGACTCCAACAGAAAATCTATATTTTCAGCATAGATTTTAAGATCATATTTGGCGCGACTGATGGCAACATAAACGCTTTCAGTGCTTACTGTAGGATCTACCGTTGATGAGACTAACACCCGATCAGCAGTTTTCCCCTGGGAGGAATAAGTAGTTGAGACTAAGGCATAATCCAAGTGCAGAGGCTCTTGGAGGTCAATAGTATCAAGAGTGCCATTTGAAAACTCAATCGTTGCTGTTTGTCCATTAATTCCAGTCACCGTGAACTCTTGCCCGTTGCGACGACCTAGTTCTTTGTCATTACGAGTCCAACGCAGGTGATCGCCTACAGCAATTTCTATATTTTCTTGCTTGTAGAGCGTCTTGCGAAATTTCATCGGGTCAACAGTCTGATGATTTCCCGCCAGGTCACTCAAAACCAACTTGTCGTTATTAATGGCTACAACAGTGTAGGGCTGTGACTTAAAGAGCTTTAACTTTTTGTAATCGCGGACTGGGACAACAACATCGCCAATATTGTAGTTATGGGTATAACGAGTTTGGATTGAGGTGAGGTTCTGTTGAGCGCGCAACTGCGTAGCTTCAACGGAGTAGCCTAAAGTTTTTTCATTCTTGAGTGCGGTGCGAATTTCGTCCGTAATCGCACTGCGCTCTTTATGCGTCCCAGCAATAATTAAGGTTTGCTG
>JACDAJ010000171.1 GCA_013695475.1 Rubrobacter sp. | reverse complement strand
AATTTGAAGACGCTTCTTTTCAAGGGCTTCGAGTCTGGCGGGCAACTCATGCTCACCACGGACGTCGAGAACTACCCCGGCTACCGCGATGGTGTGATGGGGCCGGACATGATGGAGGATTTCGAGGCGCAGGCGGCTCGCTTCGGGGCGGAGATGCGGCCCGATGAAATAGAGCGCGTGGACTTCTCCGAGCGTCCTTTCAAACTGTGGCCCGAGGGCGAGGACGACCCGGTTCTCGCGAAGTCGGTCATTGTTTCCACCGGGGCGAAGGCGAAGTGGCTCGGCCTCGAAGGCGAGAAGCGGCTCATGGGGCGCGGAGTGAGCGGGTGCGCGACGTGCGACGGGTTCTTCTTCACGGATCGGAAAGTCGCCGTCATCGGCGGCGGGGACACGGCGATGGAGGAGGCGTTGTTTTTGACGAGGTTCGCCTCGGAGGTGAACATCATCCACCGTCGGGACGAGTTCCGGGCATCGAAGATCATGCTCGACCGGGCGAGGAATAATGAGAAGACGAACTTCATCACGAACACGACCGTCGAGGATATCCTCGGCGAGGACGCGGTGACGGGGGCGAGGCTCAAGGACACGGACACGGGCGAGGAGTGGGACATCGAGCTCGGTGGCTTCTTCACCGCCATCGGCCACGAGCCAGCGACGAGGCTGTTCGCCGGACAGGTCGAGATGGACGAGGGCGGGTATGTTCTCCAGAAAGAGCATACGATGACGAGTGTTCCGGGGGTGTTCGCCGCCGGGGATGTTTCGGACACGCGGTATCGGCAGGCGGTCACGGCGGCCGGGGATGGGTGCATGGCCGCGATAGACGCGGAGCGCTGGCTCGAGGATCAAGGCGAGGCCGACGAGGCCGAAGACCCCGCGCTATGGGTCGCCGAAAAAGACGAGGGCGCGGTGAAATAAGCGGCGGCCAAAAACCCGGACAAAGAAGAACCCCGCGGGAAACATCCGCGGGGTTCTTTTCTTGCGAAGAAGAGTATGTGGTTACGGCTGTTCGCAGCTCACCGCCGTGTCGTCGGAGAGGTCTGCGGCGCAGAAGTTTTGGCTGGTCGGCGTTTCAGCCTCGAAGGCGTGAGAGGAAGTCTGCGGGGCGGAGGATTTCCGGAAGGCTTTCGTCTTCGAGATCGAGGAGATGGCCGTCGCCGCTTACGATTAAGTCCGCCGCGGCGTTTACGGCGAGGGCGACGACGTAATCGTCCTTTGGATCCGCCGGAACGCGGGCTGGGAAGTGCTCGGGGTCTTCAGCGGTGGAGGCGAACGAAGGAAGCCGCTCGAAGAGGTACGCCGAGACGGCTGCCTCGGAGAGGTATCTTCGGAACTTCGGGCGCATAAGCACGTCTTCGGCTTCCGCGATCAGCTTTGCGGAGACGACCATCTCGAAGCGCCCCTCCTCGGCGAAGTCCACGATCCCACCGGGCGTTCCCCGAGGGGTGATCGCCGCCGAGACGAGCACGTTGGGGTCGAGGACGGCCTTTATCTCCCGGCCTTCCGCTCGCGGCGCATCGCGTGAAGCTCTTCGACGGCGAACTCCATGGCCTCCTCGTCGGAGAGCGGCTCGACGCCGCGCTCGCGCTGCCAGCGTTCGATCTCCACGAAGAACTCCTTCATGGTGCCGACGCGCCGCCGCTCCGAGTCGTTTTCGCGCCGGGCCGCCGCTCCCTCGAAGAAGGCGCGCGAGGCCAAAAAGTAGCGCAGCGCGTCTTCCATAACCTCGCGCTCGGAACGTTTTTGCTCCTCCGCGATCCGGCGCACCTCTTCGAGCAATTTCCCGTCAATCTCGGTTTGCATCTTCGTCTCACCTCCATCGCCCATTTTCGCACGTCCGGGAACCTTTGCGAAAGCCGGGCGAGGAAGCCGATGGAGGTCGCCACACGGACAAAGAAGAACCCCGCTTATGAAGGTCGCGGGGTTCTTTCCTTTCGATGAAGAGTTCGTGCTTACGGCTGTTCGCAGTTCACCACCGTATCACCGCTCGGGTCCGCGGCGCAGAAATCGGTGTTCGCCCCGCCGCATCCTCGCGTCTCCGCCGACCGGAGAGACGAACTCTTCGGGGGGTGGCGCGGAGGCGGGATGCTCGATTCACGGATCGGAGTTTCGAGGATCGCGGGTTCGAGGTTTTCCGGTTCGCTCGGCTTCGCCACGATTCGGGAGAAAGCGAAGATCGCCTCCCGAAGCGACGGAGTCTCTCGGGTTCGGGATCACTTCCCGCTTTTCAGAAACTCCTCGAACTCCCCCCACGGGAGGCAGTTCACGACGTTCCCTTTCCCGGCCCACGCTCGCCTCGCCTGAGTCACGCCGTACTTCATGAACGACAACGCGCTCTCGTCGTGCGCGTCGGTGTCTATGGTTATATGAACGCCCGCCTTTATCGCCTCCCGCACATACGGAGCCGAGAGGTCGAGGCGGTCGGGGTATGAATTCAGCTCGAGCGCGGTGTTCGTCGCGGCGGCTTCTTTTATGAGGCGCGAGACGTTCACCTCGTACGGCTCGCGCCGGTTGAGAACCCGCCCCGTCGGATGGGCGATGGTTCGGACATGCTCGTTATTCATGGCGCGGAGGATCCGGTCGGTCATCGCCTCCTCCCCGATCTGGAACGAGGTGTGGATCGAAGCGACGACGAAGTCGAGTTCTTCGAGGAGCGAATCCTCATAGTCGAGCGAGCCGTCCTTCAAAATATCCACCTCCGAGCCGCAAAGAAGGTGTATCTCGCCGTATTTCTCGTCCACCTTCCGAACCTCGACCATCTTCTCGGAGAGCCGCTCCGGTGAAAGCCCGTTCGCCACGCGGAGGGATTGCGAGTGATCGCAGAAAACGAGGTACTCATATCCGAGCTCGATGGCCGCCTCGGCCATGCTCTCGATGGTTCCCTTCCCATCCGAATAATTCGTGTGGACGTGGAGATCCCCCCGAACATCCCCGACCTCGACGAGTCTCGGCAACTCGCCCTCCTCCGCCGCCTCGAGTTCCCCGGCATCCTCCCGAAGCTCCGGCGGTATGTACGCGAGGCCGAGTTTTTCGTATATCTCGGCCTCGGTTTCGGCGGGGATGTATTCCCTTTCATCTTCGCCCGCTTTCGCGAGGCCGTATTCGGAGATGTTTGTATCCATCTTCACGGCGCGTTCGCGGAGGACGATGTTGTGCGCCTGGCTGCCCGTGAAATGGTGGAGGAGAGAGCCGTATGCTTCCGGCGCGACTATCCGGAGATCCACATCCACATCCCCGTCCGGACCGTCAACGACGATGGAAACCTTCGTCTCCCCATGCGCCACGACATCCGTCACGAACTCCGCCTCGGCGAAGTCGTCGGCGAGGGATTTCGCATCCCCGCTCGCCGCCACGATGTCGAGGTCGCCGATGGTTTCTTTCCCCCGCCGGAGCGAACCCGCGAGGCCGGCCTTTTCGGTCGCCGGATGGTTTCGGACGAAATCGAGGAGCTTCCCTCCGAGGGCGGTCGCGGTATGGATGAGGAGGCGGCGCTCCTCGGAGTTGTATTTCTCCGCGGAGGCCACGATCTTCTCCGCGCTCTTCTTCCCGAACCCCTTCAAAGAGGAAATATCCGAAGCGTCGAGGGCGGCGACCTCCTCCACGCTCGTCGCGTCGAGTTCCTTCCAAAGCCGCCCCGCCGTCCGAGGCCCGACCCCCGGAAGCCGCGTTACTTCCACGAGTCCGCGAGGAATCTCCGCCATGAGCTCGTCCAAAATATCGGGCGTCTCGTCCGCGACGAGATCCCGTATAACCTCGGCGGTCGTCTCCCCGACATGCGGAAGCTCCTTCGGGTCGTCGAGGTCGGACACCGGGCTTCCGGCGGCGGCGACCGACTCGGCGGCTCGTTGGTATGCGAGAACACGGTAATGCTCGTCGCCCCGGATCTCCATAAGCGTCACGACAGTTTCGAGGGCGCGAGAAATCTCCGCATTCGATGGCAAAGGGGTGCCTCCTCTTCCGGGTATTTCGGAGGATTATACGTGGGGTTGTTGGTTATTGGTTCTTGGTTATTGGCAAGTACAAAAAACCAATAACCAAGAACCCGTAACCAATAACCGGAGCGTCGCGCAGCGACGCGACCCTATTTGCCCCTCCTCGGGGCGGCCGCCGTCGGCTGGCTCGCCGCGCCACCGCTCGGAGCCTCGGCGGTTTCGCGCGCCTCCGATTCCTCCGGTTCGCGGCTCCCCGGTTCTCCGGCGTATTCGAATTCTTCGCGGAGGGATTTCATGAGGGAGATGCATATGCAGATCATGACTATGGAGAACGGGACGGCGGCGGTGATGGTGGCGGTTTGGAGCGCGTTGAGGCCGCCCGCGTAAAGAAGCACCGAAGCGAACAGCGCGATGATGAGGCCCCACGTCAGCTTCACGGCGGGGGCGGGGTTCTCCGAGCCGTTGGTGGACATGCTCCCGAGGACGAACGTCGCCGAGTCGGCGGACGTGACAAAGAAGATGCTCACGAGTATGATCGCCACGATGGAAACCACCGCCCCGAGCGGGAGCGAAGAGAGCGTGTCGAAGAGCGCGGTCGGGAGGTCGGTGGCGGCGGTCTCGGCGATGTTCCCGCCCTCGAAAAGGTCGAGGTATATCGCCGTCCCGCCGAATATGGTGAACCACACGAAACTGAGTATCGTCGGGGCGAATATGACCCCGAGAACGAACTCTTTTATCGTGCGTCCTTTTGAAATACGGGCGATGAACGTCCCGACGAACGGCGCCCACGAAACCCACCACGCCCAATAAAAGAGCGTCCATCCCTCGGCCCACGCGCCTTCGGCCTCGAAGACGGGGGTTTGGAAGCTCATCGGGACGATGTTCCCGAGGTACGTCCCGATTGATTTCGTGAACGTCTCGACGAGGAAGACCGTCGGCCCCGCGAAAAGCACGAAGAGCATGAGGCAAAGCGCGATGACCATGTTTATGAGGGAAAGTATGAGTATCCCTTTATCCACACCGGTCGCCGCCGAGATGAGGTACGCGACGGTGAGCACGGAGATGATGATGAGCTGCGTGGTGAAGCCGTTCGGGACGGCCCCCTCGCCGAAGACGTATGTGAGGCCGCCGTTAAGTTGCAAAGCACCTAGGCCGAGCGCGGTCGCCACCCCGAAAAGGACGGCGACGATGGCGAGGATGTCCACGGTTTTCCCGAAACCGCCGTCAACGCGGTCGCCGAAGAGCGGGCGGAGCGTCGCACTTATTAAGTTTCCGCCGCCTTTTCGGAAACCGAAATAGGCGATAGCCATCGCGACGACGGCGTACACGGCCCACGGGTGGAGTCCCCAGTGGAAGAAGGTGTATTGCATACTCGTCTCCGCGGCGGCGGGGGTGTTCGGCTCGACCATTCCGTATGGGGTCGTTCCGAGGTGGGAGGCCGGTTCGCCGACGCCCCAGAAAAGGAAGCTGAGGCCGACCCCGGCGGCGAAGAGCATTGAGATCCAGCTAATCGTGGAAAACTCCGGCCTGTCCGAATCCCTCCCGAGCCGTATCTTCCCGTACCGCGAGAACGCGAGGAAACCGACGAAAAGGAGGAAGCCGGTGACGGCGAGGAGATACACCCATCCGAAGCTCGATATCACGTAGTCGAGGACGGTGTCGAAAGTGTTTCCGAGGCTCGCGGGGGAGGATGCGCCCCACACGACGAAGGCCGCCGAAAGCGCGACTGAAATCCAGAAAACCGGGCCGATCTGGCGCCTCAAATTCCGTACCACGGCGATCTCCTTTCCCGAGCTATTTCCGGATTGGAGACAAAGCGTTTGAATTCGTCCTGTCGCCTCGTCTCACAAGAAACATGCTTTTTGGATTGTGGTCGCTCGTTACAATACCCAATTTGCCCCGAATGTAAAGCCGGGTCGCCGCGGCGTCCGTCGCCGGAGCCTTCTCTCGAAGCCGTCGAAAGTTGGTCGGGTGGAGGGGCGGGGGCGTTCCGACCTTCGGCTTCCGGTCGGTTAAAATCCCCGCCATGCTCGAACGCATGCTCGATAAGCAAGGGGAGGTTTTCCGCTTCCTCGCTTCCCGCCTGACGCTCGCGGCGGTCGTGTGGCTCGCCGTCGGTCTCGGGCTTTCGGCGGCGGTGATCTGGGCGTTCTTCGGGATAACGGAGGAGGTTCTCGAAGGCGAGACCCAATCCTTCGACGAGTCGGTTCTCCTCTGGATAGACGCGCACTTCCCGGCGTGGCTCGACGGTGCGATGCGCTTCTTCACATCCATCGGATACTATCGGGTCGTCGCGCCGCTCCTCGCCGCCGCCGCCGCGTTCTTCCTCTGGAGGGGATGGCGATTCTCAGCCGTCATCCTCGCCGTCTCGACGCTCGGCGGAATGCTCCTCACCACCATCCTCAAAGCCGTTTTCCAGCGCGAGAGGCCCGACCTCATCGCCACCGGGTACGACGCCGGGTTCTTCTCCTTCCCGAGCGGCCACGCCACTATGGCCGTTGGTTTCTATGGCGCATTGACATTGATTCTGGCATACCATTCGAGGGGTTTTCCACGATGGCTCATCGTCGGGCTCGGCTGTGCGACCGTGCTTCTCATCGGGCTGTCGAGGATGTACCTCGGGGTTCATTATCCGACGGACATCATCGCGGGATACCTCGCCGCGCCGCTGTGGCTCGTCTTCATTGGGAGCCTTCATTTCATTTGGCTCTCCATCCGCGGCCTGAAAAGCGAGCCGATGGTCGGCTCGTGAGCCTCGAAGAAGAGCGGCGGCGAGGACGCGCTCCTTCGCAACGCGCCATCATCACATGGGAATGTCAAACGGGCTTCGACCGGAGCATCGCCGCGCGACGCCACGGAATGGATGGCGCCCGATCTGCCAGCGCGTGAGAACCCGCATCGTATCGGATACCATACGGAGCTTGGGCAAATGGAATGCGAGGAGTCCCGGAATGCCGCTTTTCAAACATTTTTCGTCTTTCGAGGCAGCGCGTAATCCGAGGACGTTTTTCAGGCGGGAGGCGGGCATCGTTCGCGGCCCGGCGCCGGACGGAAGGGGCGGGCGTTCGCCGGGATTCCCGCCGGGCGAAGCCCTTGCCCCCCGTCAGATGGAGATCGTGGAGGAAGTAACCGCCCCGCTCCTCGAAGAATTCTACGGCGGCGCGTAGGGGCGGGCCGATGCCGATCTGGGAGAGCCGCGCCACGATCCGGATCGCCCGCAAGCTGAGGGCTTTCCTCGATTTGCGGGCGGGCGCGCCGCCGATTGCCGGGGGAGGGGGGATCGAGGCCGGAAACATTGTCTGGATCTTCGGCGCCGGAAGGAGCGGCACGACGTGGCTGAGGGACATGCTGTGTTCGGTGGAGGGGTATTCCCCGTGGGAGGAGCCGCTCGTTGGCCGCCTCTTCGGCGCCTTCCACGGCGACAACGCCGACAAGGGCGACGCCCCGAACTACATACTCTCGGAGAGGCACCGCGCCGTGTGGCTGGCCGCAATCCGGGGGATGGTTCTCGACGGCGCCGGGGCGAGGTTCCCGGAGCGTTCCGGGGGCGGATATGTGGTGGTCAAGGAGCCGAACGGGTCGAGGGGCGCCCCGCTCCTCTCCGAGGCTTTGCCGGAGTCGAGGGTCATAACGGTTGTGAGGGACCCCAGGGATGTGTGCGCCTCGAACCTCGACGGGAGGCGACAGGGGGGATGGCTGCGCGAGCGCCGGGCCGCCCGGGGCCGGAGCAACCCGAAGGCCGGAGCGGAGCCGGAGAAGCTCGTGAGGAGGCTCGCGGGCAACTGCGCCGGGAACATGGGCGGGGCGGTCGAGGCGCACCGGGCGCACCGGGGGCCGAAGACGCTAGTCCGCTACGAGGATCTCAACGAGGATGCCCTCGGCGCCATGCGCCGAATTTACCGTGAATTGGAGCTTCCGGCGGGGGAGGCGGAGATGGTTCGGAGCGTCGAGCGGAATTCGTGGGCGAACATACCGGAGGAGGAGAGGGGGGAGGGGAAATTCTACCGAAAGGCCGCTCCCGGAGGATGGAGGGGGGATCTCACCCCCCGGCAAGTGGAGATCGTGGAAGAGGCGAACGCCTCGCTCCTCGAAGAATTCTACGGGGCTTGATGATGGACGGCGCTCGCCCGGAGAGGCTGCCTTGAATACCCTGTTCGTGGCCGGGCCGGGCCGGAGCCACCGCTTTCGCGCAATATATGAATCGGCATCCGGGGGTTTTGGTTTGCCGGGAGCGGTACAAGTTCATCCCGAAGAAGATAACGCCGGAGCTTTTCACCTTCGAGCGGATACTCGACTACCGAGAGGGGGAGACGAACCTGCCTCGGGAGTATCATGCCAATCTTCTCGGGAAGAAGGAGCCGGGGAAGGTCGAGTGGATCGGGGACAAGGCGCCCGGCTACGTGAAGAGCCTGGGGGCTTTGCAAAAGAACAACCCCAATGCGCGTTTCGTGGTGATGCACC
>JACDAJ010000131.1 GCA_013695475.1 Rubrobacter sp. | reverse complement strand
CTCGCCGAAACGGGGGTCGGTGAGCGGATGAAAAGAGAAGGCGCGATTCATCACGGCATCGAGCTTCGCTTCGGAGGGCGCGGACACCGGATAGACTTCGAGGATCTCGTCGGGCGAGCCATCACGGTGTACGGGCAACACGAGGTCGTGAAGGATCTCATCCGGACGAGGCTCGACGCGGGCGGGGAAATCCACTTCGGAGCCGAGGTAGTGGACATGAAAAACGTAGACTCGGAAAACCCGTCCATCACGTTCCGAAAAGACGGCGAGAACCACGAACTCTCATGCGACTTCATCGCCGGATGCGAAGGCGGTCGGGGCGCGTGCCGCCCCGCCGTCCCGGAAGGCGCCTTCACGAGCTACGAACGGACGTACCCTTTCGGATGGTTCGGAATTCTCGTCGAAGGCCCGCCTTCGACGCGGGAACTCATATACAACCTCCACGAGCGGGGATTCGCCCTCGTGAGCACCCGCTCGCCGGAAATACAACGGCTGTATTTCCAATGCGACCCGAGCGACGACACTGGAAACTGGTTCGACGACCGGATATGGGAAGAAATGCACACCCGCCTCGACACCGAGGAATGGACGCTCACCGAGGGGAACATAATCCAGAAAAGCATCGTGCATATGAGATCCTTCGTTTGCGAGCCGATGCGATATGGCCGCCTCTTTCTCGCCGGGGACGCCGCCCACATCGTCCCCCCGACCGGAGCGAAGGGCATGAATCTGGCGATCTCCGACGTGCGAGCCCTCACCGAAGCCCTCGCGGAATTTTACGAGTCGGGAAAGAAGAACCTCCTCGAAAATTATTCCGAGACATGCCTGAAACGAGTGTGGGCCGTCTCGCGTTTCTCATGGTGGATGACGGGCATGCTCCATCGCTTCGACGGTGACGACGCCTTCCGCCATAAAATGCAGCTCGCCGAACTGGATTATGTCGTGGGTTCGCGGGCCGCCTCGACGACGCTGGCGGAAAACTATACCGGACTGAAATATCGGGAGTCGGGTTGAAAGCCGCAAACCGCGTTCCTTCGCGAAGCGTGCGTCCCCCGCATACCATCGCCTTTCCGCCCGACAAACTGGCGCAAATTCGGGAGGAGGCTTCGGCGGCGAGGCGTTCGCCCTCATCCCGGATTATTCACGAAGTCTCGAAAGGCCGGGGGTCGGGAGGTGGCATCGCCTCTCCCGCTTTGGGGGCGTTCCCGCCCGGCAAACCCTCGCGAGGTTCGACCGGATGCCCGGGCGGCGCGAACCTCGCGCCCATGCCTTCCACCGACTTCCGAAGCGAGAGCCAGCGAACGGCTCCCGGACTCTCGCATTTCGGGGAAAGACCCGCTCCCCGGCGATGCGTTCGCCTTTATGCCTTCCCCGACTCCCGAAGCGGGCGGAGCGGAGCGCCCCCCGACTCCCCACTCCCGAGATCAAGGTCGGCCTTCATCACCATCTCCTCGGTGTCGCGGCGGAGCGTGAATCCGAGGTTTCGGCTTATGTTTTGCATCGGGCGGTTGTCGAAGAGGATGTCCGCCGTGATGCGGTGAAGACCCTCGCTCTCCCCGACTTCGAGGAGATGGCTGAGGAGGAGCGTTCCAAGCCCTTTCCGCTGGAACGGGTCGGAGACGAGGACGGAGAACTCCGCCTCCCCCGGCGCGTACCCGTGGCGGCTGAGGCGCCCGACTCCCATAATTTCACTCTCGCCTGACTCCGGGTTTTTTCTTTCGGCGACGAGCGCCATCTCGCGGTCGTAGTCTATGAAGCATATGCGCGTGAGGCGGTCGTGGGCGGTTCGTGTGTCGAGGTTCATGGCGTGGAAATAGCGCATGTATACGCTTTGCTCCGAGAGCGTGCCGTGGAACGCGACCATGAGCGGCTCGTCCTCGGGGCGGATCGGGCGTATGGTGATTTCCTCGCCGTTTTTGTCCTCCTCGCGGCTTATGTATTGCGTGGGGTATGGTCGGATCGCCGCTCCCGGAAGCTCGCTCTCCTCCGAGTCGGGATCGTGGAGTACGACCCTCGCGTCGAGGGCGAGGAGCCGCTCGGGCGAGGCGAGGAGCGGGTTTATGTCGAGCTCCTTTATCCACGGCTGCTCCACCACAAGCTGCGAAAACCGAACCATGAGCTTCTCGAGGGAATCCGTGTCCACCGGATCCCTGCCTCGCACCCCGGCGAACGCCTCCGATATTTTCGTCCGCTCCATCATCCGCCGTGCGAGCGTGGTATTCAAAGGCGGGAGGGCGAGGGCCCGGTCGCGGTACACCTCGACGAGCGAGCCACCCGAGCCGAAGAGAAGGACCGGGCCGAACTGCGGGTCGAGGCTGCTCCCGACTATGACCTCGTACCCGTCGAGCTTCACCATCGGCTGAACCGTGACGCCGATGAAATCATCGCCGGAGAAATGCTCTTTTATGGACGCTTCCATCCCCGAATACGCCTCTCGCACTTCGTCCTCATCCGCGAGGCCGAGCCGCACTCCGCCGACGTCCATCTTGTGCGTGATCGTCTCGGAATGGAGTTTGAGAACCACCGGATACCCGATGTCGGTCGCATGCTTCGCCGCTTCGTCCGCGCTCTGTGCGACGCGCGTTTCGACGGTCGGGACGCCGTATGCTCCGAGAAGCTCTTTCGATTCGTATTCGGTGAGGAGCGTGCGGCCCGAGTTCCGCGCCTCCGAGACGATTTCCTCGGCCCGGTCGCGGTTTATTTCGTCGTCGCCCGCGGCGAGTTGCGGAGTTTGGTATATGCCCCGGAGGTTGTCGGTGTATCGCCACATGTTCGTGAAAGCCTCGGCGGCGGTGTCCGGATAGTCGAAGGTCGGGATGCCCGCGCCGTTGAGGATGGAGGTTCCGGCGGCGATGTCGGGGCCGCCCATCCAGCTCGCGAGGACGGGCTTCCCGGTCGAGCGGGCATACGGCGCGAGGGCGTCGGCGGTGGCGGTCGGGTCGGTCATGTCCTGTGGCGTGAGGACGACGAGGAGGCCGTCGCTCTCGGGGTCGGCCGCCGCCGTTTCGAGGGTTTTCGCGTACCGCTCCGGGTCGGCGTCGCCGAGGATGTCAATGGGATTGTTGTGGCTCCACGGCGCGGGGAGGAAGCCGTTCAGTTTCTCCATCGTCTCCGGGGAAACCTCCGAGAGTTCGCCGCCGTTTGAGATGAGGGCGTCCGTGGCGATGACTCCGGGGCCACCCGCGTTCGTCACGACGGTGAGGCGCGGGCCTTTCGGGCGCGGTTGTTTCGAGAGGACCTCCGCCATGTTGAAAAGCTCGGAGATGGTATTCACCCGGAGGACGCCGCTTCTTCGGAACGCCGCGTCGAGGACTTCGTCGGATCCGGTGAGGGAGCCGGTGTGGGAGGCGGCGGCAAGGCTTGCGGCTTCGGTGCGACCGGGCTTTATTACGATGATCGGCTTCGTCAGGGCGACTTCCCTCGCGGCGGAAAGAAAACTCTTCGCGTCGCCGATGGATTCCATATATACGACTATGGAGTGGGTTTTCGGGTCGTCGCCGAGGTAATAAATGAGGTCGCCCCACCCGACGTCCATCATCGAGCCGACGGAGACGAACGCCGAGAAGCCGACGTTCTCGCGGAAGCTCCGGTCGAGGATGGCGGTGAGGAGCGCGCCGCTCTGGCTGAGGAAGCCGACCCTTCCGGGCTGGGCCATCGCCCCGGCGAAGGTCGCGTTCAGCCCGGTGTTCGGAGCCATCACACCGAGGCAGTTCGGGCCGATTATACGCATTCGGCCCCGCCTCGCCTCCGCGAGAACTTCTTCTTCGAGCCTCGCGCCCTCCGGGCCGACTTCTTTGAATCCGGCGGAGATGATTATGGCTCCCGGAACTCCGGCGTCGGCGCATTCGCGGATGATGCCCGGAACGGTGGGGGCGGGGGAGACGATGACCGCGAGGTCCACGTCGGCGGGGATTTCGCCGACGCTCGGGTATGTTTTTATGCCGAGGACGTTCGGGCGCTTCGGGTTCACCGGGAACACCGTGCCGCCGAAGGGGTTCGAGATGAGGTTCCACATGATGGTTCGCCCGACGCTCCCGACGCGCTCGGAGGCTCCGATGACCGCGACGTTCTCGGGGCGGAAGATGGTGTCGAGTTGCCGCCTCTCGTATCCGAGGATGTCATGGGCGGGGTCGGTGTTTTTGAACTTCTTCATGCCTTCTCCTTTGGAACACGCTCCGTAGATTCTAGTTCTTAGCACGATACGGCTCCCACCCTCGTGATATTTGCCACCATTTGCCCGGACGGGGTAGCGGGCGCGGGCGCCACACATGTAGAATTCATGCGACGAGTTCTTCGTGAAAGAGGGTGGATGTGAAAAGCGGTTCCCCGGTATGGCCGCGCTGTTTGGCGCGGCAGCAATGTTCGGGGGGGGCGGCGCGGTGATGTCGCGGGTCGGAAGGCGGCGGAGGTAGGCGGGGTGCGCGGCCCCGAGCATTTCTCAAAGGCGGAAGTGGCGCGGGTTGTGATCTCCACCGGACTGCCGCCGCGGAAGGGGGGTTTGAAACTCGGTATGGAACGGTGGCGCCGTGTGGTTTATGATGCGGTGGGCAAGTCAATCGGAGCGAGGAGATGCGATGGAGTATGGGGTGGATAAGCTGAAGGTCGTTCTAAGTACATTCATGTAATTTCCGCGGGGTTCTTCGAGCCGACGGCCGAGAGGATCCGCCACGGCAATCGGTTGTATCGCTCGAAGAAGCCGTAGGCCGCCGCGGCGAGCGCCTCCACGTTCGGGAACAGCTCGCAATGGGTCACCTCCCTCCGGAAGTGCCGCCAGAGCATCTCGACGGGGTTGAGCCAGGGACTGCAGGTCGGAAGGTGGAGCAGGACCAGCCTGCCCGCCGCCCCGCGCAGAACCGCCTCCACCTCGCCGTCCCCGTGGGCGCTTGGATTGTCCCGGGCGACATAGACTTTGCCTGTCGGATGCTTCCGCAGGAGGGCTTCGAGCAGTTCGGCGACCTCACGCCTGCGTTTTCGGCGGCGGAACAGGACCACCGTCTCGCCGGTATGGCAGTCGACCGCTCCGATGCCGTATCGCTTCTTCGGCTGGGCGGGCGTCGG
>JACDAJ010000125.1 GCA_013695475.1 Rubrobacter sp. | reverse complement strand
CCCGCCCCGGCGGTCTCGAAGACGAGGATGTCCCCCTCGAAAACGGGAACGTCCCGGACTTTGGACGGCATGGTTTTCTCGTCGCCGTTCTTCCGGACGAGGGTTTTCCTCGACGGGCCGCCGGGCTTTCCGCCGTCCACGCCATACGGGAAAGTCTGGGCGCGGTCGTCCTGATACGTGACATGTCCGTCGGCGAGGAAACGATACACGCGCTTCACGCCGCACCCGCCCCGGAACTGCCCCGCCCCGCACGAGTCGCGCCGAGTCCGGTATTCCTCCACGATGAGCGGATAGTATTTCTCCATATACTCGACCGGGACGGCGAGGAACTCCGGCCACCACGAATGCCCGTCAAGGCCGTCCTTGCCGGGCCGGGCCGGGATGCCACCGTACAAAATCTCCATCGTCTGGAACGGCTCGCCGCTTTTCTTCGTCCCGGAATACACGAAGTTCGGGCTTGTGCCGTACGAGCCGGAGACTTTGAAATTACCGATGGCCTTCGCGTACACCGCGCCGAGTACGTCGAATTGGCGGGCCATGACGACGAGGCGGTTCGAGAGCGGGGCGGGGAATTTCGGCTGGAGGACGGAGCCTTCGGGCAAAGTAACTTTCACCACGTCGCAGTATCCGTCGTTGAAGAGGATAGTCGGGTCGAATGCCATGATCATGAAAACCCCGACGAACATTTGGAACATCTCGCGATTGAGCAAGAAGTTGACCGGGCCGGGAACTTGCCCATCGGTCCCCGTCCAGTCGAGGTGGAGCGTGTCCCCTTCGCGCCACATCGTGAGCTTCAGTTTTATCGGGCCGTTCCCGAGTCCGTCGTCGTCGGTATAGTCCTCGAAAACGAACTTCTCGCCCTCCGCCACATTGTCCCGGAAGAGCTTTATGACGCTCGCGCGAGTCCGGTCGAGGAGCGCATCGCACGCTTCGAGATACGTGTCCCTCCCGAAGCGGTCGCAAATATCTTTCACCCTTTGCGCCCCGGCGGCGGTTCCGGCGGATATCGCCATGACATCGGCGCGTGTTTCCCTCGGAGTGCGCGAGTTGTGGCAAAACATCCGAAGGACTTCCTCGTTCAATTTCCCGGCCGCGTAAAGTTTCACGGGCGGCATCCGGATGCCCTCTTCGTAGATCGAGCGTGCGTCAATCGGGATGCTCCCGGCGGTGCTTCCGCCGACGTCCATCAAATTCCCCCACTGGAGCGCGTACCCGATATGCTCCCCGGAGTGGAAAATTGGCCGCACGAGAAGAAGGTCGGGAAGATGCGACGTGCTTCCGGCCATCATATACGGGTCGTTCACGGCGATGACGTCGCCGTCCTCGAAGTCTTCGACGCGGTACGGCGAATTCTCCATGACCGTACTCACCGAACTCCCGAACTGCCCGACGACCATCCGGCCTTCCTTGTCGGCGATGAGCGGGAACTCGTCGGCTTGCTCGCGGATTATGGGCGAGACGGCGGTCGTCACGAGGACGCGATCCATCTCGTCGCGGATGTTTTTCAGGGCGTTCTCGATGATGTCGAGGGTTACGCGGTCAATGTCGTGTTCGCGGACAAAATCCGGGGTGGCTTCTTCGATCATTTGTCGCTCCTTTCGGTCGCTTCGCTCCGGTTGTTGGTTGGTCGCTGGCGCTCCCGGTTATTGGTTTTTGTATTTGCCAACAACCAATAACCACAAACCAACAACCAATAGCTAAAGACCATCTTCGATCAAAATATTCCCGTACCGATCCACCGTTCCCCGATGCCCCGGCTCGATGACGGTGGTCGCGTCGTCCTGCGAGACTATCGCCGGGCCTTCGATGACGTTCGCCGGATGGAGCTTCGCCCGGTCGTATACCGGCGTGTCCTTCCATCCGCCGAAGTACACGCCCTCTGTTCGGAGGATGGACGGTGAAGCGTCGCCTCCGTGTCCATTGCCGGAGACTTCGACGAGGGAGACTCCCTTTATTTGCCCGCGCCCGATGACTCGGATCGTGGCTATTTCGAGCGGGGAGTCGGCGAGCTCGAAGTTGTATCGGGTGCGATGCGCCTCCTCGAAGGTTTCGCGGAGGAAGGCGCAGTCTTCCCCGGCTATTTCGTAGAGCGCGAATTGGCATGGGATTTGGATGTTTTGCATGTAATAACGGCAGTCGGCGTAAAGATCGAAGACGCGCTTTTCCTCAGCCACGCCTTCCCCCGCGAGCCATTCGTCGGCCTCGGCGACGAGGGACTCGACCCGTTCGCGCATCTCGGACGACGGGGTTTCCTCGGCAATTTGCAAATATGTTTCGGGGAACTCGTTTTGTATGTCGGAGGAGAGGAAGCCGAACGCGCTCATCACGCCCGGAGTCGGCGGGATGACGACGGGCTTCGATCCGATGAGCCGCGCCATCGCGCTCGCGTGCATCGGCCCCGCCCCCCCAAACGCCACGAGTCCGAAACCGCGCGGATCATGTCCGCGCTCCACGCTCACGACCCGAAGCGCCGCATGCATGTTCTCATTCACTATTTCGAGGATCGCCTCGGCGGCTTCCTCGACGCTCATCTCGAGTGGCCCGGCCACAGTCTCGACGGCCTTCCTCGCGGCTTCCTCATCGAGTTCGAGTTCGCCGCCGAGGCGGGCTTCGGGCGAGAGTCGGTGGAGGACGACGTTCGCGTCGGTGACGGTCGGGGCTTCGCCGCCCCGGCCATAGGCGGCCGGCCCCGGCTGTGCGCCCGCGCTCATCGGCCCGACTTGCAAAGCCCCGCTCGACGAGAGGAACGCGATGGAACCCCCGCCCGCACCCACCGAATGGACGTCGGCGGCGGGCATTTTGAACTGGAAATACCCGATCTGAATTTGCCTTTGAACGAGTGCCTCCCCCCCGAGGCAAAGCGAAACGTCCGTACTCGTGCCGCCCATGTCGAAAGTCAAAACGTCCGGCACGCCGATGGTCCGGGCGAGGTATGCCGAACCCGTGACCCCGCCCGACGGCCCGGAGAGCGCGATTTGAATCGGGCGTTCGGCGACGGCTTGCGTGCTCATCGCGCCGCCGTCGGAGCGGACGATGGAGAGGTTTCCGGTGAAGTTCTTCTCCTTTATGGACTTCTCGAATCCGTTCATGTATACGATGGTCTTCGGCTGGACGGCGGTGTTCACGACGGTCGTCAAAGTCCGTTCGTACTCGCCGTACTCCTGCCCGATCTCCGACGAAATGGACACCGCCATCTCCGGCGCGACTTCCTTCACGATCCCCCTCGCCCGCCGCTCGTGGGCGGGATTGAGATACGAGTTCATGAAGCTGACGGTGATGGCCTCGACGCCGCGCTCGACGAGTTCGGAGACGGCGGCGCGAACCTCATCGTCGTCGAGGTCCCGGATCACATTCCCGTCCGCCCCGATGCGCTCGCCGATACCCCTCGTGTCGGTCGGGTCGGCGGGCGGGTCGGGTTTTTCGAGGATCATCCACCCGTAAAGCGGCCCGGGCGTCCACGCCCGCGCGAGAAGGAGGTTCTCCTCATGCCCCTTCGTAGTTATGAGTCCGACGCGCGAACCGGTGTTCGTGAGGATGGCGTTCGTAACGACGGTGGTTCCGTGGAAAAGGAGGTTCAAATCGGTGAACCCGATGCCGACTTTCCGGCACACGCTCTCGATGCCGGAGACGACCCCCTCGGACGGGTCGTCGGGCGTGGTGAGAACCTTCCCTTCGGTGAGTTCCCCCGAGCTTTCATCGAAAATGAGGACATCGGTGAAGGTTCCGCCTACGTCCACTGCGACGTTGTACATGCTTCGCTCCCTTCGGTCGCTTCGTTTGTCGGCATTTCAGCTTGTCAGCTTTTCGACGGCGAGCGCATCTTTCGCGCTCGCACCGCCGTTTTGGTTTCGTCTGTTCGTCAATTTCGCCCCTTTCCCCGAAGCCGTAACGCTTTTCTTCGCCTCGCGCCTGTCCGCGGTCAGCCTTTCATCGGTCGGCGAATCCTCCGAATGGCCGCGCCGCCGCATTTCCGGCGTTCCGTTCCCATCGAGTCCGGCTCCTTTCCCCAAAGTTCATATGCTGCTATTTGATTTTGCTGCCAGGCTGAAATGCTGACAAGCGAAGCGGGCTGACCAGCTAAAAATTCCCGGCTTTGTACACCCTTCCGGGGAGTTCCTTTTCGAGCTTTCCGGAGAGCCACTCCGCCACTTCGATGAGGGAGTCGAGGTTTATTCCGGTGTCGTATCCCATGCCGTGGAGCGTGTACACGAGGTCTTCGGTGGAGATGTTTCCGGTCGCCTTCGGGGCGAAGGGGCATCCCCCGGTCCCGCCCACGGAGGCGTCGAGAACCTCCGCCCCGCACTCCACAGCCGCCACCGCGTTCGCGATGCCGGTGTGGCGCGTGTCGTGGAAGTGGCACCCGACGGTCGCCTCCATCCGGCGGAGTCCCTCGACGAGTTCTCGAACCTGGCTCGGAACCCCGACCCCGATGGTGTCGGCGAGAACGATCTCATCGGGCATCTCCGCCGCGACCTCCTCGGCGATCTCCAAAACTCGCCCCGCTTTCACCTCCCCCTCGAACGGACACCCGAACGCCACGGAGAGCGTCACCGCGACCCGTATTCCATCCTCTTTCGCCCGCCGCGTGAGTTTCCTGGAAAGCTCGATGGAGTCGGCGACGGTGGAATTCTGGTTCCTCCGGGCGAACTCCTCGGTGACGGGAAAGGCGTACCGCGCCTCGTCCACGCTCGCGGCGATGGCCCGGTCGTATCCCTTCTCGTTGAGGACGAGTCCGGCGTAAACTGAGTCCTCGCTCCGGTTTATCTTCGCCATGACATCCTCGGCCCCGGCCATTTGCGGGACGCGCTTCGGATTCACGAAGCTCACCGCCTCCATGCACGACATCCCCGTCGCCGAGAGACGGTCGCACAACTCCGCCCGAACCTCCGGCGAAAGGTTCTTCCCCTCGTTTTGGAGGCCGTCTCGCGGCCCCACTTCCATAATGCCGATTCCCACTAAAATACCCCCCGGTATTCCATCGCCGATATTTCCTCTCCGCTCAGACCGAGCAGTTTTCCATATACCTCCCCGTTATGCTCCCCGAGCGACGGCCCCGTCGAGCGAACCTCGCCCGGCGTCTCCGACAGTTTCGGGACGACGTTTTGCATCGGGATATTCCCGATCTCCGGGTCTTCGACCTCGACGATGTTCTCCCTCGCGGCGTAGTGGGGATCGGCCATCATGTCCTCGGCGGTGAATATTTTGCCCGACGGAACCCCGGCCTCCGCCATCGCTTCGAGAACCTCTTCGGAGACTCTCTCTTTCGTCCACGCGGAGATCATGGCATCGAGTTCCCCCATGTTCTCGCCCCGCGCATGATGCGTGGAATACCGTTCGTCCTCCGCCCACTCGGGATGACCGAGCGCGTCGGCGAGCCTCCCGAAAACGGTGTCGGCGTTTCCGGCGATGAGAACATAATCATCATCCTTCGTCGGATAAATATTCGACGGCGCGACGAACGGAAGCACGGTCCCGGTGCGGCCTCTCGTGTGTCCGGTGAGCGCATGCTCCGGGATCGTGCTTTCCATGAGCGAGAGGACGGCCTCGTAAATCCCGACGTCCACAATCTGCCCGCGTCCGCCGTTATGCTCCCGCGAATAAAGAGCCGTCAAAGCGCCGAGCGCGCCGAAGGTCGCCGCGAGCGAGTCTCCGAGGCTGATCCCCGCTCGTGGCGGCGCGGCGTCCGGAAACCCCGTTACGTGGCGGATACCCCCCATCGCCTCCCCGATGGCCCCGAACCCGGCCCGGTCGCGGTACGGCCCCGTCTGCCCATACCCGGAAACCCTCACCATCACGAGTCCGGGGTTCGCCTCCCGAAGCTCCTCGTACCCCATCCCCCACCGCTCCATCGTGCCGGGCCGGAAATTCTCGACAAGCACATCCGCCTCGGCGATGAGACTCCGGGCGATTTCTTGCCCCTCCTTTTCCCGAAGATTGAGAGTGACGGACTTTTTGTTCCGCGCGATGACGGGCCACCATAGTGTGCGACCGTTTTTCTGGTGCCTTCCCCACACGCGCATCGGGTCGCCTTTTCCGGGCGGCTCCACTTTTATAACCTCGGCGCCGAAGTCCCCGAGGAGTTGTCCGCAAAACGGCCCGGCGAGAAGGCTCCCCATCTCGACGACGCGGAGTCCTTCAAGTGGTTTTTTGGTTTCACTCACGGTTCGCATCCTCCCTCAGCGCCTTTATGACGAAGTCCCGGCCTTCGTATACGTGTTCGCGCATGACGATCTCCGCCCGTTCGCCGTCGCCGTTTTCAAGCGCGGTGAGAATTTGGCGATGATAGTGGTTGGAAATCGCCCGCTCCTTCGGCGTGTACAAATGAAACGCCTTGAAAACGAGCGGGACTTCGACGGTTCTTTGGATGAGCTTCCCGAGCCTCCCGTTCCGGCTCGCGGCGACGATGGCCCCGTGGAAAACCTGGTTGACTTCCACGATGCGGCGTATCGCCTCCTCCCGGTCCACAGCCTCCTCCGGCGATATGCCCGCCTGCTCCTCGACAACCTCCCCGATCCGCGAGAGTTCTTCGCCTGTGATACGGTCGGCGGCCCGCCTCGCCGCATACCCTTCGAGGACGGCCCGGAGGTCGTATATGTCCCACACATCCTCGATGGAGAACGAGCATACGACCGCGCCCCGGTTCGGCGCGATCTCGACAAGCCCCTCGGCTTCGAGCATCGTCAATGCCTGACGCACCGGAGTCCGGCTGACACCGAGCCTTTCGGCGAGATGCTCCTCGATGAGCCGCTCGTCGGGGCGGTACTCGCCCTCGATGATCAAAGCCCGCATCCTCCCGAGAACCCCGCCCATCCCCGCTTCACCGACGACTTCCCTCAAAAACTCTCCTCCGAACTCTTTTCCGTGAACGAAATTGTATACAGAAAGACGATGTGAAGTCAAATATCCGAAGTTTCCGGCTAGTTTTGTATACAAAAAATGCAAACGGAGACTTTCGCGGGGGTCAGTATAAAATGGAGGTTCACGGACTGAGCGAGGGAACATGGAAGAAAGAGCGGACGAGGAAAACGGGCGCGTTCGGCGGATGACGTGGGAAGAGGGTCGGGAGCTTTTGGATCGCACCGCCCAAAAGCATCTCGGCATAAGCGGCGAGGAGTTCATTGAACGGTGGGACAAAGGCGAGTACGACGACCCGGATGATCGGACGAAAAACCCTCCCGGCGTGATGGAACTCGCGATGATCCTTCCATTCGTCAGGTAGATTTCGTCGTGTCGAACAGCCCCTATGAAGCCTTCGATGCGTTCCGGGCTTCACTGCAAAGAGCCGTTTCATGCGTGAATCGGGAGGCTCATGTGTGGGTGGTGGTCGGGACGAACGGATACTCTCCGGGACAAACGCACGCCCTCGTCCCGAACCTCGGACATCCCGTGAAAATGCGCGGCTCCATCGGCTTGAATTTGGTCACGAGGACATGGTACCGGGTTGTGAGAGGCGAGGACGACCGAAGCCTGTGGAAAGTCGCGGTCATCGCATACTCGCACCGCCTCGAAACCGCCGACGAGAAGGAGATCGTCTCATACCACTGGCACCCAGGCGAGGGGTCGAAGGTCGTCCATCCCCACATGCACCTCGGAGCGGGGATCGGCGCGGATCTCGGAATGCTCGACAAAACCCACATCCCGACCGGGGAGATACGCCTCGAAGAACTCATCCACTTCACCATCCACGAACTCGAAGCCGAGCCACAGCGAGAAGACTGGCCGGAAATCCTCTCCGAATAAATCATGTGATCCACGCCGCCGTTCGCCGTTCTCCCCGCTCGAACATCTCTTTCATGAGATACGATGGGGGCATGAAGTCGTCCTCTTTCAAAGTCGGCGTGTCTATTGCCGCGATCCTCGCCCTTTTCCTCGCCGCCTGCGGGACATCCGGGGAGAACGGAGCTTCCGAAGGAGCCAGTGAAACCGGAGAGCGGAAATCCTCCGAGACGGCTCCCGAAGCGGCGTCCGAGAACACTCCTCCGGCGGGGGCCGAGGGCGAGTTCGAGACGGACTTCGCCCGGCACGATGTCTCGTACGAGGAGATTTCCTCCGGCGGGCCTCCGAAGGACGGCATCCCGGCGGTGGACGAGCCGCGATTCATCGAGATCGAGGAGGCGGACGAGTGGATCGAGGGCAACGAACCGGTGATCCTCGTGCGTCACGGGGGCGAGGCTCGGGCTTATCCGCTTCAAATCATCACGTGGCATGAAATCGTCAACGACGAGATTGGCGGCGAGCCGATCACGGTGACTTTCTGCCCGCTTTGCAATACGGCCATCGCCTTCGAGGGGGAATTGGATGGGCGGGAACTCGACTTCGGGACGACGGGGAGGCTCCGGTTCTCGAACCTCATCATGTACGACCGCCAGACCGAAAGCTGGTGGCAGCAAGCAACCGGAGAAGCGATAGCCGGGGAACTCACCGGGGAGAAGCTCGAAACCATCCCCGCCCCCATCGTCCCGTGGGACGACTTCCGGGAGGCGCATCCCGACGGCGAAGTCCTCTCCCGCGAAACCGGGAACAGCCGGGACTACGGGCGAAACCCATACGTCGGATACGACGACGCGGACTCGTCGCCCTTCCTTTATGACGGCCCCGAGACACCGGGCGAGCTTCCGGCGATGGCCCGCGTCATCACGGTGGACGACGAGAGGGAACCCGTCGCGTTTCCATACGAGACCCTCATGGAAACCCCCGCCGTGAACGACGAGATAGGCGGCGAACCCGTCGCGGTTTTCTGGCGGGAAGGCACGGCCTCCGCCCTCGACGAGGATTCCATAGACGCGGGCCGGGACGTGGGTTCGGCGGGCGTATACTCGCGGGAACTCGACGGGGATACTCTCACCTTCCGCTCCGACGGAGAGGGAAAAATCCTCGACGAGGAGACCGGGAGCGAATGGAATGTTCTCGGGGAGGCCGTGGCCGGGGAGATGGAGGGGAGCGATTTGGAGCCTGTCGTGAGCATTGACCATTTCTGGTTCTCGTGGGCGGCGTTCCGCCCCGAGACGCGAGTGTACGAAACATAAAGAAACATAAAGGAAAGGCGGCTATGAAAAGACTATCCATGTTGGCGATATTCCTCGCGGCGATGTTCGCGCTCTCCGCGTGCGGCGGGGCCGGGCCGGGATCCGGACAGTCGGATGAAGAAGCCCCCCCGCCCGAACCGACGCAAGCCGAAAGCGAAGCTCCGTCAAACGGCGACGGGACGCAGCCGGAAGAAGATGCTTCCGAAGAAGCCACTCCGTCGGAGAACGCGGCGGACGGTTCGGAGGAAGGCGTTTCGTCCGACGCCCCGTCTTCCGGGCCGAGCGCGACGACGATTCAAGGAGAAGAGGTGAGCCTCGGAGGAGGGGGCGATGTCACGGCGCTCTTCTTCATGGCGGGGTGGTGAGGACGTTGTATGGAGGAAGCTCGGGCGTGGTCCGAGGTTCTTCCCGCCTACGAGGATCGTGGGCTAAACATGATTATGATCTCCATTGACCCGTTCGAGACCGAAGAATCCATAGAAAACTTTTTCGCCGGAGCCGGAGTCGAGCCGCTCCCGACCGTCATAGGCGGCGGCGACATCGCCGAAGAGTTCGGGGCGAACGCGCTCGAGACGACCATCATCCTCGACGAGGATGGCGAAGAAACATACCGCGATGTCGCCGTCACCGATGCGGCGACCATACAAAGTGAATTGGACGGCGCGCTTTGACGGCGCTTCAAGAATGGGCCACGCAGCTTCTTTCGAGCCTCGGAATGCTTCTCCCGGTCGGGTTCGCGTTCGGGGCGGGGATCGTGGCGGCGGTGAACCCGTGCGGGTTTGCGATGCTTCCCGCATACCTCTCGCTTTATCTCGGCAGCCAGGAAGAAGGGTTCGAGAAAAGATCCACGCTCGGGAGGGGCGCGCGGGCCGTTCTCATCGGGGGTGTCGTCTCGTTCGGGTTCGTGCTTCTCTTCGGGGTCGCGGGGGCCATTGTGGCCGCCGGGGGGAGCGCCATCCTCGGAACGATGCCGTGGTTCGGGACGGCGATCGGGGTATTCCTGATCGGGATGGGATTGTGGCTCCTCGCCGGACGGACGGTGTACACGGCGTTCTTCGAGCGGATCGCCGAGCGAGTCGGAGACCCGAAGGATATGACGATCCGGGGCTTCTTCCTGTTCGGACTGGCGTATGGCCTCGCGTCGCTGAGTTGCACGCTCCCCGTGTTCCTCGCGGTGATGGGGAGCAGCCTCACCGCCGGAAGCTTCGCCTCGGGGGCGGGGCAATTCCTCCTTTACGGACTCGGCATGACCTCCGTCCTCATCGCCCTCACACTCGCGCTCGCGCTCTTCAAATCAAGTGTCGTATCCCGGCTGCGAAGCGTCATGCCATACGTGCAAATAATATCGGCGATCCTCCTCGTCGTCGCCGGAGCGTACATAATTTATTACTGGCTCCCGGTTTTCACGGGTGGTTCATCGCCCGTCTGAAAGCCGGGTCGCATTCTCCGCGACGCACCCGTCCGACGCCTCGGAGGAGATCCACGATCTGTCTATCCACACCCTCGTCGGCGGGGAGGTTCACGCGCTCCTGTCGTCCACCGGATATGCGATGTCGGATCTCAAAGTTTCTCGGGCGAAGGCGAGGGCCGCTCGCACCCCTTCGTCGGTGAGCCGGGGATGCGCCTCGATTATTTGCCCGGCCGGCTCACCCTCGGAGAGCTTCCCGAGGATCATCTCCACCGTGATGCGCGTCCCGCGAACGACGGGCTTTCCCATCATGACCTCGGGGTTCGAGACGATCATATCCCGGCTCATCTCATGCTCCGGTTCCTCGCCAGCCCGTCGAAAACCCTATTTCCCCGACGGACTCGTCGCCTTCACGCTTTCGAGGGCGGACGGGTCTTCGAGCATCGAGAGGTCGCCGGGGTCGCGCCCTTCGGCGACGGCCTGTATCGAGCGCCGAAGCATCTTCCCGCTCCGCGTCTTCGGGAGGGCGTCCACGAAAAAGACGTTTTTTGGACGCGCTATTTTCCCGAGCTTCGTGTCCACTATTTCTTTGACGGACTTCTCGAGTTCGGCCCGGCCTTCGTCGGTCTCGACTTTCCCGGCGTTTTGGGGGATGGCGTAGGCGAGGACTTCTTGTCCTTTGTATTCGTCCTTCACGCCGACGACGGCGGTTTCGGCGACTTCGGGATGGTCGGAGATGGCCTCTTCGATCTCCCTCGTGCCGAGCCGATGCCCGGCGACGTTGATCACGTCGTCCGAACGACCCATGATGAAGTACCGCCCGTCCTCCTCCCGCATCGCCCAGTCGGAGGTCGTATAAAGTTCCCCGTCCGGGAAGTCCGAGAAATACGTCTCCACGAAACGCTCGTCGTCGCCCCACACCGTGGACATGAAACCCGGAGGCGTCGGAGCTTTGATCGCGAGGATGCCGCGCTCTCCGGCCCCGACCTCCTCACCCGTTTCCTCGTGCATGAGGCGAATGTCGTATCCGGCGCACGGGAATCCGGTGGAGCCGGGGGTGGCGGGGTCGTCGTCGAGGCCGGGGTTCATCGAGGAGAGGATCGGCCACCCGGACTCCGTCTGCCAATAATGGTCGCGCACGTCCGTCCCAAGCGACTCCGACACCCACCGCGAGGTCGGCTCGTCGAGCGGCTCCCCCGCGAGATAAAGTTTGCGGAGCGTGCCCGTGTCGTGATTCGTCATGTATTCGGGGTCTTGTTTTTTGAGGGCGCGGATCGCCGTCGGCGAAGTAAAAAGCGTGTCCACGCCGAACTCCTCGACGATCCTCCACCATACCCCGGCGTCGGGTCGGATGGGAAGCCCCTCATAAACGATGGATGTCATGCCGTGAAGAAGCGGCGCGTACACGATGTACGAATGGCCGACGACCCACCCGACGTCGGAGGCGCAAAAGAACGTCTCGCCCGGCTTCGAGTCGAAGACATGCTCCATCGAGGCGGCGAGCGCGACGGCGTACCCGCCCGTGTCCCTTTGAACGCCCTTCGGAGTCCCCGTCGTGCCGGACGTATAAAGGATGTATGAAACCTCGCTCGACTCGACCCATTCGCACGGGACTTCGGAGCCGAGGTGTTTCTCCCGAAGCTCCGCGTAGTCGAGGTCGCGGCCTTCGGTTGTGGACATATCTTTGTCGAGGCCGCGGTTGTATATGATGATGTTTTCGGGGGGGTATTCGGCGGTTTCGCATGCTTCGTCAACGAGGGGTTTGTATTTGACGACGTTTCCTCCGCGCATTCCGGCGTCGGCGGAGATCATGGCCTTCGGCTTCGCGTCGTCGATCCGCTTCGCGAGGCTTCCGGCCGCGAACCCCCCGAACACGACCGAATGTATCGCCCCGAGCCTCACGCACGCGAGGATGGCGAAAACCGCCTCGGCGGTCATCGGCATATAAATCACGACCCGGTCGCCCCGCCCGACCCCGAGACTTTTCAGGCTCGCGGCGAGCGCGTTGACTTCCTCGTAAAGATCGCGGTATGTGTACGCTCTCTTTTCGTCGGTTTCGGAGGAGATGTATACGATGGCGTTTTGGTCGCCGCGCTCCTCCAAATGCCTGTCCACCATGTTGTGGCAAAGGTTGGTTTCGCCGCCGACGAACCATTTGGCGAAGGGCGGGTTCGAGAAGTCGAGGACTTTATCGAAGTCTTTGTGCCAGTCAATGCGTTTGGCTTGCTCGGACCAGAAAGCGTCGTAATCCTCGATCGAGTTTCGGTGGAAAGATTCGTATTCCTTTATGCTCATGAAGTCTCCTTTGAAAAGCGCATTCCCGTTCCGGCGTTAGCGTAGCATACGACCCATCGGAATCGTTCCCGCGACATCGGCTTTGAAACCCCCCTCGACCGGACGCTCCATTCACCCCTCGCCGTCGTTGGTTAGCGACAAAACCAACAACCAAAAACCAAAAACCGGAGCGGAGCCGAAGGCGGAGCGACATCACACCTCGACCCGGTTTTTCCCTCGCGTCTTCGCTTTGTACAGCGCGGTGTCCGCTCTTTTGACGAGTGTGGTGCCGCTGTCCTCTTTGCGAAGCTCCGAGACTCCGAAGCTCGCGGAGACGCCGCCGCCGAAGCGGAACTCCTTCTCTTCGATGGCTTCGCGGAGTCTGTCGGCGAGGTTTCGGGCGGCGGTCTGGGGAGTTTCGGGGGAGATCACGAGGAATTCCTCCCCGCCCCACCGGGCGAGTTCGTCGGTTTGGCGGAGGGTTCTTTTCGCGAGGCGCGACAGGCTGGCGAGGACGGCGTCGCCCACGTCGTGTCCGAAGTCGTCGTTCACGTTTTTGAAGTCGTCTATGTCGAAGACGATCACGGACAGAGGATGCCCGTGGCGGCGGCGGCTCTCCATCTCGTCGTCGAGGATGCCCACGGCGCGGCGGCGATTGCACAGCCCCGTGAGCTCGTCGGTCTCGGCAAGTAGCTTCATTCTCTCGGTCGCGACCTCGGCCTCGCGGAGGCGGTCGCGCAGCCGGGCGATGAAATAAAGGAAGGATATGACCACCGCGCCCGAGATATAAAGCTGGTCGAGCGAGAGCGAATCGAGGTTCGTGACCGACCCGGCGACCGCCGGGAGCGAGACGGCGACTACGGCGAGGTAAACCGCCACGGAACGGGCGAACGCACCGGTTCCCTCGTGGGCCATGAAAACCACGATATAGACCGCCGGAATCCACAGGTAAAAGCCCCGCAAAGCCGAGTCCGCCTGTTCGGGGGAGGCGGGGATATAAAGCGCGTATGCGAGGACGCCGAGGAGCAAAGCCGCCGGGATGAGGTAAAGCGCCTCCTCGATCACCGAGAACCGCATCCTCCCCGTATGCAGCAAAAACAACACCACGGCCTCGAAGGTGGCCGCGACAATGAGCAAACCCCGGATGAACGGCGAAGTGAGTCCCGTGAACTCGTTGATCGCCAGCCCCAAAAGCGAGCCAGCCAGAGCCGCGAGCAAAATTACGACATAAACGCGCCGCTTGACCTTGTCCTCGAAAGCGCCCGCCGTCAACGATGCCTCACCCCTCCGTGCGAGATCTTTTCTCCCATCGCCAAAAAGGCGCGGCCCCTCCACCCACGCAAACTCCGTCCATTCTAACCGCTCCCTCGCCCCACAGTCCACCCGGCGAAGCCGCCGGGCGAGCCGCTTTCAGACTATCCCATCGTCGGAAAGACTTCCGATCTCTTCCCCCGAAAGCCCGAGGATTTCTCCATAAACTTCCTCGTTGTGCGACCCGAGCGTTCCGCCATACCATTCGACTCCACCCGGCGTCGCCGAGAGCTTCGGCGCGAGACCCGGCATCCTCACCGACCCGACGCCTTCTATTTTTCCTTCGAGGAGCATTTCGCGGGCTTCGTAATGCTCGTCGTCCACGATGTCCGCGACCGAATATATCGTCCCGACGGGAACCGAAGCACCGTCGAGGATGCTTTGTATCTCCTCCACGGTGCGACGTCCGGCCCATTCGCCTATGAGTTCGTCGAGGTCGTCGGCCCATTTCGAGCGGTCGGCGTTCGTGGCGAAGCGTTCGTCGGAGCCGAGTTCGGGCCGCCCGACGGCTTCCATGAGCCGCTTGAAAATGGCGTCGCTGTTTCCGCCGATGGCGACGTACGACTCGTCCTTCGTCCGGTACGTGTTCGATGGCGTGATGCCGGGCAGCACGGCCCCGGTCCGCTCGCGCACGATGCCAGCCACGTCGAACTCGGGAACCATTGACTCCATGAAGCCGAAGACCGCCTCGTACAATGCCACGTCCACGACCTGCCCCTCGCCCGAGCCGCGCACGTCGCGGGCATGGACGGCCATGAGCGCGCCGATCACCGCGTACAGGGACGCCATCGAGTCGCCGAGGCTGATCCCGCTCCGAACCGGGGGCCGGTCGGGTTCCCCGGTCACATAACGGATTCCACCCATCGCCTCCCCGATGTTCGCGAAGCCGGGCTTGTCTTTGTACGGCCCCGTCTGCCCGTATCCCGAAACCCGGACGAGGATGAGCCGGGGGTTTATTTCGTGGAGGACATCCCACGAAAGCCCCAGTTTCTCCATCGTCCCGGGCTTGAAATTCTCGACGATGATGTCCGATTCGGCGGCGAGCCTCTTCGCGAGTTCGATGCCTTCCGGGTGGCCGAGGTCGAGGGTGATGAGCTTTTTGTTCCTCGACTGGAGCGCCCACCACAAAGAGTCGCCCGTGCGCTCGTCCACGTACCGCCAGTTCCGGAGCGGGTCGCCCGTTCCCGGACGTTCCACTTTTATGACCTCGGCTCCGAACTCGGCCATCATCCGCGTCGCGAACGGCCCGGCGATGAGCACGCCGAACTCGAGGACGCGGAGACCTTCGAGAGGACGATTTCTTTTCGCAAACTCCCCCACGCCCTCCGTGGTCATCGGACGGAAAGCTCCGCGGAGCGTTCGGCGCGGGCCGCCTCCTCCTTCGACGGGGTAATGAGGAGGGAGCCGACGACGCAAATGGCGAGGTTGAGGAAGAGGCCGATCACACCTCCATGCACCCCGTACACCGTCCCGAAGCCGAAGAGAGTCATCCCCCCGGCGAGCGAGGCTCCGGCGAGCATCCCGAAGAAAACGGGCCACGACGAGAGGCGCTTCCAGTACAGGCCGAGTATGAAAGCCGGGGCGATTTGGACGATCAGCTCGAACTTGAGGACGAAGATGTTGTAAAGCGTCGTCGGCGGATTCCACGCGATCACAAGCAGGATGGCGACCGCCACGATGCCCCATATCTTTCCGAAGAGAACCTGCTTCCCCTCGCTCGCGTCCGGGTTTATATGGCGGGCGTACAAATCCTTCGAGATCATGGACGAGAAGCTGAGAAGCGCCGAGTCCGCCGTCGAGACGATGGCGGCGACGATGCCCCCGAAGAGGAGGATCATCATGACATAGAAAAACAAGTTTATCGCGGCGACTTCGTTGGCGATCATGCCGACGAGTTGCTCGGACTCGCCCTCGCCGAGGTTCGGGAACAGGCTTATGCCGACGATCCCGACGACGAAGACGAGTCCGGTCGTGATCGGGGGCATCCACGCCATCCCGGCGAGCGACCTTTTCAGCGTCCTCTCGCTCTCGGCGGCGTATATCCTTTGAATCGCGTGCGGATACACCGCCGCCCCGAAGCCGACCATGAGGACGAGGCTCAGCCAGTTCGCCGACACGTCGAGGGGCGGGACGGACGCCTTCTCCGGCTCGTTCTGGATGAGATACTGCGTCGCGTCCCCGAGGCTCCCCCCGATCAAATACAGCGAGCCGCCGAGAAGCACGGCGACGCCGACGAGGAGCGCGACGCCTTGCATGACGTCGGTGAACGCGACGGCCTTCATGCCGCCCATCCACGCGTACGTGAGCATCACCGCCACAAAGAGGACGACCCCGATCTGGTACGGGACGGTGTCGCCCGTGAGGCCGAAGATACCTTGCCCGATGGCGACGAGTTGCTCCAATAAATAGTTGCCGATCCCCCACAGCATGAGGAGGACGGCGAGGAGGGTGACGGCGGTTGACTGGAAGCGGTGCCGGATCCAATCAGCCGGAGTGACGAATTCCTCCTTCTTCGCAATGGCATAAAGCCTCGGCGCGAAAACGAGATACGCCCCAATGATGAACGTCATGAACATGATGGACTGGAGCCACGGGAACCCCGTCCGGTACGCCGTCGGCGCGTACCCGACAACCGTGTTCCCCGAATACTGCGTCGCATACAACGTGAAAAACAGAGCCACAAACCCGAGTCCGCCCCCCGCCAGATAATAGCTTTTCACGCTCTCGCGGACGTTCGGCTGCCCGCGCCCCGCGAGGTACCCGATGAGGAGCATGACCGCCGCGTACGCGACGAGCACGATGATGCCGCTCGCCCCCCCGAAAGTAAGGTCGTCCACTGCTCACTCCCCCCTCTCTTCGGACTTCTCCCGCTCCTCTTCCTCCTCGACCACGTCCCACTCATGGAGGCGCAGCCAACTCAAATACCCGCAAAGAGCGAGCGAGAACACGACGGAGATGAACGCCCAGTAAGGAAGCCCGAGTATGATCGGCGCGACCGTCCCGCCCGGCAAATACCACGGTATCGCCGCGAGTATGATGAAGGCCATGACGATCCATATCCACGGTTTTCGTATCGGCTCTTTGATCGGTCGGTTTTCCGTCGGTCGGTCATGCATCGCCACTCCCCCTTGCGTAACTTGCCGTCGGCTTCGCGTGCGGGCGTTTTCCATCTTCCCTCGCCACGCGGATATCATACCCGATCGGCGCCGGAATTTATCCCGATGAAGCTCCACCCCCACAAACCGGGAAACCGGAAATGACAAGGCGGGCGGAGGTTGGGCGAAAGCCGGACGTGTACGCGCCACACAGGCGAAACCGGCCGACCGGGTTCCGCACCGGAGCGGCGTGCCTCGGGAACCATGCGTGCATCGGCGCGGAAGCTGGCGGCCCGCTAAGCGACGCGGAGCGCGAGGATGGCGATGTCGTCGCGGGCGACTCCGTTCTGGAAATCGAGGGCGGCGGCTTCGATCTTTCCAGCCACATCCTTCGCCGAGAGTCCGCCGCATCCGGCGACCGTTTCGGAGAGCCTCTCGTCGCCGAAAAAGCCGCCATCTTCGCTTCGGGCTTCGATCACCCCGTCGGTATAGAAAACGACGAATTCCCCTCGCTCCAAAACGACCTCGCGATACGAGAACTCCGGATCTTCGAGCGCGCCGAGAATGGTTCCGGTCTCCGGGAAATTTTCGACCTTGCCGTCGTTTCGGAGGATGAGCGGCGAGGGATGCCCGGCGCACGCGACCCGGAGAACCATCGCCCCGCCCCCACCAATCTTCGACTCGAGTTCACCGTACACGGCGGTGAAAAGCCTCTCACCCCCGGTCTGGCGAAGTATCTCCTCGTTGAGCGTCGAAAGAACGAGCCGTGGACGTTTCACGCGCATCGCCGCCGTCCGGATCGTGTACCGGGCGAGAGAGGTGAGCGAGGCCGCCTCCGGCCCTTTGCCCGCGACGTCGCCCATCACGAGCGCCCATCCGTCGTCCTCGATGGCGAACACGTCGTAGAAATCCCCGCCGACCTCGACGCCCTCTCCGGCGGCGACGTACTTCCCCTCGACCTCCGCGCCGGGTATGGACGGGAGGCTCGGCGGGAGGAGCGCCCGCTGGAGGACGCGGGCGACTTCGGTCTTCGCTTCGAGAAGCCCCTCGCGCTCCTCCTCATTCTCTTTGGCGATGGTCGCGTCCCACGCGATGGCGGCGAGTCCGCCCGGGACGGGATACGCCCGGAGGTTGAACCACGCATCCGTATCGAGTCCGAACTCGCGCGGCTTCAAAAGCATCTCGAAGGACTCCCGGCTCTCCATCGCACCGAGGAGCCTCGCCCCGAATTCGGAGCCGACCGCACCGGGGAAGATGTCCCACACGGGCTTCCCGACTATGTCCTCGCCGCCCCCGAGCATGGTCGCGGCGGCGGGGTTTATGTACGTGAAACGCCACTCGGCGTCCACGGCGATGAACGGATCGGGGAGATGGTCGAGCATCCCACGGAGGTTCGGCATTTCGGGCTCCATTCGCTCCTTCATGCCACGCCCCGGCACGAGGCCGAGCCGACGTCCGGGTACACATCGAAGACTTTATCGAGGCCGGTGACCGAGAGGGTTCTCGCGACGGGGGAGGATTTCACGACGAGGCGGACCTTTCCGCCGTCGGAGGCGAAATCGCGCGTCGCGCCGACGAGGGCGTTTATGCCGCACGAGTCCATGAACCCGACCCCGCCGAGATCCACGACGACCACGCCGGGGAAATCCCCCTCCGCCCCGCGCACGGCCTTCCCGAGGACATCTCGAAACCGAGGGGCCGACATGAGGTCGAGATCCCCCGCCACCTTCACCACGGGAACCTCGTCCCGATGGTGAACCAACGCCACAAAGGGAGCTTCCTCGAACGCCACCCCCACCGCTCCTTTCGCACTCCCGGACATCCACCTTACGAAACATTAATCATACCGGGAGCCACGGTCAAGTTTCGGCGCCTTCGAGAATCGCCGTGAAACAGCGGCGAACGCAGAATGATGGTTCGCGCGGAGTCCCGCAAGATGGCGCAATGAAGCCGGAAGCGTGGCCGCAAGAAACGGGTTCCCTCGAAAACGAAGGAACCCGCGTGAAACTGTCTTTCTTTCGTTTTACCGCTTCGAGAATTGCGGGCGCTTGCGGGCTTTTTTGAGGCCGTACTTTTTGCGCTCGACGGCTCGGGGGTCTCGGGTGAGCATCCCGGCAGCTTTGAGTTCGCCCCTCGCGTCTTGTGATTCCTCCGCGAGGGCGCGGGCGATACCGTGGCGGACGGAGTCGGCCTGTCCGGTGAGGCCGCCGCCCTCGACTTTGACGACGACATCGTAGTTCGTCGCCGAGTCGAGGAGTTCGAGGGGGCCGCGGATCGAACGCTGGTAAGCCGGGCGCGGGAAATAGTCGTCATAAGAACGACCGTTCACCGTGATCTTCCCGTCTCCGGCGAGTATTCTCACTCGCGCGACGGAGGTCTTCCGCCGTCCGGTTCCCGTATAAAGAGTTTCGGCCATTATCTGTTCACCTCGTAGGTTTCGGGGGTTTGGGCGGAGTGCGGATGCTCCGGCCCGGCGTAGACTTTGAGCTTCTTCATTTGCTGGCGGGCGAGGCGCGTGCGGGGGAGCATCCCCTTCACGGCCTTCCGAACAATGTCCGTCGGCTTCTTGTCGCGCATCTCCTCGTAGTTCATCTCGCGCAGTCCGCCGGGGTAGCCCGTGTGGCGGCGGTACATTTTCTGCTCGGCCTTCTTGCCGCTCACGGCGACCTTGCCCGCGTTCACGACTACGACGAAATCGCCGACATCCACGTGCGGGGTATACACCGCCTTCTTTTTGCCGCGAAGGATCATTGCGATCTCGGTCGCGAGCCGCCCGAGGGTTTGGCCTTGCGCGTCAACGACATACCATTTTCTCTCGACCTCATTGGGCCGCGCCATATAACTCTTCATCATCCTCCGGAGTTTCTGCAAAGTTCAAAGGAGCGTCAAACCGTGTGATACTAGCATATACAAAGGGATCGGTCAGCCGGAGTGGGCGGCGATTTCCTCGGACAAATGATTCCTTTCCATACCGTCGAGAACGCGAAAGTGAGGCATGCACATGGCGAACCGGAGCATCACGGTTTCATTGCCGGAGGAAGTTTTGGAGAAGGCGGAGGAAATAGCGTCGAGGCGAGGAGTATCCGCGCCGGAGCTTTTGCGAGGGATGCTCGACGGTCTCGTATCGGAGGAAAGGGAGTATCGCGAGGCGGAGGCGCGTTTCTTGAGGAGGATGGACGAAGGCTTCGACCTCGGCACCGGAGGCGATGTCGGGTGGTCGCGGGACGAATCCCATGAGCGATGAGGGCGTGGGGTACCGGACGCGGCACGTCTCACTCGGCGACCGTCCACCCCGGCCAGAAAATAGCCGGGATGGAAATCGTAAACCCCTTTATTTGACCCGCGCAATCGCCACCCCGTCCACATACTCGCGGATGAGTGGAATGATGATCCCATCGAGCCGCCCATCCGAGGCGAACTTCTCATTGAACGCGCCCATATTGTCGCCTTCTTCGAGAACGCTCCCGCCCCGAACCACATTGTCCGCGATCACGAGCGTTCCCGGACGCGAGAGTTCGAGCGAGAGGTCGAGGTACATCGGATACCCTTCCTTCTCCGCGTCTATGAACACGAGGTCGAATGGTTCTTCGCCGCCGTTTTCGGCCATCGAGCGAAGCGTCTCCTTCGCGTCGCCGACACGGACTTCGACCTTCTCAGAAAGCCCCGCCCGCTCGAAGTTTTTGCGGGCGACTTCCGCATGTTTTTCATCGAGTTCGAGGGAGATGAGAACTCCGTCGTCCGGCAAAGCGCGGGCGAAGTGGATGCCGCTGTATCCGCCGAGTGTCCCGATCTCCAAAATCCTCCGCGCCCCCGAAATCTCCGCGAGGAGCCGAAGAAACTTCCCTTGATTCGGGGAAATCTGAATCTCCGGCAATCCCGCATTCTTCGCGTCGTCGAGAGCCGCCGAAAGAGCGGCATCCTCCCCGACGAAAAGACCTTCGATATACGAATCTATCCGCCCGAGCATTTCATCGTTCATAGAATCTCCTCTCCCATATCTTCCGACAAGCTCCACCCATCGTACCCCACCCCCACAAGCGTGAGTCCTTTTGCCCCCGCCGACACCCCCGCCTCCCGACGCTCCCCGCCCGAGAGAAGCCCCTCGAAAGAAGAGAAATCCCGGCTCCCGTCGGCGACCTCGATCATCGTTCCGACGAGCGTCCGAACCATCCCATACAAAAACGAATTCGCCGAGATCCGGTACATAAGGAGATCGCCGCTCCTCTCCCACCGCGACTCGAAAACCTCCCTCTCGAAGCGCGAGTGATGCGTCTTCGTCGGCGTGAAAGCCCGAAAATTATGGACTCCGAGCATGAGACTCGCGCACTTTTCCAAAGCGTCGAGGTCGAGGTTTCGGGCGATGTACGTCGCGTCCCGGCGGCGGAGCGGGGAGCGAACCGGGGCGTTCACGATCCGGTACTCATAACTCCGGCTCGTCGCGCTCCGCCTCGCATCGAAGGAGTCGGGAACCTCGACGCATTTTCGGAGCGCGGCATCCCGAGGAAGCACGGCGGTCGCCCGGTACGCGATGTCGGCGGGCGAAAGCTCCGCGTCCGTCTCGAAGGAGATCACTTGCCCGCTCGCATGAACCCCCGCGTCGGTGCGCCCGGCGACGCTCATTTTGACCGGGTGGCGGAGGATGGTTTCGAGCGCCTTCGAGAGTTCATCCTCGACGGTGCGGGTGTCCGGCTGGCGCGCCCATCCGGCGAAATCCGCACCGTCGTATTCGACGAGTCCGGCGAGTTTCACAATACGGCTCCGACAACGGCGACAACGGCGACGAAGGCGAGGGCGAGTCCGTCGCGGAGTCGGAAGCGAAGTTCACGGTACCGTGTCCTTCCGTCGCCGCCCCGGTACCCCCGGCTCTCCATCGCGTCGGCGAGTTCGTCGGCGCGGCGGAAGGCCCCGACTGTGAGCGGGACGAGGATGGGGATGATGGCTTTCACCCGCCGGATGAGTCCGCCCTCGGAGAATTCCGCGCCTCGGGCGGCTTGCGCGCGCATGATTTTCTGCGCCTCCTCGTCGAGCGTCGGTATGAAACGTAATGCGATCGTCATCATCATCGCCACTTCGTGCGACGGAAACCGGACTTTTTTGAGCGGTGAAAGGAGATCCTCGATGCCGTCCGTGAGCGCGACGGGCGGCGTCGTCGCCGTCAAAAGAGCCGCCGAAAGCACGAGAAGAAGTATCCGAGCGGCGAGAAACGCCCCATTCGACACCCCGCCTTCGTACACGGAAAGCCATCCCCACTCGAAGAGAACGGCTCTTTCGCGTGAGAAGAGGGCTTGAAAAAGGAACGTGAGCGCGACGATGAACGAGACGGGCTTCAAAAAGCGGATGAAGGCCGATGCCGGGACGCGACTCACGGCGAGGAGTGACAAAACCACCGCCGCGACGAGGAGGAAGCCGTAAAAAGAGCCGACGAGGAAAAGGGCGGCGACGAACCCGACGGAGGCGAGGATCTTCGCCCGAGGGTCGAGCGTGTGGAGCGGCGACTCACCCGGATAAAACTGCCCGATCCCACGTCCCACGACTCATCCCCTCTCGATGCCGGACGAAGAACTCCGCGCTCGGCGCGTTCGGGAACCGGATTCCGGGAAACTCGACTTCGAGAAGCGAGACTCCGAATTATGTCTCGCGCGGCATACGTCCGATGGCCGCCGAAGTCGCCCGGTCGCGCCGCTCGCGCGGAGCTTTTCGTCGGGATTCCGTCTCGTACCGGATCTCCACGATGCGCCCATCCGGATCGGGATAGACGACTCGGGAGTTCGCATATCGGCGGGTACGGCTCGCCCGGAGTACGAACGTCCTCGAAAACGGGGGTCGCGCATCGCGTGTCGAATGCCGATATTCCGCCCGATGCGGCGCATCCGGTGGAACATCGCCTTCTTCGCACGAAGCGTCTCCATGACACGAGGCTCCCCGCCCGAAAATCCGCGGCGAAGGGGACGGCTTGCCGACTTCCGTATCACGGGTTTCGCCTCATGACCCGTTCGAGAGCCTCGACGGTTTCCGAGAAGCGAACCGGACGACCGACGGTGTCCGGGAAGAGCCTCTCCGACACGGCGAGGGCGACCCGCACGGTTCCCGGCGCGTTTTCGGGATGCTCATAGAAAACGTCGCTCGGTTTCCCGGCGGCCTTCACCGAGCCGCCTTCCATGAGGCACACGCGGTCGGAGACTTCGGAGATTTCGTCGAGGTCGTGCGAGACGATGACGATGGACATGCCGGATTCTTTGAGACCGCGCACGACGTTCAATAATTCCTCGCGGGTCGCGGGGTCGAGTCCAGCGGTCGGCTCGTCGAGTATGATCGCCTCCGGCCCCATCGCAAGAACCCCCGCCATGGCGACCCTCCGCTTCTCTCCGCCCGAAAGCGCGTGCGGCGACCGGGGCGCGAGGTGTCCGACGCCGAGCATCCCGAGCGTCCCTTCGACCCGCTTCCGAACCTCGTCCTCGTCGAGACCGAGGCGTTCCGGCCCGAAGGCGACATCCTCCTCGACGGTCGGGGCGAAGAGGGCCGACTCGGGAAACTGGAAAACGAGTCCGACCCTCCGGCGAAGCACGCTCTTTTTCATCGTCCGGGCATCCACGCCGTCAATGAGGACTTCCCCGCTCGTCGGTTCGAGGAGGAGGTTCATGTGCGAAACGAGCGTGCTCTTCCCCGATCCCGTCCCACCCACGATGCCGAAAACCTCCCCCGCCTCCACGGTAAGCGAGACATCCCGAAGAGCCTCGAAAGCGAAGTCCGTGCCGGGCGAGTACACGTGGCGGAGGTTTTTCACCTCGATCCTCACCCCGAAGTCCTCGCCCGGACGCGGTTCGAGATCTCGGCGGCGAGTTCGTCGGCGCTCCTTCGCGGCGGGATGCCGAGGGACTCGGCGAGGCGGAGCAAAGTCGGCGCGACGAGTCGGTTCTTCCTCATGAGTCCACCGTCGGAGAAGAGGCGTTCCGGTGGGATGTCGGCGGCGAGTTCGCCGTTTTTGAGGACGAGGATGCGGTCGGCGTCGAAGAGTTCTTCGAGGTGGTGCGTGGCGTGGAGGATGGTTTTCTTTCCTCGCAAAACATCGAGGCGTTCGAGGACTTCGCGCCTTCCCGAAGCGTCGAGCATCGAGGTCGGCTCGTCGAGGATGAGGATGTCCGGCTCGACGGCGAGTATTCCGGCGAGGGCGACTCTTTGTTTTTCTCCGCCGGAGAGCGTGTGCGTCTCGCGCCTTTCGTATCCTTCGAGGCCGACGGAGCGCATCGCGTCTCGCACTCTTTCCCTCATTTCATCTCGCTCGACACCGAGGTTTTCGAGGCCGAAGGCGACGTCGTCTTCGACGAACGGGGAGACGAGTCCGTTGTCCGGGTTTTGGAAGAGCATCCCGACGTGCTTTCGAACCTCGAAAGGCTCGACCGCCGGATCGAGGCCGCCGAGGATGCGGACATCGCCCGACTCGGGTTTGAGGAGTCCGTTCAAAATACGGACGAGCGTGGATTTCCCGCCGCCGTTCTCCCCGACGACGCCGATGTATTCCCCGGCCCGCACCTCGAAGGAGACACCGGAGAGAGCCGGGGTTTCCGCGCCGGGGTATGAGAACGAGACGTTTCGGCACGAAATGACGGGAGACCCGCCGCAGCGAGCCTCCGAATCGTTCGAGTTTCTTATGTTTGGCGAGTCGTCTATATCTATCGGCTGTTCCCGGAAAGACGTGGCGGGAGCGTCGCTATCTATGACTCGATGGGCTGGTAATTCACGAGTTCGAGGTACACCGACTCCGCTCCGTCGCCGAGGCGCGGGCCGAGTTTGAGGATTCTCGTGTATCCCGAGTTCCGGTCGTCGAGGTCGGGGGCGACGTCCTCGAAGAGGTGGCGGACGATGGTTTTGTCTTTGAGGACTTTCACGGCCTGGCGACGCGAGTGGAGGTCGTCCTTTTTGGCGGTCGTGATGAGCTTGTCAACGACACCGCGGACCTCTTTGGCTTTCGGGCCGGTGGTTTTTATGCGGCCGTGCTGGATGACCTGTCCGGCCATCGTGCCGAGCATGAGTTTGCGGTGCTGCGCTTCGCGGCCGAGTTTGCGGCCCCTTTTCGCGTGCCTCATTTTTACTCCTCGCTTTCTATGGGGTAGCCGAGTTCGAGGAGCTTCGAGCGGATCTCGTCCACGCTCTTCATCCCGAGGTTCCGGATGTTCATGAGTTCTTCCTCGGTCATCGTCGCGAGCTGGCCGATGGTGTCAACGCCCTCGCGCTTGAGGCAGTTGTACGAACGGACGGTGAGTTCGAGATCCTCGATGGCACGCTCGTCGGTGATGACGTTCCGACCGCCGCTTCGGGGCGAGTCGGCGGCGGCGCGGGGCGAGCCTTGATAGCCGTCCGCGAACAGCCCGAGGAGGTTGATCATCTGCCGCGAAGCCTCGTTCAAAGCGTCCCGAGGCGTGATCCTCCCATCCGTGAAAACCTCGATGGTCAAAGAGTCAAGGTCGGCCCGCGCCCCCGCCCGAGTCTCGGAGACCGTATAGTTCACGCGCTGAACCGGGGAGAAAAGCGAGTCAACGGCGATGACCCCGATGGGGTCGGCGTCGCTCTTGTTTTGCTCGGCCCGGACGTACCCCTGTCCCTGCTCGACGGTGAGCCGCATGTCGAGGCTCGCCCCGCTCGAGAGCGTGGCGATGTACGTCTCCGGGTCAACGACCGACACGTCGGCCTTCATCTCGATGTCTGAGGCGGTTATGTCGCCGGGGCCGTTTTTGATGATCTCGAGCTCGATGGGCTCTTCGCGCTCGAGCCTGAACTTGAGTTCTTTGACGTTGAGGATGATGTCAACGACATCCTCGCGGACGCCCTCGATGGTCGAGAACTCGTGCTGAACGCCCTCGATGCGGAGCTTCGTGACGGCGGAGCCCGTGAGTCCCGAAAGCATCACACGCCGGAGCGAGTTCCCGAGCGTATGCCCGAGTCCCCTCGGGAGCGGCTCGGCGACGAAGATGCCGCGCCTGTCGTCTTCTTCTTCCACCCTGAAACGGGGTGGCGCAATATCCAACATATTCAGTCCATTCCTCCGCGTTGCTGCCTTCGTTGCTACTTTCGACTTAGCGGCTGTAATACTCGATGATGAGCTGCTCCTCGACCGGAGCGTCTATCTCGTCCCGTCCCGGATTGTGGAGCAGCCGCCCCGTGAAGTTCTCGTGGTCGGCCTCCAGCCAGGCCGGAACCGCCACGACCTGCTCCACAGCATTCACGACAGGCTCGAGGTTCCGGCTCTTCTCCTTCACCGTGAGAATGTCATCCGCCTTCAAAATGGCCGAAGGTATATTGTGCTTCCGCCCGTTCAAAAGGAAATGACCATGCACCACAAGCTGCCGCGCCTGCGGACGGCTCGTAGCGAACCCCATCCGGTACACGACATTATCCACCCGCATCTCCATGAGCCGGAGCAGATTCTCGCCCGTGACTCCCTGCATACGGGTCGCCTTGTCGTACGCCTTCCGAAACTGCTTCTCGGAGACCCCGTAATACCACCGAGCCTTCTGCTTCTCCATGAGACGCATCCCGTACTCGGTCTGTCGCTGCCTGCCTCGGCCATGCTCTCCGGGCGGATAAGGCTTCTTCTCGATGGGATTCTTCCGCATCGAAGAGAGCATCACCCCCGCCCGCCTGTCGCGCCGTCCTCTCGGACCTATATAACGTGCCACTGTGTTCGATACCTCC
>JACDAJ010000116.1 GCA_013695475.1 Rubrobacter sp. | reverse complement strand
ATGGCTCCGCTCACCCACTCGATGTTTTCTTCTTCGAGGGTCGGTGTGTCGGGGAGGATGTCGGCTCGCTCGTCCCCCGCGACGGCGAGGGTTCGGAGGTCGCCCGTCTCGACTTGTGGCGCGATCTCCGCCGCACCCACCGTGACCATGTCGGTTTGCTCGCCGAGCGCGGCTTGAATTGCCGCCGACGCCCCATCGAACGGAATGTTCACCGTGTTCTCGAGAACCCCCGTCTCCTCGGCCATCCCCGCGAAGCCGATGTGGTATATCGAGCCGGTTCCGCTCGTGGCGACCGTCACGTCGCCCTCCTCGGCGGCGGCGATGAAGTCGCCGATCGTCTCCCACTCCGAGTCGGCGGGAACGCCGTATGCGATGGGCTGAAGACTATATTGCATGATGCCGCGCACCGTTCCCGGCGGCAAAGGACTCACCCCGAGGTGATCCACGATCGCGAGTTCGATGGCGGCGACTCCGATGGTATACCCGTCCGGCTCGGCGTTCGCGACGGCTTGAAAACCGATGGCTCCCGCGCCGCCCGTCTGATTGCTCACGATGATGCCCGTCCCGCACGTCTCCTCGGCCTCGACGGCAAGTTGGCGCGCGCTTTGATCCGCGCTTCCGCCCGGCGAGAATGGGACGACTATCTCGATTTGCTCGGACGGAAACTCGGTCTCACTCGCCGACCCCGACCCACACGCGACACCACCCGCCGCCACGAAGAGCGTCAAGATCCCCGCCGACAAAAACCTTCGCCACGCTCGGCGCATAACGCCGGGCATGAGGCGGCTGCGAACGTTCCGTTTTTCATCAAACAATTCGGTTCCTCCCTTTCCCACGCTTCGTTGCTTTCCCTGTTTTGTATTTTGTCTATCCACTCGCTATATGTCCAATACCGATTTGATGCGCCGGATATACGCCATCGCTATAATCCGGGTATGGATCTTCGACGACTCCGGTATTTCGTGGCGGTGGCGGAGGAGGCGAGTTTCAATCGCGCGGCGCAGAAATTGCACATGTCGCAGCCACCCCTCTCGAACCAGATAAAGCAATTGGAAAAAGAACTCGGCGTGGTTCTTTTCGAGAGGACGAGCCGGGGTGTGAGGGTGACGGAGGCCGGGGAATTATTGCTTGAGGAGGCGCGGAGGATCCTCGTCCAAATTGACCAAACCACCCGAGCCGTCCAGCGCGTCGGAAACGGCGAGGTCGGACGACTCACCCTCGGCTTCGTCCCTTCGGCATCGGACGAGGCACTCCCGCCGATCCTCACCGATTTCCGCGAACGATACCCGGAGGTCGAACTTTTCCTGCGTGAGATGCGCCCGAACCTCATCGTCCAAAGGCTCCACGCCGGGCAAATCGACGCGGGGCTTCTCTATTTGCCGCTCGAAGACCCGACCATCGAAACGGAGTGCGTTTTGCGCGAGCCGCTCGTCCTCGCGCTCCCGGAGACGCACCCGCTCGCCGCCGAGGAAAAGGTCGAGTTGCGGGCGGTGGCGAGGGAGCCGTTCGTGCTTCCGGCTCGTTATGCGATGATGCCGGGGCTTCACGGGCAAGTTATGGAGGCTTGCCGGGAAGCGGGTTTTTCGCCGGACGCCGTCCAAAAAGACGTGTGGCTCATGCAAACCATCGTCGGGCTTGTGGCGGGCGGCATCGGGGTCGCGCTCGTCCCGGCATCTTTGCGGAACCTCCGAAGGCGAGGGGTCGTATACAAGTTTCTCAGCGAGCTTTCGCCGACGGTGGAACTCGGCGTGGTGTGGAGAAAAGAAGAGCGGAGCGCGGTTCTCGCGTCGTTCCTCGAAGTGGCGAAACACAACTTCAAAAATACGTAAATTGAGTGATGCGCCCGTACCGAAGCATACCGCATACTGTCCTCATTCGGTAAAACGACCGTTGAAAAGGGGGAGGGAATATGCGCCGGGAAGCGAAGTGGAGACTTTCACGAACCTCGAAGTACGTGGCATGCGTCGTCATCGCATGCGCTGCGGCGTTTTCGCGGCGACGCTCCTCGCGACGCCCTCTTTCGGACAAAGCGCGCCGAGGACGCACACGCTCGTCGGGGCGGGGGACATCGCGAGGTGCGACTCGAACGCCGATGAGGCGACGGCGAGGCTCGTCGGAAACATGCGCGGAACGGTCTTCACGCTCGGGGACAATGTTCAAGGAAGCGGGGCGGCGAGCGAGTTCAGAAATTGCTATGCGCCGTCGTGGGGGAGGTTCAAAAACCGAACCCGTCCGGCGGTCGGGAACCACGAATACTATACGCCCGGTGCGCGGCCATATTACGGATACTTCGGGGTGAGAGCCGGGGTTTCGGGGCGGGGATATTATTCGTATAAGCGGGGGAATTGGCTCATCGTGGTTCTAAACAGCAATTGCGACGTCATTCGGTGCGACCGGAACTCCGCGCAAGTCGCGTGGCTGCGGCAAACCCTCGCGGCGAACCCCACGAGATGCACGGCGGCGATGTTCCACCATCCGCTCTTCTCGACGAACTCCCCCACCCCGAATGTGAGGACGTTGTGGCGCGTGCTTTACAACCGGAAGGCGGACATAATTCTAAACGGCCACGCCCACAGCTACGAAAGGTTCGCCCCGCAAAATCCGGACGGCGTGCGCGACCTCGACCGGGGCATCCGCCAATTCGTCGTCGGAACCGGAGGAGCGGAGCCGATAAACCCCTTCGGCCCGAGACCCAAAAACAGCGTCGTGAGAAACGACCAAACCAACGGAGTCATGAGGCTCACCCTCCGAAACGGCTCGTATAACTGGAAGTTCGTCCCCGTCGCCGGAAAAACATTCACCGACTCCGGCGGAGCGAGGTGCCGGTAAAAACCGGGAGTCGGGAGGCACTCGCTTCGCTCGTTTCGGGAGTCGGGAGGTCGGGAGTCGAAGTCCGGCGGTGCCTCGGTCGAGTTCGGCGAGGATTCGTCGAGCGGGGAAGTGAGAGTATCCGAAGGAGAGCGAGTCGAGGATTACCCGACTCCCGACTCCCGGCCTCCCGACTCCCCGCCTTTCGGCCCGAGGCGTTCGATGACTTCCCTCGCCGAGGACGACTCCATGTCCACGACTTCGAAGGTCGCGCCGCCGGTTCCGGAGGCGACTCGCGTTCGGAGGGTGGCGAGGCGGACGCGGCGTTGGAGGGGGCTTCGGCTCATGTTCCTCGACTGAAGGCGGCGGCGAGGCGCGATGGCCGTCGTTCGGGCGAGGGTTCGGGAGCGGGAGACGAAGCAATCTTCCGATATCGCCCATCCCGCCGCGCGGTATGCCGCCCATCCATAAAAAGCGGCGAGGAGGAGGACGAACGCCGCCGGAACCGCGAAATACACCGTCGGCGGGAGTGGGACGTTTATGAAGCCGATGAAGAGCGGCCCGATGGCCGCCGAGAGGCCGGACGTGAAAAAGAACGTGCCGACGACGGCGAATATGACGAGCCACGGCGCGGCGGCGCGGAAGATGTATCGGCGGGCGGCGCGTCTCGGGAGCGGTGTGAGGGGAGGCTCGACGGCGAACTCGGGCGCCGTTTCTTCGAGGAAAGCGCGAATTTGTCCCTTCGGGATGAGGGGGAAAAGGGTCGTCGAGACACCGACGTCCTCGGTTCCGCCGCCGTATCCCGCGCTCTCGACGCGGAGCATGGCGAGTCCGAAGGGTTGGCGGAGGAGACCTTCGGTGACACGGACGGCTTGAATGCGTGAGATCGGGATCGTCGCCTCGTATCGGCGGATGAGGCCGCGCTTTATATTCAAATATTTCCCGTCCGCCGAGCGCGAAATAACGAAGCCCGAGTATGCGACGACCGTTCCGGCGATGGCGAGAAACCACGCGAAAAGCCCGACCGCGAAGACGATGAGCATGACCGCGAGGAAGGCGTATGGCGCGATCGTCTCGAAGATCCCCTCGACGAAGTTCCGGGAGAAAAAGTTGTCAATAAAGTCGTCGAAAAACTGCGATCCGACCCCGATGATGGCCGCCGCCGCCCCGATTTGTCCGCTCGTCGCGCCCGCGATGAGAAGCTCCCGGCGAGTGAGCCTCCGAAGAACGGTCGGCCCGACCTCCTCGCCCTCTTCATCCCCGGTCGCCTCGCGCCTCGCGCCCTCGACCTCGCGGCGGAGGGATGCCGCGTCGTCGCGGACAACCGCGGAGAGGGAGGCGTCGGTCTCGGTGGCCGCTCCGCCCGCCGTCTCGATGCGGACTTCGACGACTTTCAGTGGACTCACGGAGCCGATGACGCGCTGTATGAAACCTTGAACGGTATCCACGGACTGAACGTGGTCGAGTGGAATAGTGCGCTCGTTCTTTTGCAAAACCCCGCTTCGGAGGTGGAAAGCCCCCCCCGAAACCCAGTACGAAGTCGCCCGCCACGAGAGAAATCCCCACACCGCCGACACGACGAGGAGGACGGAGACGCCGATGAGGACGAGCGCGATCACCCACACGCTCAAACCGCCCCCGAAAAGAGCCGCGATACCCGGAATCGCCGCCGCACTCGCCCAACTCCGAGCCGTTTTCAAAGCCTCGAAAAGCATCGAAGTCGGATGCAGCCGACGCGGCACCTCCGAGCCGAGTGTTTCCGAGCCGGGTGAGCCGGGTGTTTCCGAGCCGGAGTTCGCTTTCATCTCCTCCGGCTCGTCTTTTCGCTCGGGGTTTTCTGTTTCGCGTCGCTTCGTTTCGTCGTCCGCCCCGCCGTTCGATTTGGGATTCTCCGGTTCGTCGTCGGGATCCCGACCCTCTTCCGCTTCGAGACGTTCCGAGACACCCGACTCGTCGCTTTCGGAGCGGGAGTCGGATGGCGACTCGAAATGCTCCGATTCGGTTCGGTTCGGTTCGGGGCTTTCCGGCTTTTCGTTCGATGGCTCGGAGCGCGGCGTTTCACCGTCCGACGTGCGACGGTGCGGGTCGCCGTCCGGCTCGCCCTTCGGCTGCCCCGGCCTCATTTCCTCCGGCTCATAGTTCATCTTGTTCGCGGGTGAGGGCGGCTATTTGGTCTCGGACTTCGGCGGCTATGGGGGCGGAGAGTTCGGGGATGCGGTTTGCTCCCGCCGCCGTATAAAAGACGACGGTGGAGAGGCCGAAGCGTCTTTGGAGGGGGCCGTTTTGGGTGTCCACATGTTGAATGCGGGCGAGGGGGACGAGGGTGCGCGTTATCCAGAAAATGCCGCGTTGGAGATCCACCTCGTCCGGGCGGATCTCATAGCGCCACCGCCGCCAACTCAACGTCGGCGTGACGAAGATGGAGAGTACGGCGAGAAAAAGCGCGCCGAGAATGGGGAGCGTCCACACGAGGAGCGGGGCTTCGACGACGCTTCTCGCAAACCAGCTTGCGAAGGCTCCGGCACCGAGGAGCGGGACGGCCCATATGACGTTCGAGATGCGCCACACGGTTTTGGCTTTCGGGTCGAGCCTCTCTGACGGCTCGAATTTCACGAGATCGAAACGGGCGTTCCGACGGGACGACCCCGAAGGTCTTTCGCCGCTAGCTGCCCGCACGCCGCGTCTATATCGTTTCCCCGGCTCGGACGGAGCGTGGCCGAAAGTCCGAGTTCCCGCGCATACTCCAAAAACTCCCTCGCCCCGCGCTTCGAGGTCGCGGAGAATCCGGTGTCCGTCCAATTGAAACGGAGGAGATTGAGATGGTAAAGCGGATGGTCGAAAAGCTCCGCGAGTCCCTCGACGTGGTTTGGCTGATCGTTCACCCCGGCGAGGAGTGTGTACTCGAAGAAGAGCTTCCGGTTCGTTTTGTCCACGAAATACCGCGCCGCCTCCATGACCTCGACGACCGAGTGGCGGGCGGCGACGGGCATTATTTCCCGCCGCTCGTCCTCGAAGGGATTGTGGAGCGATATCGCGAGATGGAATTGCTCCGGCTCGTCGGCGAAGCGGCGGATTTTGTCTATCAGCCCGCTCGTCGAAACGGCGATGTGCCGCGCCGCGAGATTGAAACCGTCGGAGTCGTTGAGGACGCGGAGAGCCTTCACCGTCTCGTCGTAGTTCAAAAACGGCTCGCCCATCCCCATGACGACGACGTTCGAGATGCGTTCCGGCGCCGTGTCCCTCGCGGCGACGAAAACTTGCTCGGCGATTTCGCGGGCGGTGAGATTCCGTTTTATGCCCATGAGTCCGGTGGCGCAGAATTTGCACGCCATCGCGCACCCGACTTGCGTGGAGATGCACACGGTGCGGCGGTCTTTCTCGGGGATCATGACCGTTTCGATGGCATGCCCATCATGCGTATGGAACAAATATTTCCGCGTTCCGTCGGAGGCTTTCGAGACTCGGGAGAGGTTCATGACGGCGGCGGGCGCCTTCTCCGAGAGTTCTTCGCGGAGGGTTTTCGGGAGGTTCGTGGCTTCGTCCCAGTCGCGGGCGAGGGAGGTGGCGAGGGCCGCGTACGCCTGTTTCAGTCGGTATGCGGGTTCGCCCCGTTCTTCGAGGACTTTATGTACTTCCGGCAGGAATTCGGCTTCTCTCATAATGGCCGGATTATACCGACGATGGGCCGGACTGATCGGGCGGGAATTAAACGTCGGCAAAAAGGGCGGTGCGCGAGTAAAATCTCGGGGTGTTTTCCGACTTCACTATTTTGGATCTCTTCATAGGATTGTTCGTTTTGCTCGTCGTCGCCCGCGGCGCGAGGACGGGATTCCTCGCCGGGGTGTTCTCGCTCGTCGGGGTGGTCGTCGGGGCGGCGGTCGGTTCGAGGTTCGCGCAGAATATGCTCCCGGACAACGAGAGCGTGGTGTTCGGGGCGGGGATCACGCTCGTGAGCATCCTCGCTTTCGCCGTCCTCGGCGACGTCATCGCCCGCGCCGTCGGAGGCTCGATCCGCTCGCGCCTCACCGGCCCGACCTCGTCCGCCCTCGACGGCGTCGGCGGAGCGGCGCTCGGGATGGCTTTGTCTTTGACTTTGGTATGGGCGGTGGGAATTTTCGCGCTTCAGACGCCTCCGCTCGCAAGCATACATCCGGCTTTGCAAAACTCGAAGGTCATCGGCGAACTCACACAGAGGATGCCTTCGCAAATGCTCACCACGGCGGTCGCGCAGCTCGACCCATTGCCCCAAATAAGGGGGCCGGAGGTGGATCTCGACGCCCCCGAAGGAAGTATCCTCGAAGACCCGGAAGTCCTCGCAGCCACCGCCGGAACCGTACGCGTGACGGGGATCGCATGCGGATACGGCCTCGAAGGCTCGGGGTGGGTCGCCGCCCCCGACCTCATCGTGACGAACGCCCACGTCGTCGCCGGGGAGGCGGCCACGCAAGTTCAGCCCGGCGGCTCGGGCGGGACGTATGGGGCGGATGTCGTCCTCTTCGACGCCCGGAATGACATCGCGGTGCTTCGGGTTCCCGGCCTCGGCATCGAGCCGCTCCCGATCACCGACGCGAGGCCGGGCGAGGATTCGGCGGTCATCGGCTTCCCCGGCAACGGCCCCCTCGACATACAGCCCGCGCGAACCGGAGACACGAGGCGCGTGATATCGAGCGACGCATACAATCAAGGGCCGGTCGAGCGGACCGTCACGAGCTTCCGCGTCTCGGTGCGCCCCGGCAACTCCGGCGGCCCGGCGGTGAACGAGAACGGGGAGGTCATCTCGACCATCTTCGCCAGCCGGGCGAACTCAGACACCTCCGGATACGGCATCCCGTCACAGATCGTCGAACAACATCTCGCCACCGCCACCGAAAGATACGCCCCGGTCTCGACCGGGTCATGCGCGAATTAGCTTCGCTTCGCTTCGCGCTTGTCAGCCAGTCAGCACGCTTCGCTCGCCGCATTTCAGCTTTTCCCGGCGCGTCTTCCCGCCGCCTTTCATAAGAAGATCGGCCACGCGACGAACTTTGGTTCCGCGCCGCCGCGCCTTTATCCACCGTATTTCGCTGACTGGCTGAAATGCGCGAGCGGAGCGAGCTAACGTCTCTCCTCGCGGAGGATCTTTTCCAGAGCGACTTTGCTCCGCTTCAATTCCGCCTCCACCGTCGAGAGGCGTGCGAGCGAGGACTCGGAGAGACGGTCGCGCTCGACTTCGTTCGCGACGGCGGAGGCGGCTTCGTCTATCGCGTCTATCGCGCTTTGAAGGGAGAGGGATTCGTCCATCGGTTTTTAGAAAGAGGAGTGTCCGCCGCGACGCGCGTTTATTCTCTCGGCGGTTTTGTATGCGTCGTATACCGCGTAAATAACCGTGATGACGTGCGTCACGTAGCCGATCAAGATAACCGTCAACGCCGCGTTTATGAGGCCAATGACAATGAGTATTATCCCTTTGAGAATCTGCCCGTTGTATATCTGGCCGACCCCCGGTATGAAGAAACTGAGTACCGCCGCAAGCCCCGCGCTTTTCATGGAAACCTCCTTGTCGTCTTTTTCGTTCGCTCGCTGTGTACCCTCAAACTACGCCCGCCAACCTCATCCGTTTCGCTCGCGATGCTCTTTCTTTTGCCGAAGATACTCCGAATCCTCGGCGGCGGAGCGCCATTTCTCATGAAAGAGAACCGCGCATTTCTCTTTCTCCGGGTCGGGGTTTTCCCTCGGGCGGCTTTTGTCTCCACCTTCGTGCTTCGCGTACCGCATTGCCCGCGTATACCCCATTTGCAGGAACTTCTTCGCCACGTCCATCCCCACGAAGTCGCCGCTCTCCCGATACTCGACGAACTTATCGAAGATCGCCGCCGATGACTCCCTCGCCGATGCTTCGTTTTTGAAACTCCACAATGGGAGAAGCTCGCTTTTGTATGGTTCGGCGTGGAAGACGCCTTGCTCGCCGCGACCGACGCGGTATGCTTCCGGGTTCTTTCGGAGATCCACACCGTCATACGGATACCTCGTCATCCGCCCGAACCGCCGCCGATGTCGTGGCACGCACCGAAAGCGGGAACCCCCGAAAGCCGGACACCGGACGAGGTCGTCGCGGCGGCGGATATTTCGCCTCCCTCGGAGTCCGGTTCCACACCGAGCATCGTCCGAACGAGAGAGACGGCGGAGGCCGCCGCCCACGCCTGCGGAATGCACGACCTCGGAAGCTCGACCGGAGGATGGCCTTCTTCCCGGCGATGCCCCGCGAAGACTTCGGGGAGGCGATGGCCGAAATGTGCCGCCGCCTCGAAAATGGCCGTCGCCACCCGCTTCGCTTCCTCGTGGAAACCGTGTCTCCGAAGTCCTTCGGCGATGATGGCGTTGTCGTGGGGCCACACCGAGCCGTTATGGTACGAGAGTGGATCGTATCCACCCTCGCCCTCCGCCATCGTGCGTATCCCCCACCCGGAGAAAAGGCCGTCGCCGAGAAGAGTTTCCACGATATATCGGGCTTTTTCCATCGGGACGATTCCGCTCCACAAAAGGTGTCCGGCGTTCGAGGCTATGGAATCCACTTTCCGTCCTTTCCCGTCGAGGGCGTGCGCGTAATATTTCCGATCGTCCATCCAGAAATCGCGGTCGAAGCGGTGTTTGAGAGACGCCGCTCTCTCCCGAAGCTCCGACGCGAGGGTGGCATCGCCCCAAACTTTTTCGGCGAGGCGGGCGGTTCGGAGGAGGGCATCGTATGCGTATCCTTGAATTTCGCATGGGGCGATGGGGGCTTTGGCGAGACTTCCATCCTGAAAAAGCATCGAATCGCCGGAGTCTTTCCATGAGTGGTTGTCGAGTCCGGCGGCAGAGCGTGTCTCGTATGCGATGAAGCCGTCGCCGACTTTGTCCGAGTGAGTGAGAACCCACGCGAGAGCGGCCCTCGCCGCGCTTTCCATATCGCGAACGAACTCCGCATCCGCCGTCCACCGCCACACTTCTTCGAGGAGGATGAGGAAAAGAGGCGTCGCGTCTGCGGTTCCGAAGTACGGCGAGTGCGGGACTTCCCCGAAGACGGCGAGTTCCCCACGGCGCATCTCGTGGAGGATTTTTCCCGGCTCCGAGTCGGTGAAACCGTCGAAGTCTTTCGCTTGGCGGCGGGCGAGCGCCCGGAGCGTGTTCTTCGCGGACTCGGCCCCGAGCGTCATCGTCATATGACTCGTGATGAGCGAGTCCCTTCCGAACAACGCCATGTACCACGGCGAACCCGCCGCCGGAACGAGGAGGCCATCCCCCGCGTCGAAGGCGAGGATTTCGAGGTCTTCGATGCTCCGCTCCCACGTCCGAACGAAGAAGGCATCCTCGGCCACCATTTCCGGCGCCTCCCCATAAAGCGACTCCGGCGACTCCGGCTCGCGCCAGTGGACTTTCTCGCCGTCATCCTCGAACGTGACCGAGACTCGGAGCGTCCGGGTTTGCCCCGCTTCGAGGCGGAGGCTGGCCGACACACAGCCGGAACTCGGCGACGCGCCGCTCATTCGTGGCGGCGCGATGCCCGCACTCGGCGACAAATCGCCCGGCCTCGACGGCACATCGTCCGGCCTCGACGGCATACCGCCCGAACTCGCTTCCGCCACGATCCCGTCGCCCGAGATTTCCACCACCGTCGCCCGCCGGAAACCGTCCCGCTCGTATGAGAAGCGGAGTCCGTCATCCCGGACTTCCGCCGAAACTTTTCCGCGTTCTTTCGCTTTCGCGTATCCTCGGACTTCGAAGACATCGAGAAAATCGGCGGCGAGGGCGAGGCTCACGCGGAACTCCGCCGCCTCGTTCCCCCGGTTCGTGAAAGATATTTCCTCGCGCATCCCGAACCCCACCGCGCGCCGCCGGATGACTTCGACGCTCTCCGCCTCCGAAACGAACCGGGCCGCGCTCCCGCGAAGCTCGCATCCGCCCGACTCGAGGCCCACTCCATCCACCGTGAGAACGAACTTCGAGAGATGGCGCATGTCCCGGTAAAAAACCCCGTCGTCCGAGGTTCCCCGAAAGTCACCGAAACCGTCCGAAATCGCGTATGCACCCGGCGACACGACGCTTATGCTTCCCAAGACCATGACCGCATCATACCGAGTCCGCTCGGAGAAACCATCGCTCGCCGCGCTTCATAAAGACACCCCCGTGGAACATCCCCTTCGCGACGGAGCGTATACCGAACGCGCCGTCTCCACGAAACCGTGAATGAGCGCGTCCCGGATATTTCTCCCGACTTTTCACTTGATCGAACATTCAATAAAATGTATGATGGAGGAAATTGAACGATCAATCAAGGAAGGGTTTCGTTGGCGGAAGAAAGGGATCGGCGGTCGGAGATACTCGCGGCGGCGTTCGAGGAGTTCGCGTCGAAGGGGTACAAAGGCGCGACGATAAAGAGCATCGCGGGGGAGGCGGGGATGCAGTCTCCGGCGCTCATTTACTGGTATTTCCCGGACAAAGAGGCGTTGTTCCGGGAGGTCGTCGAGTCGCGGATGACGAAGGCTCCGTTGCTTCGGATGGTCTCCGACCCGGAAGACGTCATGGGCCTTCCGCCGGAGGAGGCTTTGAAAAGGCTCGGGCGGGCGTACTTCGGTTTCGAGAGGTTTGACCGGAGGGCGTTGCAATTATTTCTCGGGGAGGTCATCCACCGCCCGGAGATGGGCGAGGCGTTCATGCGGATCGGGCCGGGGCGGGTGCTCGCGTTTTTAGAGGAGTATCTCGGGCGGTGGATCGAGGCCGGGAGTCTCCGTCCCCACGATACGCGCTCGAGTTCGCGGGCGTTCATGGGGATGCTCGTGCCGCAACTCGCGGGCAAAGTCTTCTTCCCCGCCCTCGCCGAAAACGGCCCCACCGACGAAGAGCATCTCGAAACCGTCGTCGGGATATTTTTGAAGGGACTCGAAGCGAAAGGATGAGGCGATGGACGTGATGGACGCGATCAAAGTCGAAGGACTCGTCAAACGGTACGGGAAGTTCGAGGCGCTCGGGGGCGTGAACCTCGACGTCCCCGAAGGATCGGTCTTCGGACTCGTCGGCCCGAACGGCGCGGGGAAGACGACCCTCATAAAAGCCCTCGTCGGCTCGCTCCGCCCGACGGCGGGAAGCGTCCGCGTCCTCGGCCTCGACCCGGTGAAGAACCGCGCCGAGCTTCGGAGGAGCATCGGATACATGCCGCAGTCGCCCGCCCTTTACGACGACCTTTCGGCGAGGGACAACGTCCGCTTCTTCGGCGCGGCCCACCGGGTTGGGGAGCTTTCCAAAAAAGTCGCGGAGATTTTGGAGTTCACCGAGCTTTCGGATCGGGCGAAAGACCCGGTCCACACTTTCTCGGGTGGGATGAAGCGGCGGGTGTCGCTCGCGTGCGCGCTCGTGCATGAGCCGAGGATGCTCTTTCTCGACGAGCCGACGGCGGCTGTGGACCCGCAACTCCGGAACCGTTTTTGGAGGCAATTCCGGGAGCTTGCGAGAAATAGCGGCTCGACGCTCTTCATAAGCACGCACCTCATGGATGAGGCGATGCTCTGTGACCGAATCGCCATCCTCCGCCGGGGCAAGATCATCGCCTCCGAGACGCCGAGACGCATCCTCGAAAATGGCGGAGTCCGGCTCACGGTCGAAAAGAACGGCGGGAACGTCGAGAGGCGCATCGGGGGCCATCCCGAGGATCTCGCACACGCGCTCCGAAGTTATGGATTGGCGGATGATGTCGAGGCCATTTCCGTCGAGGCGGATTCGCTCGAAGACGTGGTTCTCGCTATCATCGGAGAGGAGGAAAGGCGATGAGGACATTCACCGTCGCCGGGCGGGCGGCGAAGCAAATCCTTCGGAATCGTCGGTTCCTCGCGCTCTCGATCTTCGCCCCGCTCGTGCTTGTGTACTTCGTCAAGATATTCTTCGACACGTTTCCGGAGGGCTTCGATGTGGCGCGGTACGTCGTCCCGATAGCCGCGTTCCTCGTCCACTTCCTCGCCTTTGTTTTGTGCGCCATCGCGCTCGTTCAAGAAAGGACGGCGGGGACGATGGAGAGAATGTTCATAAACGGCTTCCGGCGCGTCGAGATCATCGGCGGATACGTCCTCGGCTTCCTCGGACTCGCGACCTTCCAGGCCATCGTCGTCCTCGCCGAAGCCATATGGCTCTTCGAACTCGACTACGAAGCCGGAACCCTCGCCACACTCTTCGCGGTCGTGTGGCTGCTCGCCATCGCCTCGGTCATGCTCGGTATTTTCGTCTCGACGTTCGCCCGGCACGAGGGACAGGTTTTCCCGTTCATACCGCTCATCATCGTGCCGTCCGTCTTCCTCTCCGGTCTCCTCGTGGACGTGTCGGAGCTTCCGTCGTGGGCGGAATGGCTCGGGCATGCGTTTCCGCTTTTCTATGCGAACGCTGTGATTCAGGAAATGATCGGAGCCGGAGGAGTCCTCGGAGACGTGTGGGGGAGCTTCGCCATCCTCGCGGGATACGGAATTGTTTTGCTCATCCTCGCCTCGCTCACGCTCCGCGAGGTCGAATGAGGGAGGCGAAGGGCGATTCGGTGTTTCAGCCGACGTCAGCCGCGTATTCGAGAACGGCGCAAACTTGATCGAGTGAAGCGCCGGGGAACCACTCCACGAACTGCTCGATCCTCGCTCCGTCTTCAAGGTTCTCGGACAACGCGGCCACCGGGACGCAGGTGCCGCGAAACACCCACGCTCCGCTCACCAAATCCGCGTTCCGTTCGACGGCGTGGCATGTGGACCATTCGATCATGGAACGAATATTAGCATCGCCACCCAAAATGAAGGCCGGACAAACCTTCGCCCGGCCTCGTTATTCTTCCGACGTTTTTTTACGCGGGCGAGAGCGCACTTTCGTAGACGGCGGTCTCGAAGTCCATGTAGCCGGTGAAGGAGATGGGGTCGGCGAACGGGAGGATTTGCGTCGCCCAGAATCCACCGATGTCGTTCTTCCGGTCTATCCAGAAGAAGAGGTTGGCGAGGCCCGCCCAGCCGAGTTCCCCGGCGGGGCGTCCGGTCGGGGCGTCCTCGTCGTTGATCATGAACGTGTACCCCCACGATTTCGGCATGCCGGGGAAGAACTCCGCGTCGTTCGAGAGGCTCGGTATCGCGCCGGGGAGGAGCTTTATCTTCATGTCGCCGAGGCCGTTGTCGCCCATCGCCCGCGCCGTGCTTTCTTCGAGAACCCTTCCGTTCGGGCCGTCGCCGTCGTTGAGGACCATGCGGATGAACTTCATATAGTCGCCGACGGGCATGTATAGTCCGTGGCCGCCCATGTGCTGCTCGGGGCTTTGATCGAGCACGAAATCCGAGAGCGGGGTGAGCGAACCGTCGTCGCCTCTTTGGTGCATGGAGGCGCGGCGAGAGGCCGCCTCGTCGGTCATCGTGAAGCCCGCGCTGTCCATTCCGAGCGGCCCGAAGATGCGCTCTTTCATCACTTCGCCGAGGCGTTTGCCGCGCACGCCCTCGACGACTTTGCCGACCCAGTCGATGTTCGAGCCGTACTCCCATTGCTCGCCGGGGTCGAAGAGGAGGACCGAGTCGAGCGAAGCCTGGGTCGCCGACACGACGCTCGGGACGCCGCGCTTCTCGCCGTAGTTTATGAGGTCGTGGTTGAAGAAATCGTAGCCGAATCCAGCCGTGTGGAGCATGAGCTGCCCGATGGTGACGTCGGACTTCGGGGCGCGGGTTCGCGGCTCGCCATTGTCGTCGAAGCCGTCGAGAACTTGAATGTCGGCGAGTCCCGGCGCGTACTCCTTCGCTGGATCTTCGAGGGATATTTCCCCCTCCTCCACGAGCTGCATGACGGCGACGCCCGTTATCGCCTTCGTGCATGAGAAGATGGCGAACACGGTGTCGGTGGACATCGGGGCGTCTTTGCCGAGGTCGCGCTTCCCGGCGACGCCTTCGTAAATATTCTCGTTCCGGTCGGTCGCCATCGCGACCACGCCGGGTACGCCATTTTGTTGCTCGGCGACGCCTTCGAGAATGCGGTCGGCAGCCTCGTTGACATGGTGGGACATGTATACTCCTCGCTTTCTGCGGCGCGGAAGGCCGCAATTTCGTTTTTCCCCGAATCCCCATTCGGGCAGACGTATACATGATATACGCGGGATATCTATTCGGTCAAACGGAGCGACCAACCAATAAGCGGCGCAAAGGACGCAAAGCGACCTTCGTGTGAACGCTTTTATTTGCCAGGCTATGCGGTAGGCGGTACATTACACACGGCGTGAAGTTTCGCTAAAAAGTCGCTTCGCGAGAAACGGAACGAAACAGCGGAGTCTCTGGCGGATCCTACAAAAGCTAGGGGAGATATGTACAAAGAAATTTACGTGCCGGTAGACAACTCGGACTACTCGAACCAGGCGTGCGTTATCGGCGTGGACATTGCCCGCCAATTCGGTGGCCGGGTCGCGGGCTGCCACGCATACGCCGCCAAAATGCACGACGTGAGATTCCGCCAAATGGAGTCCGGCCTCCCCGAAGAGTTCCGCGACGAAGACGAAATGAAGCGCCAAAGGAAAATTCACGACCAATTAATAACCAAGGGTCTCGAAATAATCACCGACTCGTACATCGACGTCCTCGAACCTCTTTGCGAGAAACACGACGTCGAACTCGTCCGCCGCTCCCTCGAAGGAAAGAACTTCAAAGTCATCGCCGAGGATGTCAACGACGGCGACTACGACCTCGTCGTCATCGGCGCGATGGGGATGGCCGCCGTCCGCGACACCGTTCTCGGAACCGTCACCGAGCGGGTCGTACGGCGCACGACGAAGGCTGACACGCTCATCGTCAAAGACCTCGACCGGATGCCTTTCGAACACATCGTCGTCGCCGTGGACGGCTCGGCGAAATCCCTCGGCGGACTGAAAAGAGCCATCGAACTCGCCCGCGAATTCGGCGGAACCGTCGAGGCGATCTCCGTTTTCGACCCGTATTTCCACTATGCGATGTTCCACTCGATAGCCGGAGTGCTTTCTTCGAAGGCTCAAAAAGTGTTCCGGTTCAAAGAACAAGAAAAGCTGCATGAGGAAATTATCGACTCGGGACTCGCCAAAATTTACACGGCCCACCTCGAGGTGGCGAAGAAGATCGCCTCCGACGAAGGCGTCGAATTGAAGACGACTCTCCTCGCCGGGAAGCCGTTCGAGCAAACCATGAAGTACGTGAACGAGGTGAATCCGTCGCTCGTGGTCATGGGGCGCATCGGGTATCACTCGGACGACGAGATGGACATCGGCGGGAACACCGAGAACATGATGCGGTACCTCCCCTCGAACATTCTCGTCGGAAACTATGAGTTCCAAGCTCCCGATCTTTATACCGCCGAAGAGCATATGACATGGACGGACGAAGCCGTTCAGCGCATGGATCGCGTGCCGGGATTCGTCGTCGGAATGGCATCGGGGGCGGTCATCCGGTACGCCATCGAGAAGGGGTATACGGTCATCACCTCGACGGTCATTGACGAGGTCATCGAAACGATCCTCCCTCCGGGCGCGATGGATTCGATGCACGCCATCGGCGACCAAATACGCGCCGAGGAAGCCGCCGGGAACAATCAAGCCGTGGATTCCCTCTTTCAGGATTTCAACGAAAGAACCTCGAACGGAAACGGCGATGGAAACGGGAACGGAAACGGATCGAACGGCGACCATGCGGCGAAGGAGGATATGTTCTCTTCCGGGCGCGGCGGGTTCGGGGAGTCGGAAAATCAAGGCGATATCGTCGGGGTTTCGGCGGAGGTTCAGGCGGAGATCGACCGTGCGGCGCAAGGTCTCGACCGCTTCGAGTGCGACGTTTGCAAATACGTCGCCAAAGGGAAGCCCGCGAAGTGTCCGGTGTGCGCGAGCGGCCCGAACCACTTCCACGCCGTGGATTCGCAAATAGCCACGACGGGCGAGGATGACGCGCTCAATGTCTCGGAGGTGTATGACGGGCGCGAGCTTCACTGGACGGACGACGCGAAGACCTTCATTGACTCGCTCGAAGAGTGGCAGGAAAAGCGTCGTGTGAAGGCGAGGGTCGAAAAGAGCGCGCTCAAAAAGGGATACACCACGATCACACTCGACTACGCCCGCCAGCAATACATGGAAGAGACCGGCCGCGAAGCCCCCGAGGCGAAGAAATGCCCCGTCTCCCACGCCAAGCAAAAAGTCGAGGAGACGAGCGGCGCGAAATGCCCCATAGACCACTCCGCTTTCCAAAAAGCCGGGGAGGAGGCGAAGATCCCCGAGGGCGGCTCGAAGGACTTCGCGTGGACGGATGACGCGCTCGCCCGCCTCGAACGCGCCCCGAAGGGCTTCATGCGGAACATAAGCCGGAATATGACCGAGAAGCTCGCCCGTGAGGAAGGCGTCTCCACCATAGACCTCGCCCTCGTCGAGGATTCCCTGAGCGGAGCGCGGACGACGATGGAGGATGTCATCACCGGCAAAGTCTCCATCACCGAGCTTGCGAAGGACACGGGAGAAACCATCGCCCCGGAAAACGGCGAAGTCCCCCATCCCCCGCTCACCGTCACGATGGTATGCACCGTGTGCGGCGACGAGACCGAAGGCTATCAGCCGCCCGAGGAATGCGCGGTGTGCGGCGCGGCTCCGGAGGATTTCAAAGCCAAAGACCTTTAGCCGAAAGGCACGAGCGAAAAGAGGCTCCGACCCCGAAAGTGCGGGATCGGAGCCTCGCTTTTAGGAATCAACGGGAGAGAACATGGCGAAGAGGCACAATGTAACCTTCAAAAAAAGCGGCGTCACCATCGAGTGCGCCGAGGACGAGTACATCCTCGAAGAAGCCGAGGACGCGGGGCTGTATCTCCCCTCGGACTGCCGGAGCGGGACGTGCATAACGTGTCGGCAAATGTGCCTCGAAGGCGAGATCGACCAGGACATGGCCTTCGCCATCTCCGACGAGGAACTGGAAGAAGGATACCGCCTCATATGCATCGGAAGCCCGCTGTCGGATGTGATTCTCGACGCTTGACAAAGTCGTTGCTCAGTCTTGATTGGGATACTTCAGCTTCATCTGGTCAAGGTTGAGCAACTCGCCTCTGAGTTTCTCGATCTCATCGGAAGTTGGAACGAGTGAAGGATCCAAAGCCAGAAAGCCCAATTCCTCTCTTATCTGATTCCTCGCTCGACTGTATATCTGCTCCATACTCTGTTTTTCGTATTCATTCTGAACCTTCAATCTCACTTGTTCCCATATAACGAATTTCTGCTCGACAGAAGGGTGTGCCCCAGCATTCTCAAAAGAAGCAAACTGCTTCTCACTTTCTGTATACATGACTTCGTTGCAACGAGTCATGCCTCGATACAGTTCCTGAGACAGATCGTAGACTTCCCGAGACCCCACTAATACCGTTCCAGTACATTAGTGGCATAATGCGCTCATGCCAAACATAGACTATCCACGGACGATAACCGAAGATGAAGAGCAACTGCTGGGAATGGAGAAGCGCCATCGCTGCACCCACCTTTTCCACCGGGTGAGAATGCTCAGGCTCCTAAAAAGCGGCGAGTGTTCCTCTCTGGGGGAGGTGGCCGAGAGCCTGGGATACAGTTGGCGCCAGTGCCAGAGGTGGTTCGCGACTTACCGCCGCGAAGGGTTGGGGGAGCTTATGGTAAGCAGGGTTCACGAGCGAGGCCCTTCTGAGCTGGTCACGGACGAGGCGTTTGGGGAACTGGAGGAGGCCATGAAGCGCGGGGAGATAGCCACGGTCTCACAGGCGCACCGGTCCCTTTCACGGCGGGGCGTCAACTACACCCGCCCCGAGA
>JACDAJ010000111.1 GCA_013695475.1 Rubrobacter sp. | reverse complement strand
AAGGAGAGGGTCGGGCCGAGATGGTTTCCTTCGGCGGTGTGGTTGTATACGACATCGAGGATCACTTCGAGTCCGGCCCGGTGGAGGCGCTTCACCATCGTCTTGAATTCGGAGATCGAACCCGTCGCCGAATAGCGCATGTCCGGGGTGAGGAAACCGATGGAATTGTATCCCCAGTAATTTTTGAGGCCATTATCCAAAAGATGCTTGTCGTCCACGAAGAGGTGGACGGGCATGAGTTCGACGGCGGTGACACCGAGTCTTTGGAGATGTTCGATGGCGGGTGGGGAGACGAGTCCGGCGTATGTGCCACGGAGTTCGGGGGGGACGGTCGGGTGGAGTTTGGTGAAGCCTTTGACGTGGAGCTCGTAGATTATGGTGTCGTGCCACGGGGTTTTCGGCGGGCGGTCGTCGCCCCACGTGAAGGCGGTGTCAACGACGCGGCACTTCGGCATTCCGGGGGCGTTGTCGCGCTTGTCGAAGGACTCGTCCTCCTCGGGGTCTTTGTAGCCGAAATGGGAATAGTTCCAGTCGAACTCCCCGACGGTCGCTTTCGCGTATGGGTCGAGGAGGAGTTTGTTCGGGTTGAAGCGATGGCCTTCGTCCGGCTTGTACGGGCCGAAAATGCGGTATCCGTAAAGTTGTCCGAGGCGTCCGTGGGGAAGATAGCAATGGAAGATTTGATCCGTATGCTCCCGGATCTCGATTTTCTCGACCTCGTTTTTCCCCGGCTCGTCGAAGAGGCACAGTTCGACCTTCTCGGCGTTCTCGGAGAAGATGGCGAAGTTGACCCCCTCGCCGTCCCACGTCGCGCCGAGGGGATATGGCTCTCCGGGCCACACGACGCTTTTCTGCTTGTTCGTACTCTTCATAGGCATCCGGTTTCAGGGTTCGGTTTAAGGATCAAACCGGGTAAGTTTACCCCGCCCATCGAAACAATGAACTCACACCTTCCTCAAAAACACCGCCCCGAGCGGCGGCAAAGCGAGCGACACGGAATACGGCTGCCCGTGCGAAGGCTTCCCCTCCGCCATAACCACGCCGTTGGAGACGCCGCTCCCGCCATACTCCGCCTCGTCGGTGTTCATGAGTTCCCCATAGTTCCCGGCCTCGGGGACCCCGATGCGGTAATTCTCCCGAACCACCGGAGTGAAATTGAAAACCGCGACGACGGAGTTCCCCGAGCCGTCCCTCCGAAGAAACGACACCGCGCTGTTCGCGGAGTCTCCACCCTCGATCCACTCGAACCCCGAACCCTCGAAGTCTATTTCATAAAGCGCGGGAGTCTTTTTATAAACTTCATTGAGATCCCGCACGAGAGTCTGGATGCCTTTGTTCGATTCGTTGTCGAGGAGTTCCCAGTCGAGTTCCCTGTCATGGTTCCACTCTCTTTCCTGTGCGATCTCGCAGCCCATAAACAAAAGCTGCTTTCCGGGATGCGCGTACATGAAAGCATAGTACGCCCGCAAATTTGCGAACCTTTGCCACTCGTCACCCGGCATCCGCCCGATGAGGGACTTTTTCCCATGAACCACTTCATCATGGGAGAGCGGAAGCACGAAGTTCTCGTTGAAGGCGTATATGAGGGAGAAGGTTATTTCGTTGTGGTGGTACGAGCGGTTTATGGGGTCGTTTTGGATGTATTCGAGCGAATCGTGCATCCAGCCCATGTTCCATTTATACCCGAACCCAAGCCCCCCCATCGAAGTCGGGCGACTCACCATCGGCCACGACGTGGATTCCTCCGCCACCGTGAACGCTCCGGGAACTTCGCCGTACACAAGCTCGTTCGTCTTTTTGAGGAGCGATATGGCTTCCAAATTCTCGTTGCCGCCGTGCTTGTTCGGAACCCACTCACCCTCCTCGCGCGAATAATCCAAATAAAGCATCGAAGCGACGGCGTCCACGCGGAGGCCGTCCACGTGGTACTCGCGGAGCCAGAAAAGGACGTTCGACGTGAGGTAATTTCTCACCTCGTTCCGCCCGTAATTGAAGATGAGCGTCCCCCAGTCCGGATGCCGACCGAGCCTCGGGTCGGAATGCTCGTAAAGATGCGTCCCATCGAAGTTCCCGAGGCCATGCGAATCCTCCGGGAAATGGGCCGGAACCCAGTCAATGATCACACCGACACCTTCGCGGTGGAAAGCGTCCACCAGTTTCTTGAAATCGTCCGGGGCGCCGAAGCGGCTCGTCGGGGCGAAAAGCCCGAGCGGCTGATACCCCCACGAACCCCCGAAGGGATGCTCCGTCGGCGGGAGGAATTCGACGTGCGTATACCCCATGTCCTTCACATACGGGACGAGCGCATCGGCGAGTTCGCCGTATGTGAGATGCGTGCCGTCTTCTTTTCTTCTCCACGATCCGAGATGGACTTCATACGTCGCCATCGGCGCGTCGAGGGCGTTTTTGGCGGCCCGGTTTCCCATCCAATTTTCGTCCGACCATTCGTAATTCGACGGATCATGGACGATGGAGGCGGTTCCGGGATGCTGCTCGAAGAAGAACCCGAACGGGTCGGCTTTGAGCGGGAGGACGCTCCCGTCCGACGCCTTTATCTCGTATTTATAGAGCGTCTTCTCCGGGAGGCCGGGGATGAATATCTCCCATATCCCCCCGCTCCGGTTTCGCATCGCGTGCCGCCGTCCGTCCCAGCCGTTGAAATCCCCGACGACCGAGACACGCCTCGCGTTCGGCGCCCACACCGCGAAGCGGACTCCCGCGACGCCGTTCATCTCCGACGGGTGCGCCCCGAGCATTTCGTAAAGTTCGTTGTGGTTTCCTTCGCCGAAGAGATAAAGATCGTATGCGGTCGTTATTTGCCCGAACCGGTACGGGTCTTCGATCTCACTTTCGTTTCCGTCGCGCCACTTCACCCGAAGCCGATACGGGACGCTCTCGGAGACGGCTCCGGCGAAGAGTCCGTCCGGATGCGCGAGGGCGAGCCGGCCGATGCTCTTTCCGCCCATCGCCACGGCCTCGACCGCGCCCGCCTCGCCGAGGAAGGTTCTCACAACGGTTTTCCCGTCCTCCTCATGCATCCCGAGGAAGGAGAACGGGTCGGGGTGGTCGCCCGAGACGATGGCGTTCACGGCTTGTTCGTGCCTCATGATTCGTCCTCCGAATCCCCGAGAAGGTCGAGTACGCCGCGAACGGGGATGCCGACCCACTCCGGGCGGTTGTCGAGTTCGTACCGGATCTCGTAAAGTGCCTTCTCGATGGTGAATAGTTCGATGAGCGTCTTCGCGTCCTCTTCGTCCTCCGGGTATATGAGCGAGTCCCGCGCCCCGTCCGCATACCCTTCCATGAAGGCTCCTCGCGCCCGCCTCTCCCACATCTCCGCCCACTCCGTGAGGCCGTCGAGTTCTTCGATCCTCTCGGCGTTCAAACTTCCGAGCGCCGTCCGGGCGGCATAATCGAAGGAGCGGAGCATCCCCGCCACGTCTCGAAGCGGCGAATGCTTCATCCGGCGTTCGGGGAGCGGACGCGCCGGCTCCCCCTCGAAGTCTATGATCTGGAAATCATTGCCGACCACGAGAACCTGACCGAGATGGTAATCCCCGTGATGCCGACTCTTCACGACCTCGAACCCGGACTCGACGACGTTTTTGATCTTCTTCCGAAGCCTCTTCCGCGAGTCGAGAAGAAGCTCGATGCTTTCTTGCGCCTCCTCCGGCAGCTTCTTCCGACGCCTTTTCAAAAGGTCGAACGTCCTCTTCACGTCATCGGAAATAGTCTCCGCCCACCCCTCGACCTCCTCGCGCGAAGCCGTTTCGGAGCCGAAGGAATCGTCGTTCGTCGGGGCGGCGAGGGCGGCGTGAAGCTCCCCCGTCCGAAGTCCGAGGTTCCGCATAAGCTCGTCGAAAAAAGCGTCCGAGGCTTCGAGCTCCTCGCGCCCGGACTCGCCGTCCGAATCATCGAGGCTCCACGTGGTGACGGAGCGCTCCTCGAAGTATCGGTCGAGATAGTTGAGGACGTACGACCATCCGTCGCCTTGATTCGTGACGAAACCTTGAAGGAGAGAAAGTGTGATCCTCTCCCCGTCCGGCCCTTCGTACTCCATCGCCCCGGCGAGCGGCGGCGTGCTTTCGAAGCCTGTCTCCTCCGTCAAAAAACGGCCGATCTCGAGTTCCGGGTTCGTCCCTTTTTGAAGCCGACGGTACGCTTTGAGAACGAGCCTCTCCCCGATTATGACGGAAGTATTGCTTTGCTCGACGGAGGCTCGCCGCACCGTGAGATCGGAGATTTCCTCCTCTCCGAGAAGCTCCTCGAAGGCTTCGGTGCGGGTGAAACGAACCTTCCCTTCGCCGAGGGGAACTTCGTCCCCGCTCCCCATCGCCTCGACGATGGCGCGGGAGAACGACTCGTCGGAGAGGGCGTCGAAAAGGACCCCGATGCGGTTCCTCCGGCGGAGTTTCGCCAAAGTGTGCTGGCGGAAAGCGTCGAGGTTCTCGTCGCCGTCGCCGTCCTCCCACGCCGCCGAGAGCGGAAGGAAATAAAGGTGGGAATCGTCGCCGGAACTTTCTTCGCCGTCCATCGAGACTCGGATCAAAGCGAGGAGGCGGTCGTCGCCGAAGTCTTCCTGAGCGGCGAGTTCGACGCGGCGCACGTCTCCGCCCTTCGACGCGAACCACCGCCGGGCCGCGAGGAAGTCGGCGAGGGAATCCCTTTCGAGAACCGAAACCTGGTTTGCCGGGATCTCGAGCGGGGGCGCCCTTTTCATGTCCCGCGACGGCTGCCTCCCCGCCGGAAGCACGACCACGGGCGGCTCGAAGAACTTCGGGCTTTCCTGATGCCAACTCGGCGCCACCGCGTCCTTCGTGAGATTGAACCAGTAAAAACTATGCCCCGGCAAAGTCAAAAAGTACGGCAACGTCCCGACCGGGGGGAAGCTCGTCCCGCCCATCATCTCGACCGGGACGCGCTCGTTGAAACGCGCGAGGTCGAGCTCGACGGGCTGCGCCGAGCGGGAGAGGTTCGCCACACAAAGGATCGAGTCTCCGTCGTGTTCGCGGAGGTATGCGAGGACTTTCCGGTTTCCGGGGTGGAGGAATTCGAGGGTGCCGCGTCCGAATGCTTGGTGGGATTTCCTGACGGAGATGATCCTCTTCATCCAATTCAGGAGCGAGCCGGTGTTCCGGCTTTGCGCCTCGACGTTTATGGACTCGTATCCGTATACCGCGTCCATGATCGGCGGCAAGAACAGTTTTTGCGGGTCGGTCTTCGAGAACCCGGCGTTCCGGTCGGCGTTCCATTGCATCGGAGTCCGGACCGCGTCCCGGTCCCCGAGATAAATATTGTCGCCCATCCCAAGCTCGTCACCATAATAAATTATCGGCGTCCCCGGCATGGAGAGAAGCAAACTATTCAGCAATTCGATCTTCGGTCGGTCGTTGTCCATGAGCGGCGCGAGGCGGCGCCGGATGCCGAGGTTGATCCGCATCCTCGGGTCGTGCGCGTACGTCTGGTACATATAGTCGCGCTCTTTGTCCGTGACCATTTCGAGCGTGAGTTCATCATGGTTCCTCAAAAATATCGCCCACTGGCAATTGTCCGGGATGTCGGGGGTTTGCTGCATTATTTCGACGATGGGATGGCGGTCTTCCTGCGCGACGGCCATATATATCCGCGGCATGAGCGGGAAATGGAACGCCATGTGGCACTCGTCGCCGTCCCCGAAATACGGAAGCACGTCCTCCGGCCATTGATTCGCCTCGGCGAGAAAGAGCTTGTCGTCGTAGTTCTCGTCCATCTCGGCCCGCATATTTTTGAGGACATCATGCGTTTCGGAGAGGTTTTCGTTGTCCGTGCCTTCGCGCTCGATGAGATATGGGATGGCGTCGAGGCGAAGTCCGTCCACGCCCGCGTCGAGCCAGAAACGCATGACACGCATGATGGCTTTGAAAACTTGCGGATTGTCGTGATTCAAATCGGGCTGGTGGGAGAAGAAGCGGTGCCAGAAATACTGCCCGGCTACGGGGTCCCACATCCAGTTCGAGGCTTCGGTGTCGGTGAAGATTATCCGTGTGTCGGAGTATCTTTGCGGGTCGTCGCTCCACACATAGAAATTGCGCCGGGCCGAGTTCTTCGGAGCCTCCCTCGCCCGCTGGAACCAAGCATGCTGATCGGAGGTGTGGTTCACGACGAGCTCGGTGATGACTTTCAAACCAAGCTCATGCGCCTTCTTTATGAACGCCCGAACGTCCCGCCTCGTCCCATAGTCTTCGTGAACGCCTTTGTATTCGCCGATGTCGTAGCCGTCGTCGCGGAGCGGCGAAGGGTAAAACGGCATCACCCAAACCGCCGTCACGCCGAGGTCTTTTATGTATTCGAGGCGTTGCGTGAGTCCCTTGAAATCCCCGATGCCGTTGTTGTCGGAATCGAAGAACGCCTTGACGTGGAGATGGTAAATGACGGCGTCTTTGTACCACTGCGGGTCGGTGCGCGCCTCCGTCATGCCACACTTCCGTGTGGTGAAGCGACCCGAGCGAAGCGACTTCCCATCTCTCATGCCCTCCTTATCTTGAATATTTCGGCTATGTTCTCCTCCGGTTCGAGCCTCACATACCATCCCCGACCGCGACCGGGAACGGTTCTCCCGGAGAGAAGCTCTTCGGCGACGAAAGCGTCGTCCTCGGAGAGGCGGAGTTCTTCGAGGGGGAGTTGCAATGTCGCCTCGTGCGCCGACACCGGGTCGAGGTTCACCGCGAAAAGCACGGCGTTTTCGCCGCTCGCCTTCGAATAGAAGAGGATGTTCTCGTTGTCGGAGTGGTGGAATGCGAGGTTTGTGAGTTCGTGGAGGGCGGGGTTTTCGCGCCGGATTTCGTTGATCCGCTTTATGTAGTTTTTGATGTTCCCCGGGCGATCCCAGTCCCACACTTTGTATTCATACTTTTCGGAGTTGAGATATTCCTCGCGGCCCGGAATCGGGGTTCCTTCGCAAAGCTCGAAGCCATTGTATATGCCGTATACGCTCGATAAGGTCGAGGCGAGGACGAAGCGCATTTGGAAAGCGGGGCGGCCGCCGTCTTGCAAAATCGGCGGGAGGATGTCGGGCGTGGACGGGAAGAAATTCGGGCGCATGTATTCCTTCGGCGAGTCGCGGGTGAGTTCGGTGAGGTACTCGATGAACTCGGCTTTGTGGTGTCGCCACGTGAAGTACGTGTACGACTGCGAGAAGCCGAGCTTCGCCAAATTCTGCATCACCTTCGGGCGGGTGAAGGCTTCGGCGAGGAAGATGACTTCGGGGTGGTCTTTCTGAATCTCTCGTATGCACCATTCCCAGAACGCGAACGGCTTTGTGTGCGGGTTGTCAACGCGGAAGATTTTCACTCCGTTCTCGACCCAGAAAAGGAAGACGTCTCGCCACTCGTTCCACAGGTTCCGCCAGTCGTCGCAGTAAAAATCCACGTTCACGATGTCCTGATATTTCTTCGGCGGGTTCTCAGCGTATTTTATGGTTCCGTCGGGGCGCCATTTGAACCATTCGGGATGCTCTTTTATGTATGGGTGATCCTGTGAGCATTGAATCGCGAAATCGAGCGCGACCTCCATACCGTGTTCGCGGGTGGCGGCGACGAAACGGCGGAAATCCTCGATGGTTCCGAGTTCGGGGTGGATGGCTTTGTGGCCGCCCTCTTCGCTCCCGATGGCGTATGGGCTTCCGGGGTCGTCCGGCCCGGCCTCGAGGGTATTGTTCGACCCTTTCCGAAACGACTTCCCGATGGGGTGGATCGGGAGGAGATACACGACATCGAAGCCCATGTCCTTTATCTCGGGGAGGCGGGCTTCACAGTCGGCGAACGTCGCGCTCTTTCCTTCGACGGTTCCCTGCGAGCGAGGCATTATTTCGTACCATGCGGCGTATCTCGCCCCGATGCGATCCACGATGACCTCGCGCACCGGATACACGGTCGAGTTCGAGCGGTCGGGGCATCGGGACATGAGGTCTCTCACGTCGTTCGAGCGGAGGAGTTCGAGGCGATCCGAGTATGTGGCGTCGTCGAGTTGAATGAGGACGGTTTCGAGGGCGGGGTCGTCGGAGCGTTCCGCGGCGGCCTCGACGATCTCGCGGCCTTCGACGAGTTCGAGTTCGATGTTTTGTCCGGCGTCGGCTTTCTTCTCGATTTCGTCGCGCCACGAGGCGAACTCGTCGTGCCACGCTTCGATGGTGTATTCATAGCGGGCGTTCGTTTCGAGCGGGAAGGTTCCGGTCCATCGGTCGTTGTTGAAATGGCGCATCGGGGCTTCGAGCCATTCGGAGGAGCCGGACGTTCGGTACTTCGCGGTGGCGGCGAGTTTGTCGTGGCCGTCCTTGAAAATGTCGGCCCAAATTTCGAGGGTGTCTCCGACTTCCCGCTTTACCGGGTATCGTCCGCAGTCGAGTTGTGGGTATACGTCTTCGATGATGACCGGCTCGAAATTATCCCGCACCTTTGCGCCCTCCGAATAATAGTTTGTCCGCGCTAGGATACTTATGAATCGCCGGGATTCAAACCGGAAGGCCGAAACCGTTCGCGCTGTTCGCATGCGCTGGGATCCAATATCGTACAATTCCGACTGGACAGGATGGACAGAAAGGAGTCGTTCCGTGAGTTGGCAGCTTCAGGAAGCGAAGCAGAAATTCAGCGAGGTGGTGAACCGAAGCCTCGCGGAAGGCCCGCAGTTCGTCACACGGCGCGGCGAGGAAGTTGCGGTTATCGTGTCGCTGGAAGATTATGATCGCCTTCTCGGCGAAAACGGCAACGAGGTCAAAGACTTCCTCCTCTCCGGACCGGAGCTTCCCGATCTCGACATACGGCGCGACGAAGCTCCGGCGAGGGTCGTGGACTTCGGCTCGTGAGTTATCTTTTGGACACGAACATCCTCTCCGAGACGCGCAAGCGGGAGAGGGCCGACGCGGGTGTTCGGGCTTGGATCCTTGCAGTGAGGGGAGCCGAATTGTATACGAGCGTCCTCGTCATAGGGGAGATCCGGCAAGGCATCGAACGTCTGAAGCCGCGAAACCCGGATCAAGCCGAGGCATACGAAAAATGGCTCGCCGAACTCCGGCGCGTCTTCGCAAATCGCATCATTCCGATCACCGAAGAAATCGCCGAGGAATGGGGACGCATGAACGCACCCGCCCCACTCCCCGCAGCCGACGGACTAATGGCGGCGACGGCGGAGGTCAAAGGCATGACCGTCGTCACCCGGAACGTACCCGACTTCGAGCGCACCGGAGTCGAAGTCCTCAATCCATTCGAATCGTAAAAACTACAAACCCCACTCGCGCATCAAACTGTCTTGGAAAACGTCGAGGTCGAGGTTCTTGTCGCGCTCCTCGATGCGGGCGAGTATCTCCGCCACCGAGTCGTCCGTCCTCGCCATCCGCTCGGCGAGGGTCTTTCCTATTTCATACACGACTTTGCACGCGGCGATGGAGTTTTCGTCGAGCATGCGGAGGAAGTCCTCGCGCTTTATTCCGTACGCCTCCACGGAGGTCATCGCGACGACGCTCGCGGCGGCTTTCGGGTCGGTGAGGAGCCCCATTTCGCCGACGACGGTCGGGGCGGACATTTCGGCGAGGGTTTGGTTTCGCCTCGGGAGGACTCTTTTGTGGACTTCGACGGTTCCGGCTGTGAGGACGAAGAAGTGTCCCTCGGGGCCGTCCTCCTCGAAGATGGCCTCGCCCGCGTCGAAATAGAAAGGCTCGAGGAGTTCCTCGAGTTCGGCGCGCTCGTCGGGGTCGAGGCGTTTGAATAATGGGATCTCGTCGAGTCGCGGGCCGTCCATATTTCCCCCTTAAATCGTCCACTCCGTTGTGAGTCGGTCGCGGAACGCCTCCACGTCCGGCGAGCCTTTTCTTTCCACATCCCGGATCATCTCGACGACCTCCTCGTCGAGGCGGGTGAGCCTCTCGGCGATGGTGCGTGAGATGCGGTACGAAACTTTGAACGCGGCGGGACGTTCATCGTGGATCATCCGCCGGAATGTCTCGCGTCGGACCTTTATGGCCTCGACCCGCCCCCTCGTCCTCACGGTCGCGGAGGCTCCGCTTTTGGCGAGCATCCCCCGCTCCCCGACGACGGTCGGCTTTTCTCCGGCTTCGATGCGGGCGATGACTTTTTCTCCGCCGGGGACTTTTTTGCAAACTTGCATTCGTCCGTACGTGACGACGAACATGCATTCCGGTTCGCGGCCCTCCCGGATCATGGCCTCCCCCACGCCGAACGAGACTCGCTCGGCTCCCTCGGCGAATTCGGCGAGTTCGTCGTCGGTCAACGACTCGAAGAACTCGGCCTTTCTCAGATCTCGCTCCATAGCCTCTCTTCCCGGATCACTCATCTCCAAAGCGCATTATATGGCCGGGAGGGATTATGTGAAGAGTCAGCGAGCCGAGCCTCCGAGCCACGCCCTCATAGCCTCGACCAAACTCCTCATGAACCCGGCGAACTTCGGCGTTTGCCCGTAAACCCGCCGCGCGACCGCCTCGATATACGTATGGGACGTCATGTTCCGCTCGTCGGTCATTTCGAGCGCCGTCTCGACCTCCTCTTCGCCGAGCAAGCCGATCCGGAGCGCCGCCCTGAAACACGATTTCGGCGAATTGCAAACGATGCCTTCTTCTTGCGCGAGATACGCTTTGAGGGATTTCCAACACGCCTCGAAGCTGTATTCGAAACGCTGGACGGTCGCATCCCGGACTATCTCCGAGAAAGGCTCGTCGAGTATGCTTTCGAGGGTTTCGAGGGCACGGCTCGCGGTGTTCAGTTTTTCCAAACCACGCCCTCTCGCAAAACTTTCTCCCGGAAAGACTCCTCGACACGGGAGAGATCCACAAGATCCACATCGTATATGACGTTGCTTTCCTCAATGTCCTCGCGCAAACGAACGACGCTCATCGGATCGAAATTCTCACCCGGCATATATGCGATGTCGAAGTCGCTGCGGCGATTTTCGGTTCCATTGGCGCGTGAACCGAAGAGGATCGCCGCCGAGCCGCCGAGATGGCGGCGCACAAGCTCTTTGAGAAGTCTCTCCGCTCTTTCCGCTGAAACCGATCTTTCGTGCTTCGCCATGACTGGATTTTAGCCGCGCGCCGGGACGAAATCATCTTCGGGGCAAAGAGAAGCGGGCGCGGAATTTTCTCCGCGCCCGCTCTGTGAGAACCCCGGTTGATCCGGGGCTTTCTATCCGCCCGGCTTTTTAGACCGTGGCGACCGGGTCTTCGATGTAGTAAAGCCCGGTGAACGGATCATAGGCGTCCCCGTTCGCGTCGTACGCGACAGACGAATCGGGAACCGCGGTGTCCGCGGCGACCGTGTCCGTGTCGGCGCCGCTCGCGCCAGTCGAGCCGGTCTCGCCGCCGCTTCCGACGATGTTGAACTCGACGGTGTCAACGCCGGTGAGGCCGATGGCCTGCGCCGCGCCAGCCGAAAGGTCGAGGCCGCGCCCCTCGACGAACGGGCCGCGGTCGTTGATCGTGACAGTCGTGCAACCCTGGTAGCAAACCTCAGCCTGCGTCCCGAACGGCAACGAGGGATGCGCCGCAGTCAAACCACTCGGGTCGAACGGCTCGCCGCTCGCCGTCGGATTGCCCGCCAGCTCCTCTCCGTAAAAGCTCGCCACTACCGACTCGGCCTGAGCCGAGCCTCCCGAAAAGGCAAGCGCCGCCATCGTCACGCCGCCAGCCAAAAATACCTTGAGAAAAGACTTCAAAAGTCCCCCCATAACTTGCTTCCATTACAAGCCGGACACAATAACAGAGCTTCAAAGAGTGTCAATGAATTGCAAACTGTTCCAAACCGCAATATATGGTGCGCCTGTGAGGTTGTTCACTTATTTTCTCAACGTTCCCGTAACATCCTCGCAACATCGAAAGGCACCGTCAGGCTATGCTTTAATCGGGTTTTGCTGGAAAAACGGATGAGGGAGGGGTTTCATGGGCTTTGATTTCAGTCGCTATTTGAAAATTCGGGGCGCATACGGCGCAAGTTTCTCACCGGATGGCCGGAGGGTGTCTTTTTTGACGAGCATAACGGGCGTCCCGCAAGCGTGGGAAGTATCCGTGAGTGGCGGATGGCCCGAGCAACTCACGTTTTACGAAGAGCGCGTCTCGGGGGCGAAGTATTCCCCGACGGAGGAGAAGATGGCATTCTCGATGGACGTCGGCGGCAACGAGAGGATGCAAATTCTCTTTCTCGACCGCCGGACGGGCGAGGAGCGAAACCTCACCGACGACCTCGAAGCCATCCACTATTTCGGGGGGTTTTCGCCGGACGGGGGGCGGATCGCATACACCGCGACGCACCGGAACGGCACGGACTTCGACGTGTACGTGCAAAATCTTGACGGCGAGCCGGAGATCGGCGAGCCGGAGATGGCATGGGAGGCGTCCGGGTACCATTCGGTGGCGGATTGGGGGCATGACGGATCGTATCTCATAGTTTCGCGGCATCACTCGAACGTGAACAACGATTTGTACCGCCTCGATCTCTCGACCGGAGAAGCCTCACTCCTCACGCCACACGACGGCGACGCGGAGTTCTCGGGCGTGAACGTGGCGACCGACGGGAAGAGCATCTTCCTCGCCACGGATCGAGACGGCGAGTTCCTCCGCCTCGCCCGCCTCGACCTCGATTCCCTCGAACTCGAATATCTCACCTCCGGCGAGTGGGACATCGAGAGCGTCAAACTCTCCGAAGACGGACGGTATCTCGCGGCGAGCCGGAACGCGGACGGGTACTCGGAACTCATGCTTTTCAACGCCCGCGGAAAGCGGATGCCCGACCCGGACGCTCCCGAGGGGGTATTCGGGGAATTCGCGTTCTCGCCGGACTCGACGCGCCTCGCCTTCACCCACATCGGAGCCGACCGGAACCCCGACGTGTGGACGATGGAACTCCCGGAAGGCGAGCCGAAGCGACTCACGCACTCCACGACGGCGGGCATCCCGAGAAGCACCTTCAAAAAACCGCGCCTCGTCCGGTACCCGAGCTTCGACGGGAGGGAAATACCGGCCTTTTTCTACGAGCCGGAGACACCGAACGCGCCCGTCGTCATAGACGTTCATGGGGGGCCGGAGGCTCAGGAAAGGCCGGATTTCAACCCGAACACGCAGTATTTATTGAATCGCGGATACGCCGTCCTCGCGCCGAACGTGCGCGGCTCGACGGGGTACGGAAAGGAATACACCCACCTCGACGACGTGGAGAAAAGGATGGACTCCGTCGCCGACCTCGCCCACGCCGCCCATTGGCTCCGTGAGAACGGCCATGAAAAGATCGCGGTGATGGGCGGGTCATATGGCGGGTTCATGGTTCTCGCGGCGATCACCGAGTATCCGGACTTGTGGAGCGCGGCGGTGGACATCGTCGGCATAGCGAACATGGTGACTTTCCTGGAAAACACGGGAAGTTATCGCCGCGCCCTCCGAGAGTCCGAGTATGGCTCGCTCGAGAACGACCGCGAGTTCCTCGAATCCATAAGCCCCATTCACAAGGCCGAAAAAATAACCGCGCCGCTCATGGTCATCCACGGCAAAAACGATCCCCGCGTCCCGGTCGGCGAGGCCGAGCAAATCGTCGAGCGCGTCAAAAAGAACGGCGGAACCGTCGAATATCTCGTGTATGAAGACGAGGGACACGGCCTCGCGAAGCTCAAAAACCGCCTCGATGCGTATCCGAGGGTGGCGGCGTTCCTCGACGAGCATCTCGGAGCGTGAGCCGGAAGATCTTCGGGGGCGAGCGGCTTCGGGGGAGAAAACGTCCATGAACCTCGAAATTCCTTTTCGGATGCGAGGTCGTGATGGGGTCGTCCGGGTCGAGTACGGGGTGAATGAGGAGGCGGAGCGGTGGGGATACCATCTCCTCGGCCTTCCTTACGACCATGGGATATCCGAAGGCTTCCCCGTCGTCCACGCCACCGTCGAGTATGAAGGTGAAGGGTACGGCGCGGTGATGGCGTGGATCCAAATCGTCCGGTACCGCATCGGAGGCGGCGGAGACGACGAGACGGTCGAGGTGGATAAACCGCCGCAACTCGCGGACACGAACGCGCCTCATTGTTATTGGGGGCCGAATCCCTCTTTCTTCGACGCGCCCTCGACGACGCGCGAAAACACCGCGTGGACGGCCGACGCATTCCTCACCGCCTCGCCGGACGCGGTGATGGGCAAAATAGTTCGTCCGGTATGCGGCTTCCGGTGGGGATACAAAGTCACAGGCGGAAAGCCGGAGCCGCTTCCGCTCGTCGGGATCCCATCCGGCGCATGGGCCTCCGCGAAAAATACCCTCGAAGAACGCTTTCCCGAATGGGAATTCGAAGCCGCGTAAACCACCCCCTTCCCTCCCGCCCGACAGACTCCCGCCGAACCCGCCCGATGCCCCGGCGGCGAACATCTCGCTTCCTTGTCTTTCCCCACTCCCGAAGTGAGCAAAGCGGAACGCGAAGCGACGACACCTCCCGACTCCGTTCCTCTCATGCAACAAACCTTTAACGAGGAGTTTTCGGATCGGAAACAATAACCGTATCGGTTCTTGTTATACCTCTCTCCGTAAACGGAAGACGATCGGGGGGCAATCTTGAGTACGCAAGGTCAGCCGCGGCGTGCGCCGCAAAAATTTAGCCGCAGGGATTTCCTGGGCTTGGGGGGCGCGAGCGCGGCGTTCCTCGTCGGGAGCGCGATGGCCGGGCAGGGGCCGCTCCACGCGCTCGGCGCCCGCTCCGCTTTCGGCCAGCCGATGGAGCGAACCGACGGATACGGGGAACTCGAAGACATGGGAGACATCGCCCTCCCGAGGGGCTTCCGGTATGAAATAATTTCCCGCGCCGGGGAGCCGATGTCCGACGGAAACCCCACGCCCACATACTTCGACGCGATGGGAACGTACCGCGGGCCGCGAGGCACGACCATCCTCATAAGAAACCACGAGAACCGGAGAAGCACCGGAAGGCAAAACGAGACGGATGTCGTCGTGCCGCCGGAGTTCCGGTACGACGAATTGCCGCAATTCAATGCCGGGAACACGAAACTCGTCGTCGAGGGGAACCGGGAAGTCGTCGAGGATTATGCCATTTTGGGCGGAACCTCGACGAATTGCGCGGGGGGTGTGATGCCGTGGAATTCGTGGATCGCGTGCGAGGAGGTTTTCCAGGACGGGGCCGAGCCGCACGGATACAACTTCGAGATGGACGCGGGAGCCGAAGGCCCGGTTCGGGCCGTCCCGATCAAAGCCGCCGGACGCTTCGTCCATGAAGCCGTCGCGTGGATGGACGGGATTTTGTACGAGACCGAGGATCAAAGCGGAAACTCGTGCTTTTATCGGTACATCCCGGACGGAAACATAAACGGCCCCGGACAACTCGCCGAAAGCACGGGCCGCCTTCAAGCCCTCGTCATAACGGGCGAGCCGAACCGGAACACCGACAAAGGCTTCCCGGTCGGGGAGCCGTTCGAGGTCGAGTGGGTGGGCATTGACGACCCCGACCCGCCGACCGACACCATCCGTTTCCAGGCCGCCGCCAAAGGAGCCGCCCTCTTCGACCGCGAAGAAGGGGCGTGGACGGGGAACGGGAAAATATACTTCGACTGCACGTCGGGGGGCGACGCGGACGCCGGGCAGATATGGGAGTTCGACCCGAGAAGGCAAACCCTCACGCTCATATACGAGTCGCCCGGACAGGACGAACTCGAAAGCCCGGACAACATCGTCGTCGCGCCGAGGACGGGGGACATCTTCATCTGCGAGGACGGCGGCGACCCGCAATATATAAGGGGCGTCACGCAGCAAGGCGAGATATACGACTTCGCCATGTCCATCACCGACGGCTCCGAGTTCGCCGGGGCGTGCTTCTCCCCCGACGGAAACACCCTCTTCGTGAACCAGCAAGGAGGCTCCGCCGCCTCGAACCCCGGCCGCACATACGCCATATGGGGGCCGTTCGCCCGCCGTCGCCGTGGCGGCCGCCCCGGAAACGGAGGGCCCGGCGGCTCGCGTCCATAAGGTCGAAAAGAACGATGGTCATTCGGGGCGCGGAGCTTCCACGCCCCGTTTTTCTTTTTAACGAGCGAGGGGGGAAATGGGACGAACCGAACGGACATCGAGAAGGACTTTTCTTTATGGAAGCGCGGCGCTCGCGGCGATGCTCTTCATTTTTCTCGTGGCGCATCCGGCGCAGGCACGGACTTTGGAATGACGCACCGGGGAGTCGCCCGGAACACGCGAACCCGCTAAGCTGACAGGCTGAAATGCTGACAAGCTCGAACCGGAGGTTCGCCCATGGAGACGACGAAGTTCCTTCTCGATGAAAAGGCGATGCCCGAGAGCTGGTACAACCTCGTCCCAGATCTTCCATTCGGACTCGATCCGCCTTTGAACCCGGCGACGAGGGAACCCGTCGAGCCGGACGCCCTCGCCCCGATCTTCCCAACGAACATCATCGAACAAGAAGTCTCGGCGGAGAAGTCCATCCCCATCCCCGAGGAAGTCCGAGAAATCTACTCCCTTTGGCGACCGCCCCCACTCTTCCGGGCGAGAAGGCTCGAAAAGCTGCTCGACACCCCGGCGCATATTTTCTACAAGTACGAGGGCGTCTCCCCGTCCGGGAGCCACAAACCGAACACCGCCGTCCCGCAGGCTTTCTACAACCGCGAAGAGGAAGTTCGCCGCCTCACCACCGAGACGGGGGCGGGGCAATGGGGGTCGTCGCTCGCCTTCGCGTGCGGCGTCATGGGCCTCGAATGCACGGTGTATATGGTGAGGGTTTCATACGATCAAAAACCATACCGCCGAGTCATGATGCAAACATACGGCGCGGACGTTCACGCCAGCCCGACGAACCTCACCGATGCCGGACTAAACGTCCTCGAAAAAGATCCCGACTCGCCCGGCTCACTCGGCATCGCCATAAGCGAGGCGGTCGAGGACGCGGTGAAACACGACGACGCGAAATATTCTCTCGGCTCGGTTCTCAACCACGTCCTCCTCCACCAAACCGTCATCGGGCAGGAAGCCGTCGAACAAATGGAGATGGCCGGGGAATACCCGGACGTCGTCGTCGGGTGCGCGGGCGGAGGCTCGAACTTCGGCGGCATCGCGTTCCCGTTCCTCGGCGAGAAGATGAAGAAGAACCGGGACACCCGGTTCATCGCCGCCGAGCCGACTTCGTGTCCGACTTTGACGAAAGGGAAGTTCGTCTATGATTTCGGGGACACCGCCGGGACGACGCCGCTCATGAAAATGTACACCCTCGGGCATTCGTTCGTCCCGCCCGGCATCCACGCAGGAGGGCTTCGGTACCACGGCGACTCGCCCATCCTCTCGGCGCTCGTGCATGAAGGACACGTCGAGGCGCGGGCGTATCCACAAAACTCCACTTTCGAGGCCGGACTCGAGTTCGCCAAAGTCGAGGGGATCATTCCGGCCCCCGAAGTCACACACGCCATAAAGGCCGTCAAAGACCTCGTGGTGGAGGCGAGGGAGGCGGGCGAGAAGAAGACCATACTTTTCAACATGTGCGGGCATGGGCATTTCGACCTCGCCGCGTACGAGAAGTATCTCGCCGGGGAGCTTCCCGACATCGAGCATTCGGAGGCGGAGATCGAGCGCGCGCTCGCGGAAGTCTCCGGCTGACGGGGGACTCGACGCCCTCGCCGAATATCTCGAAGGGCGTCCGCGGCCATTCGAGGCATGGGGGCGGGAAAGTTCTCTTCGGCTAGAAAATGCGGGAGGCGGGGATCGAGTCCGTCACTTCTCGGGGTGTCCGCCGACGATGAGGACGGTTCTGTTCGCGCGGCGAAGCACCTCCTCGGAGACGCTCCCGATGAGGGCGTGTTCCATCCTCGACTTGCCTTCGGCTCCGAGGATTACGGGGTCGGCGTCCACCTCATCGGCCACGGCGAGGATCGCCCGGTCCGGCCTGCCGAGGACGATCATCTCCTCGCACTCCGCGCCGACCTTCTCCGCCATGGCCCGCACCTTCCCGGTGGCCTCCCGGCCTTCCTCCGAGAGCCTCTCGACGAACTCTCCGTAGTGGACGCCCCCGTGGAGAGGCATGCGCTCGCCGATGACGTGGAGGACGAAGAGCTTCGCCCCGAGGCCGCCAGCCAGCCGCGCGGCGTACTCGCCGGCGCGAAGGGAAACCTCCGAGCCGTCGGTGGCAACGAGGATCGCCGGCCCTTCATGAACTCCGGTCTCCTCGCGTTCGAGGACTCGGGCTTTCGAGGCCGGGTGGAGTTCCGGGGTGATCAGGATCGGCCCCCGCGATTTGCTGAGAACCCGGTCGAGAGCCTCCCCGACGATCACACGCCCCGCTCCCCCCAAAACCTTCGAGCCGAAACTAAGGAGCGTCGGCTTCTCTTCTTCGAGGCCGAGGACAGCGTCCCCCACTTCGCCGACGGACGGGCGCACCCGCGGCCTTGTTCCCACGGCGTCCTCGATCTCATCCGCGCGGGACTCGAGATCCCGTCCGGCGTCGCGGAGCTTTTCCTCCGCGTCGGCGCCCGCGACCCCGACGAGTTCGACCTCGGCGCCGATGGCCCGCGCGAGGCTCGCCCCGAGGAGTCCCGCGCGCCGTGTGTCCTCGAAGGAGCCGTAGCCGACGAGCACGCGATCCGGCGGCCACACTTCCTCGCCTTCCGGCACGATCAAGACCGGGCAACGAGAGCGGTGGGCGAGTCCCGAGGAGACGCTGCCGATCACCATGCGCCCGAGTCGCCCCATCCCCCGGCTGCCCGCGACGACGAGTCCCGCCCCAATCTCCTCCGCGTGGGCGATGATCCCCTCGACCGAGCGACCTTCGATGAGGCTCGTCCCGGCGACGGAGCCTCCCGCCTCCTCTATCCACCGCGCCTGCTCATCGAGCGTGTCACGGCCGATCTGTTCGAGTCCGCTCCTTATGAAGCCGCTGGCGTGGGGGGACGGCACCATAGTCCATACGTGAACCATGTGCAGTTCGGCCCCGCCCTTCTCGGCGAGATCCACAGCCGCACGAGCGGCCGTGCCCGTGCTCACAAGCCCATCGGTCGCAAGCAATATCTTCTCCGGGAAACCGTTCATCTTTCGATTCCTTTCGGATCGCTCTTTCAGTTCACTGCTTCCTCACGCGCCGCCCGAGTACATTTTAAGCGATTCCTTCACCGCGCGGGCTGGAGCGACGCGGCTTCCGGGGCAGCATCCCGCGGACGCGAGAGAGCGAACGCGCGGCTCCGGCCCGCGCGAACACGAGTCGCAGACGTCGAATGAGGCCCGCCTCGGGGAGTTCTTTGTCAATGAGACGGACGAGTGTGATCATGTCATCCGCGCATACCCGGTAGCCCAGGCCGCACATCTCGACCTCCGCATCCGACGGTCGGCTTTGCAACGTGTGGTGGATCCGGCACGCGCGCTCGACGATTTGCCGACTGAGCCGTTCGGGGTTCGGTGAATGTTCTTCCGGGGCGACATACTCGACGATCTCCTGCGGGGAAACCGCATGGATTTGACGGCTCAGCCTCCTCGCCCGCAGTCGGCTTTGCAAGTCGAAGGCGAGGCTCGGGGTGTCGGCCAGCGCGACCATCATCGCGCCGGACAGCCAAGCGTGCCACGCCATACCGGACTCCGTGAAGCCGAGGACGAACGGCGAGGCGAGCAGCCAGACCCCGATCCCGAGCCTCACCGTCGTGCCGGAGCGGGACTCCCCTTCGAACAATGCCCACGAAGCCGCCATGATCGCGAAGAGTCCGGCGAGCCATGCGTTTGCGAAGCTCGCCTCGTTCGTCGAAGCGCCGGAGAACCACGGCGAGGCGGCCATGCACACTCCGACGAAGAGCGTCGCCAAGTCTCGCCACCTTCGAATAAATCGCTCCACACGCCATCACCTCCCGGCGCGCGTCGCCGCTTCCACGCCCGCGCCGAATCGCCGGATGGGCTTCCGGTCGGACTCCATGCCCGGTCGCGGCGACGCTTCGATGAACTCCATGAAGGCTTTCCGCTCCACGCTCACGAGTCCGTTCAAGGCGGCGTATGGAGCCGGAAGCGGGTCGAGTACGACCCGGCGCACGCCCGCGCACGGGCCGAAAAGCACCGAGATGAGTTCCCCCGCCGTCGTCACCCGGACGCGCCAGTCGCCGTCGAACCCGCCGAGTCCGAGAAACATCGCGGCCTCGTCCTCGAAACTGAAGACCGGAAGCGCTTCCTCGCCCGCGGCGAGGCCGATGGTCAAAACCTCCATCGCCCCGACTTCGCCGTCCACGACCAGCCAGAACCATCCCGGCCCGGACACACTCTTCCCGATCAAGCGTCCTCGACCCCTCCCGCGAAAGTCGCCGGGATGGCGACGTCTTTGCCGCCGGTCGCCGGGCCGCCCGCTATCATTCCCGTTCATCTCGCGTTCACGGAGCGTCTCCGGAGGCTTCGCCACGATGTCGTTCGGCATTTCTCTCCTTCCTTCGCGGGTGGGATGGATCACGGCTCCGAAGCGGAAACCAGGTTGTAAACAAAGAGCATCGAGATCGCCCCGAACGCGGCCACCACGACGGAACCCACGTTGAACCCCGTCGCCCCGCTTTCGGCCAGAAGTCCGGCGACGAACCCTCCGAGAGCGGCTCCCGCCACCCCGAGAAGGAGCGTTACGAAAAAGCCGCCCGGCCCCCAGCCGGACACGATCCACTTCGCCAAAACTCCGGCGACGAATCCGATCACTACCGAGAAGACGAACCCCATTTTCTTTGTCCTCCTTCGCTCTCCGATCCGCCTTTCCTATCCGCCTTTCCTATCCGCCTTTCCTATCCGCCTTTCCTATCCGCGCGCGACCATGACGGAGCAGTGGGCGCGGCGCACCACCGAGTCCGAGACGCTCCCCAACAGCGTCCGACGCACCCCGCCGAACCCGCGGCTGCCCACCACGAGAAGCCCGGCGCCGATGTCTTCCGCGGCGTCGAGGATCGCGTCGTCCGGCTGTCCTCCCGTGAGGAGGTGCGTTTCGCTCACGGCTCCGTTTCCGAGACGTTCCTCCTCCACGGCGAGCACGGCTTGCGCCTTGTCCCGGAGGTGTTCGAAGGTCGTCTCCGCTCCTTTGGTGATCACCGTCCCGGGATACGTCACCGACGGGATAATCGGCGTCGCGTAGACGAGGTGAAGCTCGGCCCCGACCGCCCCCGCCACTTCCGCGGCCATGTTCGCCGCCGCCTTCGATTCCTCGGAGCCGTCCACGGCGGCCAAGATCTTCTCGGGAAGTGGAGCCGTCCCCCGCCCATCGCGGACCACCAAAACCGAGCAATGGGCGTGGCGGACTACCGACTCCGAGACGCTTCCCATCACCGTCCTCTTCAAAGCCCCGAGTCCGCGATTCCCGACGACGATAAGGCTTGCGTGGAGATCCTCCGCGACCGCCGATATCCGGTCGTCCGCCCGACCGCTCACGGAGTGCGCGACCGCGACTCTTCCTCCGACTTCCTCGACGCCCCGACGCGCCTCGGAGAGCGTCTTCTCCGCATCCGTCTCGCTGTCGCCGACCGTGAGGAGGTGAAGTTCGGACCCCGAGACGACCGACAAACTCGTCGCCACTCGCTCCGCGAACGCGGCCTCCGCCGATGAATCGGTAGCCATCACTATCCTGTCGAGAAACGCCATGCCGTCCTCCTTTGCTTCGTTTTTCCTTTTCGACTGAGATTCTCCGTCCCGAAGATGTGAACGGTCTTTGGGGTTCATGTGAGTTCTCACAGAAACGGCGACCGGCGACGAAATAGACGGGTAGAATCGGCGCATGGAGAGGCGATGATGCGGATACTTGTCGTGGAGGACGAGGCGCGCCTCGCGCGTTTGATCTCCCGCGTACTCCACGAGGAAGGATATGCCGCCGAGACGGCCTCCGATGGTCGCTCGGCGATGAAGCTTTCCCTGGCGGAACCCTTCGACCTTTTGGTCGTGGACTGGATGCTCCCCGACCTCGACGGGATCGAGGTCGTCAAAAGGCTCCGCGCCGCCGAGGTGGACGTGCCGGTTTTGATGCTCACGGCACGCACCCAGATCGAAGACCGGGTGGAGGGCCTCGACGCGGGCGCGAACGACTATCTCCCCAAACCCTTCGCCTTCCCCGAACTCCTCGCCCGCATCCGGGTTCTCTCGCGATGGCAGACCGAGAAGAGAAAGACGGACGAAACCCTCGCCGCCGGGGACGTGACGCTCGACCCGTCGCGCCACGCCGTCTGGCGCGACGGAGAGCGGGTGGAACTGAGCGCCCGCGAGTTCGCCCTCCTCGCCGCCCTCATCCGGCGTCCCGGACAGGTTTTCAGCCGCTCGGTGCTCCTCGATACCGTGTGGGGGAGTTCGAGGGAACTCTACGACAACGTCGTGGATCTCTATATTTCCTATCTGCGAAAGAAGCTCGACCGGAAGGGAGAGACTTCCCGGATACGCACGGTGCGCGGCGTGGGGTACACCTTCGATCCCCGATGATAAACCCGGCCCGCATCCGCATCCGTCTCACTCTCGCCTACGCGGGCAGCTTCGCGCTCATGACCCTGATTCTGGGCGTGGCCGCCGTGTTCGCCCTCCACGAAGAACTCATAAACCAAAAAGACGAGCGGCTCGCCGAGGAGGCGAGGATACAGGCGGACAACCTTTTGAACGGCGAGAGCCGGGAGAGCCTCGCCGCCGGCTCTTCGGAGTTTGGCTGGATCTCACTCGCGCCCGACGGAGAGGTCGTCGGCGAAAACCCCCTCGCCGCGCCCCTCGGGCTGCCTTCTTCGGAACTGGCTCGGGAGGCTTTGCGGAAAGAGGAAACGGTCTTCGGGACGATCCGGGCCGGTGAAGTCCGGGTCGCGAGCATGCCTGTGGAAGAATTGGGCGAGGTGGTCGGGGTGATTCAGTACGCCGGAACCTTGCGAAGCGTGCGCGAGACGGTGGACGAATTCGCCCTCATGCTTTTGATTTTGGGCATCGGCGGGCTGGGTCTGGCGATGGTCTTCGGGGCGTACATGTCCGGGCGGGCGATGCGCCCGGCGCGGGAAGCCTTCCACGGGCAGCGCGTCTTCGTCGCCGAAGCCTCCCACGAGCTAAAGACCCCGCTCACCCTGATCCGGGCAAACGCCGAGGTTCTCCAGCGCGGCCTCGAAGACCCCGAAGACAAAGAACTCATAGACGACCTCCTCGCCGAGGCCGACCGGATGAACTCCATGTTCTCCTCCCTCCTCCTCGCCGCCCGCTTCGACGCCGGAAAGCTCCCGGTGGAGGAGGAGGGCTTCGACCTCACCGCCGTGATCTCCGATGCCGCCGACAGGTTCGAAACGCGGGCGAACTCCGCGCGCGTGCGGCTCGACATCCAGGTTCCCGATGAGCTTCCCGCGCGCGGAGACCCGGAGCGCACCGGACAAATTCTGGCCGTCCTCCTCAACAACGCCTTCGACCACACGCCCGCGTCGGGCATGGTCACGGTGGCCGCCCGTCGGCGCGACGACGGTTCCGTCGAAGCCGTCGTGGAGGACACCGGCCCCGGCATACCCGCCGAAGACCTTCCCCGGCTCTTCGAGCGTTATTACCTCGCCGACGCCACGAAGCGCGGACGCGGCGGAACGGGCCTCGGCCTCCCCATCGCCCGCGC
>JACDAJ010000104.1 GCA_013695475.1 Rubrobacter sp. | reverse complement strand
GGCCGGGAGTTTCCCGACCCCGCCCGAGGCGAGGCGTGCATGAATTCGATATCGAACGCCGCCGCATGAACGTCTTCTTCGACGTTCAGGGAACGCTCGTCGGCGCGGGGATGGCCCGCCCGCATATACGCGAGGTTTTCGAGGCCCTCATAGGCGAAGGCCACCACGTATACATATGGTCGAGCGCGGGGAGCGGATACGCGAGGCGGGCCGCCGAGTTCGTCGGGGTGGACGACCTCGCCTTCGGATACTTCTCGAAAGCCGAGCCGCCGCCCGTGAGCGTGGACTTCACCGTGGACGACCACCCCGCGATGGTCGAGACTTTCAGCGACGGCCACCTCATAAAGCCCTTCGACCGCGACCCGAACGACGCCGAACTCCTCGAAGCCCTCCGAGAGATACGCAAAGCTGCGGAGTAAAAAGCCGGGAGCCGAAAAACCGGGCCTCGGGGGTCGCATCGCATCGCTCACTCCGGAGCGTCCGGGGAATTCTCGACTTTCACTTCCCTCGCACTTCCGCCTCCCTGCGCGGCGGCCCCCCGTGGATCCGACGGGAGGCTTCGGCGCTTTCCTTTCAGACTCCCCGTCGCCTCGTGAATGATGCCGAGCACGGGTGGTCACAGCCGCATTCTCCGCGACGCGCCCGTCCGGCGGGAACGGCGGATGCCGATTCCCTCGATCGGACTCGGTGTGATGCGGGGAAAACATAATCCCCACCCGACGCGCTTTCGGTAAATCTGACCCGGAACATTGACGAGCCGTCGGTTCGCTCCGGAAAATCGGGAGCCACGCCCGCCTCGCGCCTCTTCGGAACATGGCGTTCGGAAGTCGGGAAAAGGATGCGTCGAGGCATTCACCGCCGAAGCCTCCCATTGAGTACATTGAGAAACCCATCCAGCGATGGAAAGTGAATGTCGAAGAAAAGCGGGCCCGGAACACCCCCGCCCGAAACACACGAAGCGGCGCGAAGCGAGTGCATCCCACGCATGGTTTCGGGATAAAGAAAGGGCCGGGAAGAAATCCCCGACCCGAAATCCGTCTGAAAGCCGACAGCTAAAAACTACCTCGCGGCTTCGGCCTCCGCCTCGGCTTCGGCGCTCTCCTTGAATTCCTCGCCGCAGTCTATGGCGACGACTTCGTCCTCGATGGAGGTTACTTTGCCCGCCGCGCTCGACCACGCGCCGATGGAGAAGCCTTCGTCCACAGGCTCCCCGATCTTCTGCCCGTACTCGACCTCGTCGCCCTCGGAGATGAGCGAGGTCGCCGGGTTCAAAAAGCGCCCGCCGAGCGGCACGTTCACACCCGAGACTTTGCCGACGAGCGAGACGAACCCCTCGTCGGGAAGCGTCGTCTTTATGTCGGCGTGCTCCTTCGACGCGACGCCCTTCGGGAGGACGAGGAAGCCGTTCGTGGTGCGCCTCACGAAGGCGTCGCCTTCGCCGAGGGACTCGATGCCCATCTCGTTGAGATACGGGCCGCCGTCAATGACCGAGAGCTTCCCGGCCTCCGCTTCCACGTCCACGCCCGAGAGCCGGAGGAGTTCCGTCGCGGAGGCTCCGAGGGGGGCATCGTACATATAAATATCCATGTCCGGGCCGAAAACCTGCATGATCTTGGTGGTGACCGGCTTCCCGAGGAAGAGGGCGTTGTACATGTTGAGAAGCGTCTCGGAGTTGTTCACGGTGTGTCCGGCGTCCGGCGGAATACCGGGGCGCTTGCCTCCGTCGGGCATCTCGATGCGCCTCGGCACCCACATGTCCTTTTCGTAGATGTTCTTGATGAGCGTCTTCTCCTCGCCCATCGAATACTTGTCCGGGACGAGCGAGACGTCGTAAAGGCCGTTCGCGTTTTCTTTGTACCGCTCGAACCACTCCTCGTCCTTGAAGTGGACGCCCATGACTATTTGCTCGATCGAGAAGATGGCCTTCATCGCCTCGAAGAGCTCCATGAACTCGTCGAAGTAGTCCCGGTGGACGAGCTTGTCCGCCCAATAGCCCGGCTCGCTCTCCGTGCAGTTCACGATCAGGCGCGGCTGCGGCCTCTTGTATTTGAAATAAGTCGGGAATCCGCCGCCCCCCGCCCCGACGACGCCCGCCTGGCGAACAAGCTCGACGGCGTCCTCGATGCTGAGCTGCTTTACCTCGTCGAGTGTGCGCTTCTTGAACTCAACCAAAATACTCCTCCATGATCGCTCCGAACAACAGATACTTTCTGTTGCAATATCCGACAAACTCCGTTCGGTTGTTACGCGAAGTATAGCGTTTGCGCTTTTATGTTGCTAGGTCGCTTCGCTCCTGGTTTTTGGTTTTTGGTTATTGGCTTTCCTTTTGTGTGGCGGGCTTCACGAATGGCGGCGTTTCGCCTTTGGTAGACTGGCCGGGCATGAAGCTCACGAAGCGGACAGCCACGATTCTCCTCGCCATAGGCGTTTTCACGCTCTTCATATGGGTTACGAGGCTCTTCGTTTTCCTCGGGGAGCTTCAGGCGGGGACATTGCCCGCGCCAGCCGTACATCTCACGATGGTCATCATTTACCTCGTTATCGGGGTGTATCTTTCTTATCTCGGGATAAAGGGCCGACGGCGAGCCGCCTGACAAGCGCGAGCTAAGCGAAGCGGGCCGCTCACAAAGAGCGGCGCTCGTTCTCCGGAACCTCGAGGGCCGCCTCGGAGTACGTCGGGAGCGCGTTTTTCAACAGCTTCATCGCCTTCTCCGATTCCTGGCTCTTCGATTCGTGAACCATGCCGTCCACGAGCGACATGAACGCCTCCGAGGAGAGCTTCTCCTCCTCCTTCGGAGTCGTGAGCCGGTACACCATCGCGTGCGATGTCTCGAGCTGCTTCTCCCCGTCCTCCGACAACTGCTCCGAGAGCTTCTCGCCGGGACGCAGCCCGACGAACTTTATCTGAACGTCCGTCGCACCCATTATCTCGATCATGTTCTGCGCGAGTTCCATAATCCGCACCGGACGACCCATCTCCAGCATGTACGTCGCGTACCCCGTCTCCCTCTCCGCCATCGAACCCGCTTGGAGAATGAGGGAGACAGCTTCGGGAATCGTCATGAAGTACCGGATCATGTCCGGATGAGTGACGGTGACGGGGCCGCCCGCCTCGATCTGCTGGCGGAACGTCGGTATCACCGAACCCCGGCTCCCGAGCACGTTCCCGAAACGCACCGAGGCGAAGACGGTTTCGGGGTATTCGGAGGAGAGGTCGCGTGAGATCATCTCCGCGAGACGCTTCGTCGCACCCATCACGTTCGCCGGATGGACGGCCTTGTCCGTCGAGACGTTTATGAACTTCTCCGCCCCATACGCCCCCGCGCTCCTCGCCACGTTCAATGTCCCGAAGACGTTGTTGAAAATGGCCTCCGTCGCTTGAAGCTCCATCATCGGGACGTGTTTGTATGCGGCGGCGTGGAACACGAGTTGCGGCCGGAAACGCTCGAAGATGAACGAGAGCCGCTCGGAGACCGTAACGTCGCCGACCATGATCTCCGCGTCGTGGAACTCCTCCCGCCGAAGTTCCTGGTTCAAATAATAAAGCCCGCTCTCGTCCCGGTCGAGAAGCACGAGCCGCGACGGCCCGAGCCTCGAAATCTGCCGCGAAAGCTCCCGCCCGATGGAGCCTCCCGCCCCCGTAACGAGAACTCGCTTCCCGTTCACGTACTCCGAGAGCGCGTCCAAATCTATGTCCACGGGTTCACGCCCGAGGAGGTCTTCAATTTGGATGTCGCGGAGCCGTATAGTCCCCTCCGTCAAAAGCTCCCCGAGGTCGGGCATGACTTTGACTTCCGCTTTGGCCCTCACGCACGTGCGCCAGATCCGGTCAATTTGCTCGCGGCTGGCTTGCGGGGTGGCGATTATGACTTGATCGACGCCGTTCTCGGAGATGGCCTTCTCAATATCGTCCACCGTCCCAACGACCGACACACCTTCGATGTGCTTCCCGACGTCCTCGGAGTCCTCCGCGACGAAACCCACGATCTGCATCTCCATCGCCGCCGTCCGCCAAATGTGTCCGGCGAGGGCGACGCCTTGCTCGCCCGTCCCGACAATGGCCGTCCGTTTCCGACGACCGATCTCACGCAGCGAAAGCTCATAGAAAACCCTCGGATAAAGCCTCACGGCGACGAGTTGCAAATAAGCGAGAACCGCGCCCATGAGGACGACGGAGAGCGGGACCGGGTTGAAATTCATGAATCCGACGCCGTCCGGCCCGATGGCGAAGTCGGCGAGGAAGAGAATTCCGGTGGCGATGGAGGTCGCGCTCGCTATTCGCACCCCCTGGTAAATCCCCGTATACCGCAAAATACTTTGGTAAACCCCGTTCGCCCGGAGGAGGAGGACGAAGAGAACGGCGGAAGCGAGGACGAACGGCCAGAAAGAGAACCGGAAAGGAAGCTCGATGTTCCCATCGAAGCGGAAGAGGAGCGCGACCACGAACGACTCGATGACGATCGCGGCGTCCACCATCATCGCCGCGCCGCGCCTGAAAGACGGCGGCGAATGCTGGAAAGTACGTTGGATCCCCGCCGCCAGACGCTCCAAAACGCCCCGTATCCACCCGACTATCCGCGAGTTTCTTCCCATACTCATGCACGCCATTCTAGTCCGAAAGAGCCGTTCTATCCAGTCTCATCCGCTTTTCCAGTTCGGACGATGCGCGGCAAAACGAACATGAAAACGCAGCAAACGACCGCGAGCGAAACCCCGTAAACCAAAAACACTCCGCCTCTCGAAGCGAGCATCGCCGCGAAACCCGAGACGACCGCGAGGCCATAATAAAGATTGCTCGTGCGCCGGTGCATCGAAGTCTCGGGTGTGATCCGCTGATAAATATGCTCCCGATGCGCCGAAAAAATATTCCGTCCGACCCCGCCCCGAAGCCTCCGAAATATAGTGAAAGCCGTGTCGAACAAATACGGCGCGAAAACGAGGACGCACGCGAAGAAAGCCAAAGGACTCCACGCTCCCCCCACCGGAGCATAAAAAGCGACCGCCGCGAGCGCGAACCCGACGAAATAGCTCCCCGCATCCCCCATGAAAATGGACGCCGGATTCACATTCCAAACCAGAAAACCCGCCACCGCCCCGACGAAAGCGGGCAAAAAAGCCCCCGAATCCCCGGCGAGGGCGAAAAGGAAAAGCCCGCCGACGAGCGCGACCCCGCCCGTGATGCCGTCTATCCCATCCATGAAATTGTATGCGTTGCAAACCGCCGACACCCACAAACCCCCGACAAGAAAAACAAATGGCGCGAGCAAAATCGGGGCCTCCGAAAGAAGCTCCGGCGGATACAAAAACAAGAGCGCGGCCGCGGAGGCCATTTGCGCCGCCGCCTTCACACCGAAGTGGAGGTCGAGAAAGTCGTCCGCGAGGCCGACGATGCCCACGGCGGTCGCGGCGAGAAGGAGCGGCCACGCCCCTTCGAGGCCGAAGAAGATCGCACCGAGCCACGTCGCCGAAATAACCGCGACACCACCGAGGCGCGGAGTCGGCACATCGTGGGAGCTTCGCGTGTTCGGGACATCGAGGAGGTTCCGCCCAACCGCGAAACGCACGAGGAGCGGCACGAGGGAACCCGCGACGAGGAAGGCGATTCCACCGGAAATGACGGCTCCGGTCACGGCGACGCTTCGCCCGACGTCTCTCGAATGGTTTTCGACGCTTCGCGGGCGGCGGCCACCGTTGGCGTCATGATTCGATGCGGCGCATTATTTCCGGGGGGACGAGGGTTTCGAGGGCGGGGTCGCCTTCGATGAGGCGGGCGATGTCCACGAGGTCTTTTTGCCTTTTGCTCGCCCGGCGCGAAGAATCGCCCGCCGCCCATACTTTGCCCCGCAAAAGGTCGCGCTTGTCCGCCACGGACATCGGAATTCCGAGGACTTCGCCGGGCCTCGCCCGCTCCACGAAATCACCATAGCGCGGGTCGGTCTGAATTTGCACGCGAAGGTCGCTTTGTTCCGGAGTGATGTTCATGCTGTGGGGGAAACGGCGAACCTCGAAATGTTCGGCGAGGAGCGTTTCCGCCTCATCGAGTTTCTCGGTCGCCACCACGAGGTCGAGGTCGAGGCTCACGAGCGGCTCGGCGTAGTAGTTCACGGCCTGTCCGCCGATGACGCAATAACGGATGCCCGCGTCGTCGAGGAGCTTTATGAGAGCTTCGATCACCGCCCCTCCCCCACATGTAACCACATTATAAAAAACCGACGCCCGCATGCGGAGAATCGTAGCATAGCGACGTTCATCCCCTCACCATCCCGACGCCCCGAAGCCGCTCGACCTCCGCTGCGACGCCCTCCCCGAAAGCGCGCGGCGAATATTCGAGTTCCCTTTCCGCTTTCCCGTACGGATATGCTTTGTCCTCCCGGAGCCGGACGACTTGCCCGGACTTCACCGGGAGCGGAAGCCGGAGTTTCTCGGCGAGTTCGAGGCCGCGGCGGACCGGCTCGATGGGAAGGTGGACGATGCGCGTATTCGTCCCCATCGCTCGGGCGGCGGTTTTCACGAGGTCGTTGTATGTGAGCGGGCGCGAGCCGGGGAGGTCGTATGCTTCGTGGATCGCCTCTTCGCGGACGAGAGCTTCACACGCGCCCTTCGCGCAGTCCTCGAAATAGACGGGCTGCCACAGGTTTTCGCCGTCTCCGAACATTGGGAAGACGGGGGAACGGTCGAGGAAACGGAGGAGTTTATGGACGTTTTTGTCGAGTTCGGAGCCGTAGATCATCGTGGGTCGGACGATGCTCCACGAAAGCCCGCTCCTTTTCACGACCGCCTCCATCTCGACTTTCGGGCGCGAACGGAACTCGAAGCGCGAATGAAAACTCGTGGAAGAAACTGCGAGAAGCCGTTCGACTTTCGCCGCCCGCATCGCCGACACGACCGTCGGGGCGTACTCGATCCCGGCGACGTGCGCCACCGCGTCCACCCCGGAGAACGCCCGGCGGAGGTCCGCTTCGGAGCGGGTGTCTCCGTGGACGATTTCCACGCCTTTCCCGTCGAGGCGCGGGGCGTTCGGGCTGTCTTCGCGGACGAGGCACCGGAGGTCATGTTTGTTCGAGGGGAACGCCTCCGCCATCGCGCCCCCGAGGAGGCCGGTCGCGCCCGTGAGGAGTATTTTCATAGCGTCCGTCCGGGGTTCGCGGGGGTTCCCGACGTTCCGGCTCGCTCCGTTCGTCCGCTCGCGGGGCTTTCGGGGTTCATGGTTGGAAAGCTATCAAAAGAGGCGATGCGCCGCCGGAAGACGGGGTGCTTTGTCGGATCCCCGCTCGATTGACATTGTGGGGCATCCTCTATATTCTCCCTCCGAATGGCGGTCGGCGGCGGTTCGCCGCGCCCGCTGAAAGCAAAGCGAAACCAGCGGTGAGAACATTGTCTTTTTTCCAGAAGCATCTTCCAGAATCGGCGGGGCCGCGCCCGGACGGGGTCGGCGGCCCGTGAATATTTGCACGATCGTCGCCAAAAACTACGTCGCCCACGCCCGGACTTTGGCGAAATCTTATAAAGACCACTATCCCGAGGGGAAATGCTATGTCCTCGTCGTGGACGAGACGGAAGGGTACATAAACCCCTCCGAGGAACCCTTCGAGCTTGTGAGGCCGACCGACATCGGCCTCGACGACTTCGAGCATATGATCTCCATTTACGACGTGGTCGAGTTCTCGACGGCGGTGAAGCCGTGGTTCCTCGCCCATTTGATGAAAGACCGGGGCGAAGAGCGGATCGTGTATTTCGACCCGGACATTCAAATATTCGACCGGATGGACGGGATGGAGGGCTTCATAAAAGAGAAGGAACTCGTCCTCATACCGCACGTTACGTCGCCGATGCCGCGCGACGGCGAGAAGCCCTCGGAGGCGGATATCATGATCGCCGGCACGTACAACCTCGGCTTCATCGCACTCGAAAACACGGAACGCTCCCTCGCCCTCCTCGACTGGTGGGCCGAACGCCTCGCCACCGATTGCATCGTCGCCCCCGAACTCGGGTACTTCGTGGATCAAAGATGGATAGATTTCGCCCACGGCGTGATGCCGGGCTTCCACGTTCTCACCGACCCCGGATACAACGTCGCATACTGGAACCTCCACGGACGCGAGGTGAAGGAAAAGAGCGGCGAGTTCCTCGTGAACGGCGAGCCGCTGAAATTCTTCCACTTCTCCGGGTTTTCGCCAGATGACCGGGGGAGTTTGAGCAAGCACCAAAGCCGCATCAAATTCAAGCGCGGCTCCGCCCTCTCGAAACTGTGCGACTCGTATGCCGACTCTCTTCTCAGAAACGGTTTCGAGACGGCGAGGGGATGGACGTATACGTACAGCGTCCTCCCGAACGGCGTGAAGCTCGACTCGGGGATGCACCGGATTTACCGCGAGGGTTTGAAAGAAGGCGTTTTCGAGGGTGGAATTTTCACGAAAGAAGGCGCGGATCGCTTCGTCTCGTGGCTGAATGAACCCGCGAAGGCGGGCGGCGAGCATGGCGTCACGCGGTATTTGTATGAGATATACGAGGGTCGCCCGGATCTCCGCTCCGCCTTCCCGAGCCTCGAAGGGCCGGACGCGGCGGATCTCCTCGAATGGGCCGAAACCCACGGCGGACTCGAGATCCCACTAAAAAAACACCCCGCCCTCGAAGAGAACGGGAATATACAAAGGCTCGGAGCCTCCATCGGCATGAACGTCGCGGGGTACTTCCGGAGCGAGCTCGGGGTGGGCGAGGTCGCCCGCCAAATGACCGAGGCCGCGCAAACTCAAGGAATCCCCGTCGCCACCGTCGGCATCGAAACCCCGCACAGCCGACAGGGACACGACTATACGACCGACTCTGTTTCCCCGGCCCACCCAGTGAACCTCATATGCGTGAACGCGGACGCGCTCCCGGATTTCGCCGCCCACGCCGGACTCGAGCTTTTCCAAAACCGGTACTCGGTCGGCATGTGGTGGTGGGAAGTGAGCGAGTTCCCGGCGCGTTTCGACAAAGCGTTCGACTACGTGGACGAGGTATGGGTCGGCTCGCACCACGTCGCCGACGCCGTCTCGCGCGTCTCGCCCATTCCCGTCGTGAAGATGACCGTCCCGCTCGCGATGCCCGAGATAAAGAAGATGAGCCGGAGCGAACTCGGACTCCCGGAAGGTTTCCTCTTCCTTTTCAGCTTCGACTATCACTCGGTCTTCGAGCGGAAGAACCCGCTCGCCGCCGTCGAGGCTTTCAAAAAGGCGTTCCCGAATGGCGGCTCCGGGGCTTCGCTCGTCGTGAAGTCCATAAACGGCGAGCATTATCCCGAGAAGGCCGCGATGCTCGAAGAGGCCGCCTCCGAACATCCCGACATACATATCGTGGATCGGTATGTTTCGTTCGATGAGAAGAATGCGATGGCGGCGGGTTGCGATTGTTATGTGTCGCTCCACCGCTCGGAGGGCTTCGGGTTCACGATGGCCGAGCCGATGCACCTCGGGAAGCCCGTCATCGCGAC
>JACDAJ010000101.1 GCA_013695475.1 Rubrobacter sp. | reverse complement strand
TACTCGCGGTTGAGGAGCGAATAATATTCCGCGTCGCCTCGGGCGTCGCCGGGGAGTCCGAGGTCGTAGTTCGACATGCAAAACTCCGGGTGGCTGACGCGGCAGTGATAGCATTCGCGGTTGTTCTCGACGAGAACCTTCCAGTTCGCCCGAACCTCGTAAGTTTGGCGGGCGGCGACTTTCGCCCGATCCAAACCGTGCGGTCGGAGTTGCGGCTCGATGGCTTCGAGCATCGGCTGGAAGTCCGGCGCGTCCTCGGCTATGCACACGAAGATGAGACCCGCGACCTCGCGGATGTGAGCCTTTCGAAGCGTGTACTCCTCCGGGCGGAAGGTGTCGCCCATGAGGCGGGCGTTCGTTAGTTTTCCGTCGGGGGCGTATACCCACTGGTGGTACGGGCATACGAGCGCTTTCGCGCATCCGCGGTCTTCGGTGGCTATTTTCGAGCCTCGGTGGCGGCACACGTTGAAATGGGCGTGGGCTTCGCCGTTTTTGTCGCGGATGATTATGAGCGACTCCTCTCCGACGGGGAGGGTGAAATAGTCTCCGGGGTTCGGGATCTCACACGAGGATCCGGCGAAGAGCCAGTTCGCGTAAAAGATCCGCTCCATCTCCTCGGCGAAGATGTCGCCGTCGAGGTAAAACTCGCGGGGGAGGCTCTTTCCCGGTGTCCGTTTTTGCAAAAGGTTCGTGAGGTCGTTCATGGGCGTCTTTCCTTATACGTGGAAGGTTTGCGCTAAGGCGGGGTCGGTGAGCGCGGGCCGGTCTATGCGGAACGCCTCGATGGGGTATCGGCTCTCCCCGTCCATCGCGAGGTCGCGAAGGATGTCGCCAATGAGAGCCGCGAATTTATACGCATGACCCGCCCCGACCGCGACGGATATTTGCGGGTGGTCCGGCAATGCCCCGAGGATGAAATTCTGATCCGGCGGCACGGTATAAAGGCACGTCTTCGTGTACATCTCCGGCCCGAGGAAGCCAGGTATTCGCCGTTCGAGGAACTCGCGGTATCGAAGCTGGCGGACCGGGTCCGGATCGAAAGTCCGCGTGTCCCCCGTCACCGGCGAAGGCAATCCGCCCATATGTTGCCCCATCTTCGTGGCGACTTCGCCGTAAACCGGGAACCCGTAGAAATTATGCTCCCCGTGCCACATGAAAACCGGGAAACGGTTCGTCGAGAATTCGTGGAGGTTCGGCGTCGCATAGTACGTAACTTGTTCTTGGGTGACCGTGAGCGGCACACGAACTCCCGCTCCTTCGAGGACGTCGTTCGTCCATGCGTCGCTCGCCACCACGACGCGGTCCGCGAAGAAAGTCCGGTGGTCGGTCGTGACTTCGACGCCGTTCCCACTCGGGCGGATGGAGCGTACGGGAGTTTCTTCGAGGATTTCCGCTCCGTGGGCGCGGGCGAGGGCGATGTGGGTGGCGTTCGCTTTTCCGGCATCCACGATGCCGGAGTCTTTTTGGAAGATCGCGCGTTCGGAGCCTTCGAGGTGGAATTGCGGCCACCGTCCCGTAAGCTCGTCGGCGTCGAGAAGCTCATAGTCGAAGCCGAATTCCTCGAAGGCCGCGACGTATCCGTCAATATTGCGGGTTCCGGTATTCGCCGCGTCGCGCTCGGCGACCGCGTCTATGACGAGTCCGCCCGTTTTCGTCAATAATTTCACGTCCGATTCGCGCTCGACCTCGTTCCATGCGGCGTATGCGTGGGGGGCGAGAGCCGCGTACTCCGACTGGTGTTGGGCGAGGCGGATGATGCGTGAGTGATCCTGTGAAGCGCCCCGCGAGTGGCCGAGCTTGAATTGCTCGATGCCGAGAACCGAGGCGCCGATCTCCTTTCCGAGGCGGTAAAGAGCCGCCGAACCGAGTCCTCCACAACCAATGACGATGACTTCGTAGTTTTTTTCCATGCCCGGAATCTAAGTTCTCGCATACGCCACGTCCAATACATTTCACCATCCCGCCCATAAGCGCGGCTTATGGCTGTATATTCGATTCGAGAATAGTGGGCGGGTGTGTTCAAGTCGCCGATCATGTGTCATACAATCGAAGACGATTTATGGAACTCAGGCACATACGGTATTTCGTGGCGGTCGCCGAGGAGCTAAATTTCAGCCGGGCGGCGGGCAGGATTTATCTCTCCCAGCCCGCTTTGAGCCAGCAAATCCGGAAGCTCGAAACGGAGCTTGGCGTTTCATTGTTCGTGAGGAATGGGAATGGCATCTCGCTCACGGACGCGGGGAAGGTTTTCCTCGAAGGCTCTCGCAAAATTCTCGTACAAGTGGATCAGACAACGCGGGCGTCCCGCGAGGCGGGCGGGGCGGAGGAAAGTTATCTGCGGGTCGGGTTCCCGGAGTATGCGAACCACACGCCCGTGGCGCATATTTTGCAAAATTTCCAGCGGCTGTATCCATACATCGAACTCAAAGAAGAGGAGCTTTTCACGCTCCAGCAAACTTTGCAGCAAGTGGACGCTCTTCGCGACGGTGACCTCGATGTCGGGTTCATGCTCGCGCCTGTGGAGGACGAGGCTTTGAATAGCGAAGTCGTCCTCGACATCGAGCTAGTCGCCGCGATGCCGATGGACCATCCGCTCGCCGACCGCGACGAAGTCCATATGAGCGAGCTTTCGGGGGAGCGGATAATCCTCTTCTCGCGGCGCTTCCACCCGAAATGCTACGACTACGTTGTGGAATGCTGCCGGGAGGCGGGCTTCGTCCCGAACCTCGTCCAAAGAAACGAGCCGCAACTTTACTCCGGGGCGACGACGTACCGGATGGTCGCCTCCGGCGTCGGGGTCGGCATAGTCGCCAAACCACTCGTGGCCGTCTTCCAGCCCGGCGTGGTTTTCAAGCGGCTCACCGAGCCATCACCGATCTTGAAGCTCGCCGCCGCGTGGCGGAGGGACGACGACTCGGCGCATCTCCGGGCATTTCTCGAAGTGATGCGAGGGTAGCTCGCTTCGCTCGCAGCTATCAGCCGTCAGCCGTCAGCTTTTTGGGCGCACCTATTTTTCGACTTCGTTTCCCATAGCCCATCGAAGCGTTTGAAATCCGAACCCGCTGCGAAATCGGGTGGCGAATTCGGATACGGGCGTTTTTGCTGACGGCTGATAGCTGATGGCTGA
>JACDAJ010000084.1 GCA_013695475.1 Rubrobacter sp. | reverse complement strand
CGTTCGACGTGGTTTACGAGCGGTATTCGTTGTGGAGCTTCGCCGGGATGGAGTATGCGGCGGACGAGGATATTCCCGGCCTCCTCGAAGTGAACTCTCCGCTCATCGAGGAGCAAGCCCTCCACCGCGAGCTCACCGACCGGGTCGGTGCGGTTCGGGTCTCCGAACACGCCTTCGGAAAGGCGACGGCCCTCCTCCCGGTCTCGAGCGAGGTCGCCGGATACCTCCGCGGATGGCCGATGGCGAGAGGCCGCATCCACACGACCCCGAACGGCGTGGACGCCGGACGCTTCCCCGAAAACCTCGCGCCCTCGCTGCCGGACCCCGCCTTCACCGTCGGGTTCGTCGGGACGCTCAAACCGTGGCACGGACTCCCCGCCCTCGTCGAAGCCTTCGAACTCCTCCATAAAGAAGAACCGAACGTCCGGCTCCTCATAGTCGGCGACGGGCCGGGCCGGGAGGAGATGGAGGAGAGCCTCGCCGAACGTGGATTGTCCGGCGCTTCGCACTTCACCGGGGCAGTCGGGCCGGAGGAGGTTCCGGGGCTTCTCGCCTCGATGAACGCGGCGGTGGCGCCGTATCCCATGCAGTCGCAATTTTATTTCTCGCCGCTCAAAGTCTACGAGTACATGGCTGCCGGACTCCCTGTCGTCGCGAGTCGCATCGGGCAGCTTGATGGTTTGATCTCCGACGGCGAGGACGGCATCCTCACCTCCCCCGGAAGCCCCATCGCCATCGCCGAAGCCCTCGGACATCTCCGGCGGGACGCTCCGCTCCGGTCCCGTCTGGGAAATAACGCCCGCGAGAAGGTCATGAAAGACCACACATGGGACGCGGTCGCCGGGAGGGTTCTCGGCCTCGCCGGGGTCGGCCTCGCCGCCGGACGAAGCGTGGAGGCGAGAGTTTGAGCATGTCCGATCCGAGCTTCGGAATTTTCCGGGGGCGCGGGCATCTTGCCCGCATGAGGCGGATGTTTTTGCAGGCAGGATGCCTGCGCTCCCAGGATGAAATTCAGTTCGGAGGCGTTTGAACGTGGCGGGGTGGAGGATAAAGCGGGAGCGTCCGGAAAATCTCCGGAAGTCCGTGCCGGGGCTGCGGAGGATCCTCCCTCATTTCAGGCCGTATATCGGGAAGCACAAAGCGCTCGCAGGGGGTTCGTTCGCCGCGCTCTTCGCCGAGGTCGGCTTCCGGCTCCTCGAGCCGTGGCCGCTGGCTTTCATCCTCGACCGGGTCATCGTCACCGACGCATCCGGGGGCGGGAGCGGCATCGGCTTCATAGACGCGCTCTCGCCGATGGATCTCCTTCTTTTTTGCGCCATAGCCGTGGTTGTGGTCATAAGCATGCGGGCCCTTTGCGCGTACATAAGCACCATCGGGTTCGCGATCATCGGAAACCGGGTCCTCGCCGAAGTCCGCGGGGATTTGTATAAGCACCTTCAGCGACTCTCGCTCTCGTTCCATACAAAGGCACGGGGCGGGGATTTGACGGTGCGGATGATCACAGACGTCGGGCAGATGCGCGACGCGGTCGTGACTTCGCTCATGCCGTTCCTCGGGAACTTCCTCGTCCTCTTCGGGATGCTCGCGGTGATGCTCATATTGAACTGGCAGCTCGCCATGATCGCACTCGTCATCCTCCCGCTTTTCTATCTCTCGACGGTTCGTTTGTCGAAGCAAATAGTCGGGGTGTCGCGGAGGACGAAGAAGCGGCAGGGGGACATGGCCGCGACCGCCGCCGAGGCAATCGGGGCGATCAAGCTCGTTCAAGCCCTCTCGCTCGAAGGCCGCTTCAACGACGCTTTCGGCGGACAGAACCAGAAAAGCATGACCGAGGACGTCCAGGCGAAACGCCTCGCAACCCGCATGGAGCGGACCGCCGACGTCCTCATCGCCGTCTCGACCGCGCTGGTTTTGTTCTTCGGGGCGCGCCTCGTGCTTTCGGGCGGCCTCTCGCCGGGAGATCTCGTCGTGTTCATCACGTACCTCAAAAACGCCTTCCGACCCATAAAGGACTTCGCCAAATACACTGGACGCATCGCCAAAGCGACCGCCGCCGGAGAGCGCATCGTGGACATCCTCGAACGCGAGTCCGACATAAAAGACTCGCCGGACGCGAAGCCCGCCCCGGCCCTCGATGGCTCCGTCCGCTTCGAGAACGTCCATTTCTCATACGAGCCGGATCAAAAAGTCCTCTCGGGGATGGACTTCGAGGTCGGGGCGGGGGAGCGGGTCGCGCTCGTCGGGCCTTCGGGCAACGGGAAGTCCACGCTCACGAATCTCCTTCTTCGACTTTACGACCCCGGAGAAGGAAGAGTTCTCGTGGACGGGAAGGACATCCGCGAGTACACGCTCGAGTCGCTCCGCACGCAGGCGAGCGTGGTTTTGCAAGACAGCCTCCTCTTCGCCGCGAGCATCCGGGAGAACATCGCATACGGAGCGGAAGCCCCGACGGACGAGGAGATCGAAGCCGCCGCGAAGCTCGCGAACATCCACGAATACATCGAGTCGCTCCCGGAGGGATACGACACGGTTCTTTCGGAGCGCGGCGCGAGCCTCTCGGGCGGGCAAAGGCAAAGGATCTCCATCGCCCGCGCCGCCGTCCGGGAAGCCCCCATCCTCATCCTCGACGAGCCGACGGTCGGCCTCGACGAGGAGAACGAGAAGGCGGTCGTCGAGGCTCTCGAAAACCTCGCCGTCGGACGGACGACCTTCCTCGTCTCGCACGACCTCGGCCTCGCGTCGCGCTCGGACCGGGTGATGTATATCGGGGGCGGGGGCGTCCTCGAGAGCGGCTCCCACGCCGAGCTTATGAGGGAAGGCGGGCGGTACGCGAAGTTGTATCGTCTCCAGCGGGCCGAGGAGAAGGGGGGAAGCCGTGCTGTCGTCGGCTGACGAGAACCTCATCCGGCGCGACACCGCCCTCCCGGAACTCCGGACCCTCCTCGACCCGGAGGCATTCGTCGAGGCGATACGGCCCCACGTCCCGGAGGACATCGAGCCGGGTTCGGCGCGGGTCGTGTATCTCAAATACAAGCCGGGGACGAACTGCCTCGCGGCGTACAAAATCTCGGTCGGTGGCCGGGAAGTGGATGTGTATGCGAAAACCTTCGGCCCGGACGCGGACGTGAAGATCGAGAACGCTTTGATGAGGAGGGAGAAATCGTCGGGTTCCCTCGGGCCGGGGAGGATCGTCCTCGAAGACCGGGCCATCGCCGTCGCCTTCTTCCCGAACGACGACAAATTGAGGCAGCTCGGGAGGCTCTCGGAGGAGGGCGGGAAGTTCGTGGAGAGGCTCGTCCCGGACCGCCCCGAATTGTGGGACGGAGATTTGCAAACCCTCCGGTACAAACCCGAGCGGCGTTATGTGGCTCGCATCTCCGTGGGCGGCGAGCCTCGGGCGGTCATAAAGTTGTACCGCGAGGTGGATTATTGGAAGACCCGCCGGAATGCGAGGGCGTTCGACGCGGCATTCAAAACCACCGGGCCTTTCCGGGTCGTGGATCTCATCGGCGGCTCGAAGAAGCATCACGCCGTCGCCTTCGAGTGGCGCGACGGGAATCCGCTCGGGGATGCCATCGGAGATCCCGCACAGAGGACGGACGCCCTCGAAACCGCCGGGGCCGCACTCGCGGAGCTTCATTCGCAGCCGCCCGGCGGCCTCCGGCGGCTCCCCCGGAACGTCGAGGCGGAGACCCTCGCCGAACTCGTCGAGCCGCTCGTTTTCAATACGCCGGAGTTGGAAAACAGAATACGCTCCCTCGCCGGGAGCCTCGCCGAAAAGCTCGTCCGGGAGGCTCCGGTGTGGCATCCGATCCATGGGGATTTCTATGAGGATCAAGTCATAGTCTCGGGCGGAGCCGCGACCCTCCTCGACCTCGACGAGGCCGCCTCGGGGGACCCCGCCGCCGACCTCGGCCTTTTCATCGCCCACCTCGAAAAGGACGTTATGCGCAGCCGGCTCGAGCGCGGCGCGGTCGCCCCCGCCGCGCATGCCCTCCTCGAAGGGTACCGGGCGTATGGCGGGAAAGCGTCCCCCGAGAAGGTTCGGTTTTATACGGCGGTCGGACTTTTCCGGCTCGCGCCGCATCCATTCCGAAGCCGGGAGCCGGAATGGCCGGAGATCACGGACGGCATACTTCGCCGCTCCGAGGAGCTTTTCAAGACGGCATACCCGGTGAGCGCATGACAACGAGTCCGGTCAGCCGCCGAGAAGCGTGAAACCCCCCGCCGTACACGGCCCGTTCAGAGCCGCCGAGGACCCGGCGATGCCGTTCCTCGCGTCCGCCCTAGATCCATCCGGGATGGAGGCGCGTCTCCACGAAGCCGTCGCCCCATTCCTAAATACCGGGAGTCGGGAGTCGGGAGTCGCGTCGCTCCGCTCGCTTCGGGAGTCGGGGAAGTCGGAGGACGAAATCTCAGCCGACGAAGCCTCTCCTCGAAATCGCCGAGAGTCGGGAGGCGCTCCGTTTCGCTCGCTTCGGGAATCGGGGAAGTCGGAGGTGTCGAGGGACGAAACCTCCGCTTCCGAAGACTCCGCTCGAAACCGTCGGGAGTCCGTCGGGCTGGAAGGCGAAAGTACCCGAGAAGAGCGAGCCGAGAATTTCCCCACTCCCGACCCCCCACTCCCGACTCCCCGGAGCGACCGAAGGGAGCGGCCCGCTTTGCGGCTCGCGGGGATCCGGGTCGTTCGCCACAAGCCGGGGAAACGGTGCCTCATCGAGTACGACATCGAGGTGTCCGAAGACGGATCGCTTCACCGCGAGGCTCCCCGGAGCGGGGCGGGCCTCATCGAGTACGATGGCGAGATGTCCGGAGGCGAAAGTTTCCTCACCGTCATCGGGAAGGTTCGGGCGCGTGGGGTGGACGCGAAGAGCCACATCGTTCAGCGGGGGCTTTGGGAAGGGGGCTTCGATGACGGAGGCCGCTTCGCCGTGCCTCGGCCTCTCGGGGAGTTTCCGGAACTCCATATGTGGCTCCAGAAAAAGGAGCCGGGCACCATGGCGACGGAGATGCTCGCGGGGCCGGATGGGGAACGACTCGCGAGGGGCGTCGCCGAACTCGCGCATGAGCTTCATACTCGGGGAGTCGCGCCCCTCCGGAAGCCGCACACGATGGACGACGAGCTTCGCATCCTCCACGAGAGATTGCCGCTCGTCTCGGAGGAGAAGCCGGGGTGGAGGGGGCGCGTGGATCGCATCCTCGCCGCGTGCCGGAGTCTCGGGGAATCGGTTCCGGAGCCGAAGAAGGTTCCGATACACCGGGATTTCTACGCGGATCAAATCCTCGTGGACGGGGAAAAGCTCCGTCTCCTCGACTTCGACCTTTATTGCGGAGGCGACCCCGCCCTCGACATCGGGAACTTCATCGCGCACGTTACGGAGCATTCGATGCGGACGCTCGGAACCCCGGATGCCTCCATCGAGTCCGAGCATGCGATGGAGGCGCGATTCGCGGAGCTTTCGGGGGAGAGGGTACGGGGGGCGGTTCGCGTATACGCGGCTCTCACGCTCGCTCGGCACATCCACATAAGCCGGCGCATACCCGAGAGGCGGCGCTTCACCGCCGGGCTTCTCGAGCTTTGCGAGGAGCGTCTCCTCGTCGGAGGCGGAAGGCGCGTCTTCGGGATATAGCGGCCCTCCTTCGTCGAGCCGCGCATTTCAGCCAGTCATACGGAATCCGGATGATCACTTCCCGAAAGCCGTCTCCGCCGTCGGTCGGCGACTTCCGAAGCGAGCGACAGCGAGTGGCTCCCGGCTCCCGAACCCGCCGCCGACCGAGTTCCGAACCATTCACCCGGATTCCGTATCAGCCAGTTAGCTTTTTGTTTCTTGCTGACTGGCCGACACCGGGTATGGGTGCTCACAGCCACATTCTCCGCGACGCTCCGCAAAGCTCCCGTCCGGTCGCGTCACCCGGCGGGAATGTCGCACCGGGGGATGTCCCATCGCGGGGTGCGTGGCGAACGCCGATTCCTTCGAGAGCCGAAGCTCACGAAAAAGAAAGCTGACTGGCTGACAGCAAAGCGGGCTGAAATGCGGCAAGCGCGAAGCGAAGCGAGCCTATGCGCGGGTTTTCGACGGCGGGGTTTTGTCTTTGGCGACGAGGTATTCTTTTTCGGGGACGGGGAGTTTTATGGACATGTTCGTGCCTTCGCCGGGTTTGCTTTTCGCTTCGATGCTTCCGCCGTGGGCTTCGATTATGGTCTTTGCGATGGGGAGTCCGAGGCCCGAGCCGCCGAGTTTCCGGGAGCGGGTTTTGTCCACCCGGTAGAAGCGCTCGAAGATGTGGGCGAGATCCCTCTCGGGGATGCCCGGCCCTTTGTCCGCGACCTCGACGACGAGAGTGCCGCCGGAGATGCTCGCCGAGAGGGACACGGGGTCTCTTTGCCCGGCGTATTTGGCGGCGTTGTCCACGAGGATCATGACCGCTTGCTCGAAGCGGGCGTGGTCGAGGTCCACGATCCCCTGGGCCGAGAGGTTCGTTTTCAGCTCCGAGCCTCGCTCCCTGGCGAGCGTGTCGGCCCGCTCGGCTATCGTGGAGAGGAACGCCGCGACCGAGACCGCGCCCCGGTCGAGCGGGAGGGAGGAGGAGTCCGAGCGGGCGAGGAAGAGGAGGTCCTCGACCATCTTCGTCATCTTGTCGGACTCGGATAGGATCTCGGCGAGCATCTCTTTCTGGGAACTGTCGGTCTCGAAGTGCATGCCTATCTCGGCGTTGCCGCGCATGACGGTGAGGGGCGTCCTCAGCTCGTGGGATACGTCGGCGAGGAAATCCGTCTTCGCCTTCGAGGCTTCGGCGAGCTTCCTCGCGGCGAGTTCCTGCTCGACGTTGAGGCGCCTGAGTTCGTTCACGACCCGGATCGTGGAGTAGGCGAGTATCCCGCCCGCGACCACCAGCCCGGCTATGACGATGGCGAGGACCACGGAACCGGTTCTGCTCACGTCGTTGACGCGGGTGAGGGAGACTTCGGAGAGCTCTTCCCCGACATCGTCTATGTCGCCGGCCATTTCCTGCATCTGGTCGAGGCGGGCGAGGCCGATGTCGTTGGCTTCGTCCCATGCGGATCGATCCCCGGTTCTCTCGAACTCGCCTATCGCCGGGCGATACTCGTCGTAGTACGTCTCGGACATCTCCCGGAACTCCTCGGGCTTCGTGAGGTTGTCCTCGCGCACTTCGAGCTCGTCGTACTCGTTGACTTCCTCTTCGAGGAGGAGGAAAGCGTTCTCGAAGTTTGCCGTGCCGGCGCGTGTCGGACTCTCGCCGAAGTATAGGTTGCGTTGGTGGTGGCGGACTTCGAGGACGGCGACCCTCATGTCGTCGCCGTGGTCCTCGAGTTCGACGTCGTAAGTGAGGGCTTCGTCGGCGGCGCGGGTGATGTTGCTGTTGAGCCACAGCCCGACGATGCCGACGATGATGATGGCGACGATCATCCCGATCACCGCCCCGAGCGTCGTGCGCCACGGGTTCGGAACCTGCGCCCCTCCGGACGCCGGGCCGTAGACCGGGTCTTTGCGTTTGTTGTCTTTGGCCTTTCTCATCTGCTTGAATCTTCAATTATACTTGTCGGGTAACGAGACAGGGGGGATGTATGAGGGTATTGATCGTAGAGGACGAGCCGGGGATAGCGAGGATGCTCGAGCGCGGACTCGTCGCCAGCGGCCACAAGTGCATTAGCGCGGACAACGGCCACGACGGCGCCCGCCTCGCCCTCGAGGAGGACGTGGACATCGTCCTCCTCGACATCATGCTCCCCGGCCTCGACGGCCACGAAGTCCTCAAGAGGATAAGGCGGAAGAAGCCCGGACTGCCCGTCCTCATGCTCACCGCCCGCGACGAGCTCCCGAGCAAGGTCGAGGCGCTCGACTCCGGCGCCGACGACTATCTCACAAAGCCGTTCGCCTTCGAGGAGCTCGTCGCCCGCATACGCGCCCTCGCGCGGCGCAAGGACCAGCCGAACACCTCCGCCCTCGAGGCCGGGGATCTCAAGGTGGACCTCCTCTCCCACCGGGTCTCGCTGGCGGACAAGCAGATAGACCTCTCCAGCCGCGAGTTAGGGCTCCTCGAGTACTTCATGCGCCATCCCGGCCAAGTCCTCTCGCGCCAGCAAATCCTCTACGCCATTTGGGACTATTCCTTCGATCCCGGCTCCAACGTCGTGGATGTCTACGTCCGATACCTCCGCAAAAAGACAGACCGTCCCGGCGTCCCCTCTTTCCTAACCACCATACGAGGAGCCGGATACCGCTTCGACCCGCCGCAAAAAGACTGAAAACCTAGTCTTCGTACTCTTCGTAGCCGTCGTCGTAATCGTCGTAGTAATCGTCGTCGTTGTCATCATAGCCATCGTCGTTTGCCGGAGCCGCCGCCGGAGCGGGGGCTGCCGGAGCGGGTTCGGGGGGCGGCTCGGGGGCAGGTTCGGGCTGGCTTTGCTGGCTCGGCTGGTCGTCCGCGTTGTCCCGGTTTCCGTTCCCGCCGCCTGTGTTTCGTTCCGGTGCTTCTTCCTTCGGTTCGGTTTGTTCGATATCCACTTCGACTATGTCTCCGCGGGGCCGGATCTCGACGAAGACCTCCCGCTCGTCCTTGACGATGAAGAAGACCCAGGCGTTCTGGGCGAAGCCCACGTCGTTGACGGACCAGTCTTCGCTCCTGAAGGAGTCCCGATAGAATTCCCTGACCTGGCTCAGGCCCGCGTCGGTGAGGTACTCGGTCTCAGTCCAGATCATGCTCCCCTGATCCTCCCTTATGTACTCGATCCTGACCGAACCCGGATAACGGCTGAGGCCCGATATGTCGGATCCCGTAACGTCCTCTCTCGGGATGGAGGGGCTTTGAGCCCGCGGCGTTTCTTCGGGCGCGGCGTCGCCGACCTGTTGTTCGCGGGACGCGAGCAACTGCCCGTCGTCGCCCGCCAGAATCACGCCAACTATGAATCCGGCGAGAGAGAGCATCAAAGCTACTACCGCCACCGCGAGAAGTGGAACCCTCA
>JACDAJ010000068.1 GCA_013695475.1 Rubrobacter sp. | reverse complement strand
ATATCGCGGCCGTGGCCCACGCTGCGGTCTTCAAGAAATCGCGCCTGGCGACCTCCCGATTAACCGCAAACGATGCGCTGCGGTCTACTTCACTCATCTGCACTCTCCCCTCTGTTCGGGTTTCCTGGCGCCAAACATACTTGCTCCGCGCCCTTCTTACATTGCTTCTACGACACTAGATGAAACTTGGATCATCTTTAAGTTCCATATGCCTGTCGTAGAATCGTAGTCCACCTTAACACAACTCAAAAATCGTTACATCCCCATTTTCCGATTAATTCCCACAATCCCCACATTTTTTTGATAACCGCAAATTATTTACGCCGGGCTCCGGCTCGACCGGGACGCGGGTGCGATTTGCGAGGGCGCGATTTACGAGGGCGCGGCTGGGATCGGGGCGTGATCCGCACGGATTTGGATGACGTATGATTGAGATGATGGCTGACAACTCCAAAAAATACCTCACGCTCGCGGACGAGGATCTCATCTCGATGGTCGGAGGCGAGGACCCCGACGCCTTCGCCGCGCTCTATGACCGACACAGCCGGGCGGCCTTCTCGCTCGGGTACCGCATCATGGGCCAGCGGCAGACGGCGGAGGATCTCGTCCAGGAAGTCTTCCTCAAAGTGTGGCGCTCGGCGAACAGCTACCGGGCGGGGCGCGGGAGCGTACGAACCTGGATCCTCTCCATCGTCCACCACCGGGGCATTGACCAGCTCCGCGCGACCGCAAGCCGCCAGAGGACGAAGGACCGCTTCGAGGCGTCGGCGGAGAAATCCCAGCCGAGCGAGGCGTTCGCCGAAACGTGGCGGAACTCGCAAAGGGATCAAGTCCGGGAGGCGTTGAAAACGCTCCCCGAGGAGCAACTGAAAATACTCGAGCTCGCGTACTTCTCGGGCTACACGCACGTGGAGATATCCAAGCTAATGAACCTCCCGCTCGGAACAGTGAAGGGACGGATGAGACTGGGGCTGAAAAAGATGCGAGACTACTTCGACTCCCGCGACGTGGCGGTGCCGAGATGACCGATATGAACCGCGGGAAGTTCGACGACCTCAAGGACGCATACGCCCTCGGCGCGCTCCCGGAGGACGAGCACCGCGACTTCGAGGCATATCTCCAAGCCCACCCCGAATCCCAGTCCGAGGTGGAAGACATCGCCTCCATAGCCGCGCTCCTCGCCATCTCCCCCGCCGGACAAGAACCCCCCAAACGCCTTCGCCGGAGCGTCATGGCGATGGTCAACGCTGAATCCGCGAACAGCCGCCAGGAAAGAAGGCAAGCCTCGCCGCCGTCGTCGTGGAGGGCTTCGCTCGACAGGCTGAGAGACGCTTTCCCGGCGAGGATCGCGCTCGGAGCCGCGGCCGCGCTCGTCGTCGGACTGCTTTCATGGAACGTCCTCCTCCAAAGCGAAGTCCAAACCCTCGACGGCCAAAACTCCGAGCTTCAAGCCGAGATCGAAGCCGCCCGCGCCGGGGCCGACGGGACGGGCGGGGCCGACGCCGGGGCCGACGGAAGCCGCATCCTCGCCATGCAAGCCGAGGGCGAGGCGAGCGGCTCCGACGCCGAAGTCATGGCCTTCGAGGGCGACCGGGCCGTCCTCGTCGCCCAAAACATGCCCACGCTCCCCGACGACCAGACTTTCCAAATATGGGTCATAGACGATGGAGGAGCGCAGCCGAGCGGCCTCTTCCAACCCGGCGAAGGCCCGGTCGCCACCGTCGTCGAGCAATCCCTTGAAGGAGCCGAGACCGTCGCCGTCACCGTCGAGCCGTCCGGCGGCTCCCCGCAGCCCACCACCGACCCGATGCTCTCCGCGCAACTCTGAGAAAAAGCTCGAAGCAAGATCGAAGCTCCTCCGACATTTCCCGTTTTAGACATCCACCCTCGCGGGTAGGTGGACTCTCAAGGGAAAAGCTCGAGAGAGGAGAGCCAATGGCCGTAGCGAGGATCACCGAGATCAGCGCGACCTCCACCACCAGCTTCGAGGACGCCATCAAGGAAGGGGTCAGCCGGTCCACGAACACGCTGCGCGGCGTGCAAGGCGCGTGGGTAAAGGACATGAACGTCATGATCGAGAACGGGAACATCACAGGCTACAAAGTGAACATGGAGATAACTTTCGTCCTCGACGCGTCAGCGTAAACGAATCGGCGTAAACGAAGGCGCGCCCCCGGTCGCCCATCCGGGGGCTTTTCTCTGTCCGCGACCTCCGCCGAACTCGTATACTCGCCGATGTCGGCCAACGATTCTTGGGAGGGAAAGACAGGCTGCCGTCGTTATCGCTCATCGTTTCGATCTCGCTTCTCGGGGTTCTCGGCTCGCTCGCCGGACACAAGCTCCGCCTCCCCGCCGGGACGTTCATCGGCGCGTTCTTCGGCGTGGGATGCGCCCTCGGACTCCACGGGCTGCCGGAGATACCGCTCCCCGACGCCGCCGGATGGGGGCTTCAAATCCTCGTCGGCGTCCTCGTCGGTCTGAGGATGACCCGCGACTCCCTCGGAAGCGGCGCGAGGGCCGCCCTCCCGGCGATTCTCCTCTCGCTTTTATTCCTCGCGTCCTCGGGGGCGGCGGCGTTCGCGGCGGTCTGGCTCACGGGCATCTCCCCCACGACCGCACTCTTCGCCGCGGCCCCCGGCGGCCTCACCGAGATGGCGACCATCGGCGCCACACAAGGCGCCAACGGCCCGGCGGTCGCCGCCGTCCACGTCTCGCGCCTCCTCATCGTCATCTTCGCCGTCGGATTCCTCGCCTCCCACCTTCGTAAAAACTCCGCCGAAGCCGCGCCGGAGGCGAATTCCCAGCGCGAACCCGAGACTCCCCGAGGAACTCTCAAGCTCGCGGCGATCTCCGCCGCCGGCATCGTCGGCGGAATATTGGGGCTCGCCCTCACCCCGCTCCCGGCGGGGGGCGTCGTCGGCTCGCTGTGCGGCGCGGGACTCGCGCGTCTCATAGTCGAAGGCGCGGTGCCGGAAAGGCGTTTCCAGCTTTCCGTCCAGGGAATCGCGGGGGCTTTGATCGGCCTCGGACTATCGGCGGAGTTCTTCGAGACGCTCCTCCAACTCGCCGGGGCCGCCCTCCTCATAAACGCCATCCAAATGTCCGTGTGGTTCGCCGCGTATTACCTCCTCGTCGAAGTCGTCGGATACGACCTCCAAACCGCGACCTTCGCCTCGGCCCCCGGAGGCATGGGAGCGACCCTCTCGATGGTCGGAGACACCGAGGCCGACCTCCTCACCGTCGCCTTCATCCACCTCCTCCGAGTGATCGCCACCGTCGTCACCGTGCCACTCGTCGTCGCGGCCTTCATATAGCGCGGTCCGCGAAGCGAATCGCTTCAAGCGTGGATCCAATCGAGCGCGACCGCCGCCGTCCATGATTGATCGTCCGAGCCGAGCGGCTCCCCCGTGAACGGCTCGAAATACTCCGCGAACCCCCCGCCCGAAATCTGCGCGAGCGCCCCACGCCGAACCTCCGCCGCCCGACTTTCCTCCCCCTCCCGAGCGAGCGACTTCCACAAAAGCCACGAAACGACGGGCCACACCGGCCCCCGCCAATAACTTCGCGGATGGAAACGCCTCTCCGAAGGACTCGTCGAAGGCGGAAGCGGACGATGCCGAAGCCCCGAAACTCCCCCGAAATACCGCGAATCGAGGCTTTCGAGGAGCCGGGCGCGCCGCTCCCCGGATATTCCCCCGGAGACGAGCGGCGCGAAACCCGCGACCGTTCGGGCGCGGAGGGAGCGACTCCACCGCACGTCATAGTCGAGGCAAAGGCCGAGTCCGTCGTCCCATCTCTCGTCGAGGCTGGATCTCCCGCACTCGATCCACGCCGATATTTGCTCCCGGTCCTCGTCCGGAGCCTCGATGGCATCGGCTATTTCGAGGAGCGCCTCGTTGGCGAGGACGAGGATCGCGCTCATGAGAACGTCCTTCACCCGGAAGGGATGGTTTTTGTAAATTTCCCTCTCGTCGCACCGCGCCCGCTTTATCATCTCGACGAGCCATATGTACCGGGCGTAATCTTTGTCCGTCGGCCTCTCCGAAGGGTCGTCCACATGCGCGAGGTCGCGGCGATGATAGCTCGCCATCACCCCGATCTCGACCGCCTCCAAAGCCTCGTCCCACCTCGGCGAATTGTCCGTCCCACTCTCCCACGGATGGTATATCGTCACGAGGCCGGACCCCTCCGGGTCGCGGTCGGTGAGGAGATACCGATGCCACCGGAGCATCTTCGGATATATCTCCCGCAAAAAGGAAAGAGCCGTGTCTTTATCTTCCTCGCTCCTCTCCTTCGCCACCTCCCATATCCGAAGCGCGCCGACGGCGTGGATGGGTGGCTGGCAGAGCGCGCTCGTGTACGGGGGGGCGGGCGGCGCGTCGGGGAAGACGCCCGCGCTGATCCAATGCTCCGGCCCCGGAAAATAACTCTCCGGCGGCGCGAGCGGATTGAAGACGATGTGCGGAACCTTCCCCGTCCTCCATTGCCGCCGAAAAAGGAGCGTCAATTCCCGCGCCGCCCGAGTCGTATCCAAATGAGCCAGCCCGATCGCAATGAACCCCGAATCCCAACTCCACTGATGCGGATAAAGCGTCGGAGCCGCCCTCGTCCACCCGCCCATGTCATTCTTCCGCAAAACCTCCGCCGCCCGAAGCGCCATGCCCGGCAAATCCGGAACTCCGCTTAAATCCTCTCTCTCCATATGCAAACCATGCTATCAGAGACGGATGCGAGAAAACCGCGACTCGCTTGAAATCCGCGAATCGAGAAATAACGCCGAGTCCGGAGAAGGAACCTCGCCTTCCCGCGCCCCCGTTCTCGCGGAGACGCGCCGCCAGCGCATCCTCCGCCGCCGCGCAGGCTTTCGACTTTCCACGGAGCCGTCCCCCCGGCGCGGACTCCGGCTCATAGGTGTGCCGGCCGCTGACGAGTGCGTCGCCGATATGAGATCCGCGATCGGCGGCTTCGCGATTCGCGCGAAAGTGAAGAAACTTCCGGCGAAAGGACGCGCAATGATGTATCACAACGCCATGATCCGACTCGGGTACGTGACTCAAAATCTCTCCATCCCCGCGAGTACGAACCGCTCCCTCCGTCTCGCGAACCTCGGGGACGAGGGGAAATTGAAAACCCTCATCCGCGACAACATCTCCGACCTCGAAAAGATCATCCGGTGGAACTCGGAGCATGGCGTCGGCCTCTTCCGCATGGGGCAAAACTTGATTCCTTTCGCCTCCCACCCGGAGTTTCCATACGACTGGAAAGTGGCTCACGACGAGGAACTCGCACGCGCCGGGAAGCTCGCGAGCTCGCTCGGAGTCCGGCTTTCGATGCACCCCGGACAATACATAAACCCCGGAAGCCCGAAATCTGAGGTCGTCGAGCGGAGCCTCCACGAACTCCGGTACGTGGCCGGGATCCTCGCCGCGATGGGCGTCGAAGACGGCGTTCTCGTCCTCCATCTCGGCGGCGCATACGACGACAAGAAAGCCTCCGCGAAACGCTTCGTCGAGACGATGAAACCCGAGACGAAAACGCTCCGACACCTCGCCCTCGAGAACGACGAGCGGATATGGAGCGTCCGGGAAGTCTCCGAGACGGCGGCCGCGCTCGGAATACCCGCCATCACCGACACGCCCCATCATGCGCTGAATCCCGGCGCCCTCGCCCTCGAAGAAGCGCTCGACCTCTCGCTCCCGACGTGGGAGGAACGGGGGGATCGCCCGAAGCTCCATATTTCGAGCCAGAATCCCGAAAAGCAAGCCGGGGCGCACGATTTTTCGATCCACGCCGGGGACTGGGAAATTCTGCGAACCGCTCTCGGAAGCCGCGAAGCCGATGTCATGGTCGAGGCGAAAGGGAAGGAACAAGCCCTCATCCCACTCGGAGCGAACGTCCCGAAACTCTCGGAGGAGAAAAACCGTGCATAAAAATCCAAGCCCCGAAGAAATCCGGAATTTGCTCGAAAGCTCCCGCACCATCGCCGTCGTCGGCCTCTCCGAAAACCCGCGCCGCCCGAGCCACGAAGTATCGAAGGCTATGAAAACGTTCGGCTACGAGATATTCCCCGTCAACCCGAACCTTTCGAGTCCGGTTCTCGGGAAAAATCCGCACTCCTCGCTCCGGGAAGTCACCGCTCCGGTGGACATCGTGGACGTGTTCCGAAAGAGCGAGGAAGCCATGCCAATCGCCCGCGAAGCGGTGGAGATCGGGGCGAAGGCGTTGTGGCTCCAACTCGGCGTGATAAACGAGGAAGCCGCCGAATACGCCTCGTCGCGCGGCCTCACCGTCGTGATGAACCGGTGCATAAAAGTGGATTATGCCCGCTTCACTCCCGGTTTCTAGTTTTTGCCAATAACCAAAAACCAATAACCAATAACCGGAGCGGAGCCGCAAGCGGAGCGCCCCCCGTTTCACATCCGGCGCACCGGGTACGTCGGATAGTGGAACAAAAACGTCGAGAAAGGAAAACTCATGGCTCGCACGAAGGCATTCGACATGGACAATGCGCCGGAGGAGTCGCTTCCGTATATGGAGGCGGGGGCGAAGCAGTCCGGCGGGAACCTCGTCAACTTTTTCAAGCAGATGGGAGCCTCCCCGAAGGCTCTCGCGGGATATATGGATCTCGCGGGTACGCTTCAAGGCGGCGCGCTCGACAGGCGGACGCAGGAATCCATAGCCGTCGGGGTCTCGGACTTCCACGGCTGCAAATACTGACTCTCGGTCCACTCCGCGGTCGCGGAGCAGACCGGACTCAGCAAAGAGGAGCGCGAACAGGCCCAGACTTTCGAGTCCGACGACCCGAAGCGGGCCGCCGCCCTCGGACTCGCCCGCGAACTCGTCGAGAACCGGGGCCGCCCCTCGGACTCGGCGTTCGAGGAGGCGCGGGCGGCGGGGCATGCCGACGATGAGATACTCGAGGTCATCGCCAACGTCGCCCTCACCACGTACTCGAACTATATGAACGACTCCATCGAAACCGAGGTGGACGTACCCGCCGTCGAACCGAAGCAACGCCAACCCGTCCACAGCGGATAGCGGAACGCCCATATAATTGGCCGGGGCGGGAGAAACTCCGCCCCGGCGATGAAGCGGCGTTCACGGCTCCCACGCCGACGGCCAGCCGACACATACGAAAGGACGGACTTTTGCCGCGCGCCATCGGCTTCGACATATACGGAACACTCGTTGACCCGCTCGACATGAACGAGCATCTCCGCCCCCTCGCCGGGGACGACGCCGATGCGATGAGCGCGACGTGGCGGCAAAAACAACTCGAATACACCTTCCGGCGCGGCCTCATGAAAAAGTACGAAAACTTCGGCGTATGCACGAAACAAGCCCTCGACTTCGCCGCCGAGTCTTTCGGAGTTTCGCTTTCGGACGACGAAAGAACGAAGCTCATCGAGGAATACCAAAATCTCCACGCCTTCCCGGACGTGGCTCCGGGACTCGAAAAGATGAAAGCGAACGGCCATCGCCTCGCCGCCTTCTCAAACGGGGTCGAGGCGACGGCGCGGATGCTCTTCACGAACGCCGGAATCCTCGCGCACCTCGACGAGATCGTCTCCGTGGACGACGTCGGAACTTTCAAGCCCGACCCGGCGGTGTACGAATATTTGGCGAAACGCTTCGAGAGAAGCATCGAAGAAACGTGGCTCGTTTCGAGCAATCCCTTCGATGTCATCGGGGCGAAGGCCGTCGGCATGAACGCCGCGTGGATAAAGCGGAGCGGGAACGCCGTCTTCGACCCGTGGGGCTTCGAGCCGGACATCGTCGCATCCGACCTCGAAGAACTCGCCGGGACCCTCGGTTCGTAATACGGGCGGGGGTCCTCCATGCGAATGACTCGACCTTTCGTAAATCCGCGCCTCATGCCACGTCTCCACCGTCGCGGCAAAGAAAAGAACCTCCCCCCAAACTCGGCATCATTCCTCGATCTTCCGCTTCCCCGCCATATCCGCGCCGCACGGGGGTCTTCGCCGGAAAGCCGGACATGAACAACGCGACCTCCGACCTCACTCTCTTTGTTTATGGAACCTTGAAAAAGGGCTTCCCCGCCCACGAAAGTTTCTTCGGAGAAGATGACGAAATCGAGGAGGCGGTCGTCCGCGGCGAACTTTTCGACCTCCCGGCGGGCTATCCGGCTCTCGCCGTTCCGCAAAAAGACATCCTCGCCGTCGGGACGGCGAACCTTCCGGCGGACACCGAAAGACGGCGAGGGGAATCCCCCGCCCGGCGAACCCCTCCCGCCCCTGAAGAAACCGTCCACGGAGAAATAGTCCGTTTCGGCGACTCCGGACGGACACTTCCGATGCTCGACGTTTTCGAGGGCTTCGATCCGGGGGGCGAAAGTTTGTACCGCCGCGTCCTCATCGCCGCGTGGACGGCCTCCGGCGAGACGCTGTCCGTGTGGGCATACGCCATGGGTTCACCACCCGGAAAACGCCTCCCGGACGGAAAATGGCCGCCTTCCGAAAACCAGTCTCCGTAAAAAAACAATTCACCCGGGGGATACCCCCACGAGAGCTTCCCCCACTCGTCCGGGACGGCTCGGCGGAGTCGGCATGAAACGGAATCCGGGCAAGAATTCCGTCACAGCGGCGCGGCTTTTCGTAGAGCCGCGCATCATGCCACGTCTCCACCGGGCGGCCATGCCCCTCCCGAAGCAGCGAGCGAAGCGAAGCGCCTCCCGACCCCCGGTCTTTTCGCTCCGCGGATTGCTAAACTTGCCGCGTGAATTCGACGGGAACGGCGAAGCGGGCGGCGCTCTCCATAGACATCGGCTCGTCCTCGGTGCGAGCCTCGCTTTACGACACATCGGGCGAGGCCATCCCCGGCGCGGAGTCGAAGCTCGGCCACGACCTCGAATACACCTCCGACGGCGCGGCGACGAAAAACCCGGAAGAACTCCTCGGCCTCGCCGCGAACGCGGTGGACGAGGCGATGGCGAAGGGTGGAGGCGTCGAGATCATCGGCGTCGCCACAGGCACTTTCTGGCACTCCCTCCTCGGCGTGGACGAGAACGGAGACCCGACCACCCCGGTATTCACATGGGCCGACCGACGCTCGGCGGACGCGGCGAAAGAACTCCGGGCGAGGCTCGACGAGGATGCCGTCCACCGCCGGACGGGGTGCGTCCTCCATTCGAGTTATTGGCTCGCGAAACTGGCGTGGCTCAAAAAGGAAAGCCCCGAGGCATTCGGAAATACGAAACGGTGGGTTTCGCCCGGCGAGTATATTTTCCTCCGGCTTTTCGGTGAGGCGAGGGTCGGGACTTCGATGGCCTCGGCGAACGGCCTCTTCGATGGGTTCGGGAGGCGGTGGGACGATGAAATGCTCGACGCGATCCCGATCTCCGAAGACCATCTCTCGAAAATATCCGACGAGCCGATGCGCGGCCTCCGGGGCGAATGGGCCGAAAGGTGGCCGAGGCTCGCGGACGTTCCGTGGTTCCCGGCGGTCGGGGACGGGGCGGCCTCGAACATCGGGTGCGGGTGCGTCGGGAAAGACCGTCTCGCCCTCATGGTCGGGACGAGCGGAGCGATGCGTATTTTATGGAAAGCGGAGTCCGTCGAGCCTCCGCCCGGCGTGTGGCGATACCGCGCCGACAGCGAGCGGGTCGTCATGGGTGGGGCGTTATCGAACGGCGGAAACCTCGTCGAGTGGCTGAGAAATACGCTCCGCCTCCCGGAGCCGGACGAAGCCGAAAAGCTCCTCGCGGCGATGGAGCCGGACTCTCACGGCCTCACTTTTCTGCCGCTCCTCGCGGGGGAGCGCGGCCCCGGATGGGCGGATCTGGCGAACGGCGTCGTCTCCGGACTTTCGATGGCGACCGAGCCGATGGACGTTCTTCGGGCGGCGATGGAGTCGGTCGCGCTCCGGTTTGCGATCATCGCCGAAATGCTCGAAAAAGCCTCGCCCGGCGAGAAGGAAATCATCGCGACGGGTGGCGGATTAATAAACTCCCCGGCGTGGACGCAGATAATGGCCGACGCGCTCGGGAGGCCGGTCAAGCTCTCGAACGTCGAGGAGGCTTCGAGTCGGGGGGCGGCTCTCCTCGCCCTCGAAAAGCTCGGGGAGATCGAGATAGACAAGCTCGAAGCCCCACCGGGGGAAACGCTCGGGCCGAATAAAACAAACCACGAAATTTACGAGAACGCCCTTCGTCGGCAAAGGCGTTTGTATGACGCGGTGGTTTGAAAGCGGGTTGCTTCGCTTCGCGCTCGTCAGCGAGTCAGGAAAAGCCTCCGAAAGACCGAGCCGGGTTCGACCACGCCGCACATGAAGGCCGAAACGGAATACGGGCGATCGCTTTTCGCTTCTTTGTCGTCCATGAGAGCGCGGGAACGCTTCGCGGGTCGGCGAGTACGCGACTCATACGGCATGCGGGTGGAGGGATCCACGTGGCGCGGTGTTCGTGGAGACGTGGCGCTCCATGTCTCCACGGGCGAGGGAAGGCTGTGGCGACAAGGAAGCGGTCGCCCATATTCCGTATGAAACGCGCGAAACAAAAGCCGCCAGCCGGAAAGTGGCTGGCGGCTGACAACTAATTGCTGACTGCTTGAATTACCTTTCATTCATCGGGACGTAGTCGGCTTCGCGGGCGCCGGTGTAGATTTGGCGGGGGCGGGCGATGCGGAGTTCGTCATCGTTCATCATTTCGATCCACTGCGCGATCCAGCCGGGAGTGCGGCCGATGGCGAAGAGGACGGTGAAGGCGTTCGTGGGGATGCCCATCGCCTCGTAAATTATTCCCGACCAATAATCCACGTTGGGATAGAGTTTGCGGCTCGTGAAATATTCGTCGTCGAGGGCGTGCTTCTCGAGTTCGATGGCGACGTCGAGGAGCGGGCTTTGCTTTCCGGTCGCTTCGAGGACTTCGTCCACGTGGCCGCGGATTATTCGGGCGCGGGGGTCGTAGTTTTTATACACGCGATGCCCGAAGCCGATGAGCCTCTCCTCACGGTTCTTGACACCCTCGAGGAAGTCCGGAATGTTCTCGACCTTCTCGATGCGATTGAGCATTTGAAGGACATCCACGTTCGCCCCGCCGTGGAGCGGGCCGTACAGGCCGGAGATGCCCGCCGCGACGGCGCTGAACGGGTCAACGCGCGAGCTTCCCGTCATCCTTACAGCGGAGGTGGAGCAGTTTTGCTCGTGGTCGGCGTGGAGCATGAAGAGGACGTCGAGGGCTTTTTCGAGGCGAGGGTCGGGTTCGTACTTCGGCTCGGCCATCTTGAAGAGCATCGAAAGGAAGTTCCCCGCATACGAGAGGTCGTTGTCCGGGTAGACGTACGGAAGCCCGAGCGAGTGGCGGTACGCGAACGCCGCGAGAGTCGGCATCTTGGCTATGAGGCGGACGGCGGAGACGTGGCGTTGGAATTCGTCGTCTATGTTTTTGGCTTCCGGATAAAACGTCGAGAGGGCGCCGACGGAGCCGAGGAGCATCCCCATCGGGTGCGCGTCGTGGCGGAACCCGTCGAGGAGGCGCTTCATGGACTCGTGGATGTACGTGTGGTGCGTAACCTGGTAAACCCACTCCGAAAGCTCCGACTCGCTCGGGAGATTTCCGTGGATGAGGAGGTACGAGACCTCGAGGAACGAAGACTGGTCGCATAGCTGGTCAATGGGGATGCCGCGGTGCTCGAGGATGCCCGCCTCGCCGTCTATGTACGTGATGGCACTCCGGCAGTTCGCGGTGTTCGTGAAGCCGGGGTCGTACGCCATGAGTCCGAAGTCGTCGTCGCTTGCCTTCATGCCGCGGAAATCCATCGCCCGGACGGTTCCGTCCTTTATCTCGACATCGTACGTTTTCCCGGTGCGGTTGTCGGTGACCGTGAGGCTGTCATTCGCAGTCGAAGTCGCTCCGTCGGTCGCGTGGTGAGACTCTTCCGTCACAGTAACTACCCCTTTCAAATATTAGCTTCGGCCCCGCCATGAGACTTACGGGGCGCCCGGAACACTATTATATGTGCAAAGTGGACATAACGAAAATCCAAGCCGCGCAAACGAAACATCATGCACATAGTATTCCCACGACGCCGAAAACCAGAAACCCGCACCCGATGCGCTCGTAGTGAATGGAAAGAAACCTACCGGGAGGCGACATGGGCCGAACGCACGAAAACTACGGAATGCAAAGAGAGTACGCTCGGACGGGCGGCGGAGCCTTCGACTCACCGTACCGCCCACCGACGATTTCGGCGACGAAGAACGAGAGGACGTGGGCCGTCCTCACGCACCTCACGACGTTCATAAACACCTTCACCGGCTTTCTCGGCCCGGTCGCGGCGTTCGTCATATGGCTCGCGAACCGAAAGAGTTCCCCGATAGTCGCGTCTCATGCGATGCGCTCGGTGGTCTATCAAGTAGTGTGGCTGACGGTGATCGCCGCCGGATGGGCGATCACGACGGCCCTGACCGCGATCCTCATCGGATACCTCCTCTGGCCCGTGATGGTGCTCATAACCATCGCCCCCTTCATCCACGCCTCCGTCGCCGCCTACGACGCATGGAAGGAAAACAAAGTCTATTTGTAAAGT
>JACDAJ010000164.1 GCA_013695475.1 Rubrobacter sp. | reverse complement strand
CCCCCCCCACGCCCAGGATCGCCCACTGGGATCCGCTCCAAGGTCGCCCGAACCCTATCGAGTAGGTATTGGGAATCGGCGACCACGCTCTGCAGGAATACCCCCCGCGCGTTCGCGTCATCCCAGTCGATCGCTGCCCCGTCCTTGAGAGACGAGCCAAAGTATCGGCTCAGGCCGTACTCCCGCGCCCAGTCCTCCGGATCGCGGCCGGCCGACGCAGACAACGTCCGCGCGAGCTTCCTGACTCCATCGCCCAACAGGTCGTAGGTGTGTCCTTGACTGCCCCGCCGCCCAGGATGTGGCTGGTGTCCAGCACGGCCCTGATCTTCCGATGCCGGAAGTAGCCCGCCCGACGGGCGAAGGCCAGACTCTGCCCGAAGACCGTCCGCACCCGCTCGTGGAGAACAAGGCGCGCCCGAAACAACCGCGGAGTGCTCTTGGCGAAGGGCCGCTCCTTAAGACCAACCCCCAACGCGACTTTCCAGCGCGGATCGAAGTCCGCCCGCGCCTTGGCCTCCTCGTCGGAGACTCCCTCGTGGACTTGCAAGAGCAACGCCGTCGCCAGCAGGCTCGGGGAAACACTCGGGCGCCCGTTGTCCGAGCAGTAGAGGTCGGTGAAGTCCTCGTCACGGAACAGCTCTCCCCGGTGGGAGGCGAGGAACCCGTGGAAGGAGTCCCGACCCACGTGATCCAGATAAGGATGGGCGCCCCCATTCAGGCCCGGGCGTTTCCCAAGCATCGCAAGCACCTCCTCGTCTATTCCCGAGAGGAGTGTACTCGAGCGGCCAGCTCATGGGAACTTTTCGGCCACACTTCTAGGGCGGGACCTGCCGGATGCTGCTCTACAGGTCGCCGCCTTCCTCGACGAGGCGGTTTAGCTCCCGGTTCAGGAACCCGAGGCGGGCCTCACGGAGCAGGGGTACCCGGCGGCGGCGCTGCAGGACGCTTTTCAGGTCGAGGTCGGCGGTGACCATGTCCTTCTTGTACAGGGCTGCCTCTGTTATAACGTTGCCCCAAGGGTCCATAACGTGGGAGCTGCCCCAGAACGCCAGCTCTCCTTCCTTCCCGACCCGGTTGACGAAAACCACGTAGCACTCGAGCATGCGCGCGTAGAAACGGGTGATGTCGTACCAGTACTCCGTGGTGTCCATTTCTCCGGGGAAGCGGCTGTCGGCGCTGCTGGTAGGTATGAGGAGCACCCGTGCGCCATCCTGGACCGCGAGAAATCCCAGAGCCGGCTGCCAGGCATCGTTGCAGATTAGTATGGCCATGCGGCCGAACTTCGCTCCGAAGGCCCTCATGGACTGGCCCGGACTGAAAAGCTTTCTTTCCTCGAAGACGCCGTATGTCGGCAGGTACAGCTTCCGGTGCAGGTGGACCAGGGACCCATCCTCGAAGTAGGCGGCGCTGTTGTAGGTGCGTATGCCGCCGCCATCCTCGTGAAAGCCCAGGACGATCGAGGTCTCTCCCGCTTCCTCGGCAAGTGAGGTGATGCGCTCGTCCTGCACCTCTATTGATACTTCGTCGCTGATCTGCCCGAGGGCGTACCCGGTCAGGCTCAACTCAGGGAAGACCACGAGATCCGCGCCCCGCCCTCTGGCCTCCGCTATAGTCTCTCTCGCCAGCTCGAAGTTGGCATCGACGTCTCCGAGGGTGGGATCTATCTGCGCCAGGGCTACCCGCATGGCTGTGTCTTATCTCTCCGGGACGCCGGAGCGAAGCAGGACTGCGAGCGCGTCGGGTTCTTGGCCCAGGGTAATGCGTGGATGGCGCGAGCCAGCTCCTCGATGCGACCGGGGTCCAACAGCGGTTCCACGAGGCTCTCGAATTTGTGGGTGAACTCCTCTTCGGAGAGTCGAGCCTCCGTGTCTCCTCGCGCTGCCAGGATCTCCGAGCGGGCGCCGCGACCGTCTGAAGCCTCGATCTCCACCCAGGCCAGAGCTTTGGCCGGAAAAGCTTCTTCGAGCTTGAGATCCTGGAAGAGTTCGATCCGGGCGGCCAGCATCCCCCGGTCGGGGTCGTCGCAGGCGTGTCCGAGCACCTGGCCCGGCCCCGCCTCGCCATCGTTCAGGACGCAGGCGACCGGCCATTGCAGGCTGAACTGGGTCTCTTCTGTGCTACATGGCGCCGCGGACCGGAGGCGCGTAGCCGCCTCGAAGGTGTGTACCCGTCGTGCCCGCGCGACATCTGACACGCCCACCCCGAGATCGCGCACCGCCGCGCAGAGGTCGAGCACACGGCGGATGGCCCGACCCTGCACGTCTGTAGATATGTCGTCCCAGCGTAGCTCGCGCGCGAACTCGGCTACCCTGCTAGTTCGGTGGCCAGCATCGTTCAACCGCGCCGCCTCACTTGCGGGAGTTCAGTCCGGACAGCATACCGAGGATGCAGCGCACTGTGCTCCCTAGCTCCACGGAAACGGAGAATGGCTCGTGGGGTGCAGCTGCCCGGTCTCGTAGCGGGCGTAGCGGAATGGTTCGAGTAGTTCCTGTGGTTCGTCCAGCAGCTCCTTTGCCACTAGCGCGCCGACCCCGATCATCTTGTAGCCGTGGTTGGAGTCGGCGATGACGTAAGCGTTTTGCCGGAACACGTCGAAAATGGGGAAATTGTCCGGCGTGAAGCACCCGATTCCCCCCGAAGGCTCTTTCGAGAAGAGATAGCTCTTACCCTCGAAGCGCTTGTGGCAGTGCGCTAACGCCGAGGTCCACATCCGGGCGAAGTCTTCCCCGACCACGAAGTCCGGACTCTCGGGGCCGTACGGATCAACGGCGACCTCGTCGGCGGGCTGGTCGACGACGTAAGGTGTGGAGCCTCCCTGTACCCCGCTGAAGTAGAAGTCCGGCTTGTAGTAGATGCCCCAGATCTCATCCGTGACGAGCTCGCTGCTTTCGTCGTAGAGCGGGGCGTCGGTATCCACGTGGATCACCGGCGGCATCTCGCCGTCGTTGTCCGTGAGGAAGCTCGGCTCGACCCCGAGCACGCCCTCCCGCAGCGACCAGTACGTCCACATGTCCCGGTCGTGGTGGAGCTCGCCGTCGGAACCTTTGACCGTGATCTTCTCGGGCAGGTCGAGCATCTTCCAGACGTCCCGGATCCAGGGCCCCGCGCCTACGACGAGGCGCTTACAGTGGACCGTGCCCTGATCCGTCTCCACGGCGCCTACCGCGCCGTCTTCGAGGTGCAAGCCCGTAACCTGGACGCCGGTGTGGATCTGTACGCCCTCGGCCTGCGCTTTGGCTGCCAGAGCCCGTATGGACGCCACGTTGTTCGCGTACCCTCCGCGATGCTCGTGCAACACGCTGGTGATGTTCTCGGCCTGCCAGTCGTAGAAGATGTTCCGCATGTACTCCCGACTCTCCCTCTCGCCCTCTACGAGCGTCGAGGGATAGCCGATCGCTTGCTGCTCCTTGTAAATCTGCACCACGTCGTCGTGCATCACTTCGGGTGAGATCTGCATGTAGCCCACGGGATGGTAGGAGAACGCCTCGGGGTCGGACTCCCACACCGATACGGAGTGGGCCATAAGCTCCCGCATCGCAGGCTGGAAGTAGTTGTTGCGGACCACGCCGCAGGCGATCCCCGAAGCCCCCCCGGCAACGCCGGTCTTATCGAGGACAATGATATCCTCACCCGAGCCGAGTCCTCGCGTCCTCAGTTCTTTCGCCAGGTGCCAGGCCGTGCTCAAACCGTGCACACCGGCGCCGATGACGACGTAAGTAGCTTGCGCGGGTAGCTGCATCTTCTACTCCTTCTTCCAGATAATAGCCTCTACATTGCGCCGGGCGGCGGCGGTTTGGCCGGTGAGTTCGCCCGCGCGTTCAAGCCGGTCGTCTCTGATCTCCGCCGTTCCCAGGTTGATCTCCACGAGCGTCGCCGCCGCCCGAACCCCTGCCTCGGCCAGCAGCACGGCGGCGGCGGCGTCACCCCGCAAGCTCGGATTTCCCTCCTCCGCCAGCCGGACCGCGATGCCGGCGACCTCGGCCCCGGACTCGGCAATGGCCAGCGGTACGTCGGCGGCATTCGAGAGCGCCGCCCGGATGCGGTCCCCCGTTCCGTCGCGCTGCGCGGCCATGAAACGCCCGTAGGCGTCCGCGTCGTCCTGCGCGAGCGGAGCGACGCGCCCTCGCAGGCGCTCGGCCCGCTCGACCAGCCCGGCGGCGTCGTCGAGATAATCCGTGGAGAGGAGGGCGGACATGCTCGACAGGCTCGCGGCGAGGGCCACGGCCGCTGCCGCGGCGGCGCCTCCGCCGGGAGCAGGTTCGTCGGACGCCATGAGATCCAGGAAACGCCCCAGCGGCTGCTCCAGGTAGTTCGCCGTGCCGCCGTCTGCGGTGAAGAAGTCTGAGAGTTCCCGTGCGACCTCCTCGGGGGCGTCTTCCATCACGAAGTGGCCGGCCTCCGGGATCAGGGTCAGTTCGGAGTCGGGCAGCAGCTCGTGCAGCCGCCCGGCGAAGGCGGGGTCTAGCCAGGCGTCCTGTTCGCCCCAGATGATCCGCACCGGGCCCTGTATCGAGCCGAGGAGAGGTTCGAACTCGTCGGTGTACCCTTCGTCGAACTGGGCGACCTTTTGAAGGTAGATTGCTTGCCCGCCCTCGCCCCGCCATTGGTCGAAGTAAGCTGCGAAGGTCTCTTCGTCCATCGGGCGGTGAACGGCGGTGCCGATATGGGCGGCCACGACCCGTTCGTAGATGTGGGTCGGCATCGTCCGATACACGTCCAGGTGCGCCTGCACGTGCCTGGTGGTCGGGGTGATCCAGGGCCGGAGAACGACCGCGTCGATGAGGGCGATGCGACTGTACGGCATCCCGTCCAGAAGATGGCTGCGAAGGATGACAGCACCACCTATGTCGTGGCCCGCGATCGCCGGCGCCTCCAGACCCCACCGACCGACCAGCTCGGTGAGCAGGCGCGACTGGGCCGCGATGGAGACGTCTTGCCCTCTCGGCTCGGAGTCCCCGTACCCGAGAAGGTCGAACACATAGACGGTGAACCGGTCGGCAAGCGCCGACGCGACGTTGCGCCAGAGGCACGACCGACTCGGAGTGCCGTGCACCAGAACCACCGGAGGCCCCTGGCCAAACACGTCGAAGGCGACCTCGCCGCCCTCGACCTCGGCACGCTGCTGGAGACGCCAGTCGCTTGCGGATCTGTGATTCAGAACAACCCCACTATCTCGCCGTCTTCGCCGATGTCTATGCGCTCGGCGGCGGGATGGGCGCTGAGGCCCGGCATCGTGCGCATCTCCCCGCAGATGGGGTAGATAAACCCGGCCCCGACCGACGCCCTCACCTCCCTTACCGGCATCGTCCAGCCCGTGGGGGCGCCCATGAGACTGGGGTCGGAGGAGAGGGAGAGGTGGGTCTTGGCGATGCACACGGGCAGGTCGCCAAAGCCGCGCGCTTCGTAAGACTCGATCTGCCTTGCCGCCGCGAGGTCGTACTCGACGTCCTTCGCCCCGTAGACCTGTGTGGCTATGGCCTCGATCTTCTCCCGCAGGCTTGCCTCGTCCGGGTAGAGAAAGCTGAACCCGGATGGCTCCTCGGCGGCCTCGGCGACGGCCTCGGCCAACTCTACCGCTCCGGCGCCTCCCTCGGTGAAGTGGTTCGATACGGCGACCCGGGCGCCCAGGCTCTCGGCGACTTCCCGGATCGCCTCGTGCTCGGAGGCGTGGTCGGTTGGGAAGGCGTTGATCGCCACGACCGGCGAGACGCCGTGCAATCTTATGTTCTCGATCTGCTTTCGCAGGTTGTCCGCCCCGGCGTACACGTCGTCGGGGTTCTCCTGGACCAATTCGTCGGGCAGCGGTTGTCCGGCCTTGACCTTGTGGCGTCCGGAGTGGACCTTCAGCGCCCGGACGGTGGCCACCAGGACGGCGGCGTCGGGTGTCAAGCCCGAGTTGCGGCACTTGATGTTGAAGAAACGCTCGGCGCCCATGTCCGCCCCGAACCCGGCCTCGGTTACGAGAAAGTCCCCGCCGCGGATGCCGATCCGGTCGGCAATGATGGAGGAGTTGCCGTGGGCGATGTTTCCAAAGGGGCCGGCGTGGACCAAGACCGGGGTATTCTCCAGGGTCTGCATCAGGTTCGGTTTTACCGCCTCCCTGAGGATCACCGCCATCGCGCCCGCGGCTTTGAGGTCCTCGGCGGTTATGGGCTCGCCCGTGGTGCTGGAGCCGATGACGATCCTACCCAGCCGCTCACGGAGGTCCCTCAGTGAAGTCGCCAGAGCGAGCACCGCCATGACCTCCGAGGCCGCCGTGATGTCGAAGCCCGCCTCGCGCGGGACGCCGTCCACCCTGGGACCAAGGCCCGTTATGATGCGCCGCAGGGAGCGGTCGTTCACGTCCAGCACCCGCCGCCAGGTGACGGAGTGCCGGTCCACGTTGAAGAAGTCGTCGTGCTGGTGGATGTGGTTGTCGATCATGGCCGATAGGAGGTTGTGGGCCGCCGTCACCGCGTGCGTGTCGCCGGTCAGGTGGAGGTTCAGCAGCTCCATCGGCGCCACCTGGCTGTAGCCGCCGCCCGCCGCCCCGCCCTTGATGCCGAACGTAGGTCCCATCGAGGGCTGGCGTACCGCTACTGTGGCCGTCTTGCCGATGTGCTTGAACGCCTGCCCCAAGCCCACGGTGGTGGTCGTCTTGCCCTCGCCTAAAGGAGTGGGCGTTATGGCCGATACGACCACGTACTTCGCTTTCGGCCGGTCCTTTAGCTCGTCTATGGCGGCGAGCTTTATCTTGGCTACGGACTCGCCGTAATGCTCGAGGAGGTGAGGGCCGATGCCCATGTCCCCGGCGATCCCGGCGAGCGGCCTTAGCTTCGCCTGGCGGGCGATCTTCAGGTCGGAGGGTACATTCTGTATCTTGGTCGGGAACATTATTCAGGGCTCCTTGAGTTGTTTGAGGCAAAGCCTTCGATCTCGATGCCGAACTCCTCCCCGGCATCGAGCAGCGCGTCGAAAAGGTACTGGCCGAAGGATCTTTCACAGTGCAGGAGGTATGAGCGCGTCCCTTCGCCATCGTCGCGCACGACGTCGGTGAGGACCTTGGCGACGGAGCTGCGGAAGGCGGCGCCGTCGGGCGTGATGCTGTCAGACATGTCTATGCCGCATACCTTCGGCAGGAGATCCACCGTCTTTGCGCCGCTAATCCGCACCAGCGCCCGGCCGTGGGTTACATCTACGACACTCACCGGCTCCTCTGCCCGAACCGCTTCGACCCGCTCGACGACCTCCGGCGCAGAGCCTGGCGGAGCGAGCAGCAGCCACTCTCCAGGGCCGGAGCCTATCCTGAGGGTGCCGTTCTCGTCGCGGACGGCGCGACCGAACTCGACCCCCAGATCGCGGGCGAGCATGCCCTTTTCGAAAGCCTGGACGAACACCTTTGTGAGTGGTGTGCAGTCGGCGATGCGCAGGTTGGCCAGGCTGCGGCGGGCGCTCATTTCCCAACCGCGCTCCACCGTCACCGGTGGGGCGGGTCGGATCGGACTCCGGGCTATGGGTTGCAGATCAGCCACGGGCCTTCGCGCCCTCGGGGTCGTAGTGGGCGAGATGCTCCATGACCCTGGCGGTGATGCGCTCGCCGTTGGGGAGCTGTACCGTGACGGTGGTACCGGGCTCGGCGAGGTGCGGGGCCACGAAGCCCAGGCAGATCGAGCGTTCCAGCGTGGAAGAGAAGCGGCTGGAGGTGATCCTGCCGACGATGGTCTTTCCCTCCACGATCTGGCTCGCCTCCGGCGGCGCCACGGAGCCGTCGTGAGGCTGGAGACCGATTAACCTGAAGTATCCGTCGCGCTCGCCCTGCCAGACTAGCTCAGGCTTGCCGACGAAATCCTCCTTGTCCAGCTTTATCGCCCAGGAGATACCCGCCCCGAAGCCCTGGGTGAGCGCGTCGGTGTCCTGGCCGACGATAAAGTGGCCCTTCTCCAGGCGCAGGACACGCTGAGCCTCGACGCCGAACGGCCTGACGCCGAGGTCCGCGCCGCGTTCCATCAGCGCCTCCCATACGTACAGCCCGTAGGCGGCGGGGACGTGGATCTCGTAGCTCAACTCTCCCGTGAATCCGATGCGCCACATAAAGCAGCCTTCCACGCCGGCGACGGTCCCGGTGCGGACGTTCATGTAGGGGAAGGCTTCGGTGGAGAGGTCCACGCCCTCGGCGACTCGCGCGAGCAGCTCCCGGGACTTCGGCCCAGCGATGTTGATGCTGGCGTAGGCGCCGGTTACCGGCGTTACGTGTACCCGCCAGTCGGGCTGGTAGGTCTGAAGCCAGTCCTCGATCCACTCCAGCACACCCGCCGCGCCCGAGGAAGTGGTGGTCATGAGGTAGTGCTCCGGTCCGAGGCGGCCGGTAACGCCATCGTCGAGAATGACTCCGTCCTCGGCGCACATTACGCCGTAACGGACCTTGCCGACCTCCAGGTTCGACCACTTGTTGACGTATAGGAAGTTCAGAAGCTCGGACACGTCGGGGCCGCGCAGGTCGAGCTTGCCCAATGGTGTAACGTCGATGACCCCGACGTTCTTGCGGACGTTGCGCACCTCTGCCTCGGGATCTCCGTAGTGGTCGGGACGGATCCAGGCCCCCGCCACCAGCGGTCTCGCCCCCTGCCGCTCGTGCCACGGCTGCATCGGCGAGTAGCGTACCGGCTCGAAGTTGCGCCCCGCCAGGGCGCCGAGCGTGATCGGCGCGTAAGGAGGGCGCCAGGTCGTGGCGCCCGTCTCCTCCATGCTCCTACCGGTGGCTTCGGCAATGACCGCCATCGCGTTTACGGTCTCCAGCTTGCCCTGCGTCGGCCCCATCGTGGCTGTTGTGTAGCGCTTGGCGAGCTCGGCGGAGTCGTAGCCCTCCTTGACGGCCGCCACGAGATCCTTGGACGATACGTCCTCGGAGTAATCCACGATGCCGTGTGTGCGGCCGCGGAACAATTCCAGATGCCCGTTGACCGGCAGATCCGGTATCGTTACGGGCGAATCTTGCGGAGCCTCCTCGCCGTCGGTGCTCTGCGGGATGCCGGCGCGCAGCGCGGCGCCGATGCCCCTGGCGCGCCGGGCAGCCTCTTTGCCGGTGGCGCGGGCGTGTTCGAGGAGCTCATCCAGGCTGCCGTCGCCGGCGATGCCGCCGGTCGCGAGTACGTCCTCGGGCAGCCGGGAGGGGAAGAAGCGAGCGGCGGCGGGGTTGTAGAAGGGCTTGTCTCCCGCCATGTTCAGTAGCGAGGTTGGGGCCGTCCAGCCGGTGGCCGTGACCACGAGGTCGCACTCTATCCTGGCTCCGTCGCCGCATTCCACCTCGCGCGCGCCCTGGCCGCCGCGTACGCGGCCTATGTCCCCGCCGTTGCGGGCGTCCTCGACGCGGGCCACCTCTACGCCCGCCCGCTCCAGGTCGGCCACCGCCGCGTCCCCCTCCGCATTGGCGGTGAGGACCACCGCCCGCTCTCCGGGTTTGACGGCGTACAGGTTGATGAGCCTTCTAGCCGCGGTGGACAGCATAACGCCCGGCGCGTCGTTGCCCTGGAACACGTAAGGACGCTCTATGAGGCCCGGAGCCACGACCAGGGTTTTCGTCCGGGCCTTGATCAGGCGTTCCTCCACGCGCGGCAGGCTCCGCTGCGAAACAGCAACCCAGTTGCCGTCGTAGCGTCCCGTCACCACGGAGTCTGTCATGACCTCGATGGTGGAGTTCCGGGCCACCTCCTCGCCCAGCCTACGCAGCGCCGCCAGATCCTCCTCGTCTCCCCAGCGCAGGTGCCCACCGAGCTCGTGCTCCTCCTCGACGAGCATAACCCGCGCCCCGGCCTCCGCCGCGGCGACCGCCGCCCCCATCCCGGCCGGGCCGCCTCCGGCGACGACCACGTCGGGGTGGGCGTAACGCTTGTCGTAGTAGCCGTGAGGCGCGTCGGGCGACGCCTTGCCGCCGCCCGCGAAGCGTTGCAGGACCCTCTCGTAGAGGGGCCACAGACGCTGCGGTTCCATGAACGTCTTGTAGTAGAAGCCCGGAGGGAGGAAACGCTCGAGGTAGCGGTTGGCCGACTTCACGTCGAATCGGAGGGACGGCCAAGCGTTCTGGGCACTGGCGGCCATGTGCGGCTCCACCTTCCGGTGGGCGCCGCGCACGTTGGGCTCGTCGCCGACCTGCACGTTGCAGCCGGGATCCAGGAAGCTAGCGGTGAGCAGCCCGCGCGGGCGATGGTATTTGAAGCTGCGGGAGAAGACGCTCTCCCCCGCAGCGGACAGGGCAGAGATGATCGTGTCGCCCCCGAACGCCGGATACTTCCGCCCGTTCCAGGTAAAGACGAACTGCCGGCTTCGGTCGAGCACCTCGCCGGGCTGGCGTCCGAGGCGCATACTTTTGCCAGTCTTTAGCGCTCCCCGACTCAAGAGTTGCTCTCCAACCGCGCGGCGGGGAGACGGGTCTCCCTCACCTCGTTGGTTACTGTGTGGCGTTCGGCGGTGAAGTACCGGCGGCACCCGGTCCGGTGGAACCATTTTTCGGTAGTCCATCCCGCCGGGTTGTTCTTTATGTAGAGGTAGGCGCGCCACTCTTCGGGGGTGGTCGCGTTCGGGTCTGGACGGGTGGACGCTTCGCCGGCGTAGCGGAATTCCGAAGCGTTCCGGGGGCCGCAATGGGGGCAGGGAAGCAGGATCACGGCTGTTCTCCCTCAGTGTCCAACGGCTGCGGCTCCCTTCTCGCCGACCAGACGGCCTTCGGCGAAGCGGGCGAGATCGAAGGCCGCAATGATCTTGGGCGTCTTGCCGGTGGCGACGAGCTCCGCCATCGCCTCTCCCGAGACGGGCCCGGCCTTGAAGCCCCAGGTTCCCCACCCCACGTCGATATAGAAGCCTTCGACGGGCGTGACGCCCATGATCGGGGAGTAGTCCGGCGTCATGTCGCACAGCCCCGCCCATTGCCTCAGCAAACGCAGCTTGGACAACGACGGCATGAGCTCCAGCACGTGTCCCGCGAGCCCCTCGATGAACTCCAGCGAGCCGCGCGTCGAATAGGAGGTGAACGGGTCCACGCTCGCCCCGAAGACCAGCTCGCCCCGGTCTGTCTGGCTCACGTACACGTGCAGCGTTCCGGAGACGACCACCGGGTGCAGGAACGGCTTGACCCGCTCCGTGACGGCGGCCTGCAGCGGGAACGTGCCTATCGGCATCCCCACCCCGGCCATCCCGGAGATCAGGGACGAGTATCCCGCCGTGCAATTGACCACCTTGGAGGTGGCGATGCCGCCCCGATTGGTCCGTACCCCGTGGACCCGGCCATTCTCCACGTCTATGCCCTGCACCTCGGTGTAGGGGTGGATGTGAACGTCGTGGGCGTCCGCGCCGCGGGCGTAGCCCCACACGACCGCGTCGTGGCGGATGATCCCGCCGGGCGGGTGATACAGTGCCCCCAGGATTGGGTAGCGCGTGTGCTCGGAGGTGTCCATGAAAGGGACGAGGTTCTTGATCTCCGCCGGCCCTATAACCTCCGAGTCTATCCCCTCCAGCTTGTTGACCTCGGCCCGCCAGCGCATCGTGCGCACCGCGCCGTCGTTGTGGGCGAGGGTGAGGTGTCCGCGCTGCGAGAACATCACGTTGAAGTTCAGCTCCGCGGAGAGGTTCTCGTAGAGCTTTACCGAGCGGTCGTAGAAGCGCACGCCCTCCGGCGTCAGGTAGTTGGAGCGGATGATAGCGGTGTTGCGCCCCGATGCGCCGCCGCCGATATAGCCCTTGTCCAGCACGGCCACGTCGGTGATACCGTGCTCTTTCGCCAGGTAGTATGCTGTAGCCAGCCCGTGCACGCCGCCGCCGATGACCACAACGTCGTAGCTGGACTTCGGGTCGCGCGAACGCCAGGCTCGCGGCCACTCCGCCCCCGAGAGACCCCGGCGGAACAGGTCGAAGGCCGAGTAACGGGCCTGTTTCTGGTACCCGCTCCTCGTTCCGTTGCGGCTGAAGAAACTTCTTGTCACGTTGCAGCCTCCTCGGCGGACTCCAGCAACGGCCGGCGCCACTCCTCCAGCTCCTTCGTCTGGTTGAAGGTGTAGAAGTGGATCCCCCGAATGTTGTAATCCTGGCTCCCGATGTACGGCGCCAGCTCCCAGACCAGGTCGTCAGGTTTGTAGGCGGGTCTGGAGAGCATCTTCAGCGCGCCGGTGTTCTTGGTCAGAAAGCGGGCCGAGTCGCCCACCCCGATCTTCAGCGTGATCCCCAACAGCTTCCGCCACTCCACGACGCCCGGCAGCCCGACGTAGACGGGCAGCTCGATGCCTCCCCGCCGGATGCTGGAGACCCAGCCCAGGATCCCGTCGGCGTCGAAACACATCTGGGTAACGACGTAGGTGGCGAAGCGCCGCTTGTCCAGGAGCGCCCGCCGGAGGGCGTCATCGCCGATAAGCGGATGCCCCTCCGGATAACCGGCCACGCCGACCTCCACAAAGCCGTGGCCCAGCTCCGACATCGCCCGGAGAAGGTCGAGAGCCCCGGAGAAGGGTCCCGCCGGTTCCTTTACGTCGCCCCCGATAACGAAGACCTCCCGCACCTTGCTGGCTTCCAGCCGCCGCACTATCTCCTCCAGGTGCGCTTCGCCCGAGACGAGCCGGGCCGAGATGTGCGGCACGGCCCGGAACCCCATCTCCGAAAGCTCCCCGGCGAACAGCAGCGTGTCCTCCAGCCCCCGGCGCGGCGAGCAGGTGACGGTTACCTTCGCCCCGCCCGGCAGATGGGCCGCCGGCTCCTCCGCGCGCCCCACCGGCATCAGCTCGAACCTGGGATACGCCAGCGCCCCCGGGAGGATGCCTGTGCCTTTATGTGCTTCCGCGCCATTCACAGAGACCGCGACCTTCCGTCGGCCCTCACTATGAGACGGTGGCCTTCGTCAGGTCTTGCTTGGGGGTCTCCTTCTTCGGATCTATAAAAGGCTTCTCTATGACCCGGGCCTCGACCTCGCCGGTCTGAGACCTCACCGCGAGTTCGGTCCCCAGCCCGGCGTGCTCGATGGGTACCAGGGCGAAGCCGATGTTCTTCTGTAGCCGGGGCGAGTAGAAGGCAGAGGAGACCTGGCCTATCTGCGAGCCGTCCTCGACGACCTGCAGGTAGTCCTCTATGTAGCCGACGATGGGGTCGCCCCCGATCTCCACGCCGACCACCTTGCGGCTGACACCTTCGTCCGCGATACGCTTGAGGGCCTCCTTGCCGATGAAGTCCGCTTCCTGGTCCAACTCCACCGTGTAGCCCAGGCCCGCCTCGAAGGGGTTCAGGAACTTGTAGTCGCTGTAGGGATTGTTGTCCAGCGCGATGTCCGAGCCGTAGCTTAATATGCCGGCCTCGACGCGCCGGATCTGGCACGGCCCGATCACCGCGATGTCGTGCGGCTCGCCGGCTTCGAGCACCGTGTCCCAGAACTTCATCCCGTTGCGGCTGGCGTTCTTCAGGTAGATCTCATACCCCACCTCGCCGGTGTAGCCGGTGCGGGAGACGACGATCTCCATGCCGTCGAGTTCGTACTCGTCCATCCAGTAGTACGGGATCTCCAGCATCTGCTCGCCGAGGAGGTCCACCATGACGTCGCGGGATTTGGGACCCTGGATCTGGACCGGCGACACGTCGGGCTCCCGGATCTGTACGTTCATGCCGGCCATGGCGGCTACACCCTTGGCCCACAGCAACACATCCCCGTCGGCCACCGAGAGCCAGAAGTGGTTCTCGCCCAGCCGCAGCAGCACCGGGTTGTTGATGACACCGCCGTCAACGTCGGTGTTGAGCGCGAACTTGCACTGTCCCACGGCGCACTTGCCGAGGTCGCGGGGGGTGAGCATGTTGGTGAACTCGAAGGCGTCGGGGCCGGTGATCTCGACCTGCCTTTCGACGGCTACGTCCCACATGGTTACGTCGTTGACCAGCTTCCAATACTCGACGACCATGTCGTCGTAGTGCCGTGGATGGTACTGGCGATTGCAGACGCTGTAGGACTGCACACCGTGGCGCTGGTGAGCGTAGAAGAACGGGGACTTGCGGATCCTGGTGTACATGTGGATCCTCGGCGTGTCGTACGGAACGCGCATTGATTCTCCTCCTTTTCCATGACGCCATATCCGGCATCTAACTTCCTTGTAACGAAAGTTAGATGCCGATCCGCAATATGTCCAATACGTTTTACTTAGCCGCCTATAAGCGCCGCTTATAAGTGTGGCTTGAGGTGCGTTTCGGATTGCGGAACCAGACTTCTTCGGTATACGTCAGATCGCCAGATCAGGTCGAACCGCAACTCCGCTCGGGGGCGACGGCTTACAGGATGGTGGCTTCCGGTATCGGTGTAGGTCTGGTGGCCCGGTTTCTCGTTTTGGAACTATGGAAGCCAGAGTACAGGCGCCACAACCCACCAGCGCCCGGAGAAGATACTCATGCGTCTTGTTGCCGCGCCTGGCGAAGGACTTGTTCTTGGAGAGCTTCTCGCCTGCGAGGTCGAACTGCTCCTGGCTTACCACCGCCGACGCGAGCCCGAGAAGCTCTGGCTGTGGTGGCATGGAGCAGGCGGCCCGGGCTTGGGTTTGCTGTGGCGATCCTATGCCCGCCGCTTCGATCTTGAGCATGCGATCAAGTTTTGCAGAGGC
>JACDAJ010000060.1 GCA_013695475.1 Rubrobacter sp. | reverse complement strand
CCATCGTCGAGGATTTCCCGGACATGGAAGGAAAAACCCTCGCCCTCTCCGGCGGCGTGGACACCGATCTTTTCAATCCGAACGCCCTCGACAAAGAGGCTCTTTCGTCGCTGCGAGGCGGGGACGGACGCGGCTCCGAGCAAAAAGCCGCCCTCGAAAAAGCCCTCTCCGAAGCATCCGGCGCGGAGGAACTCCTCGCATCGCTCAAAAACATCGCCGCCTCGTACGAGCCTCGCGCCCACGACGCCGACGCCGGGGAAAGGATGAAGAAGCTTCTCGAAGGGGAAGCCCCGCTCGTCGTGTACGTCGGCAAGCTCATCCACTCGAAAGGCGTTCACAGCCTCCTATCCGCCTTCGCCCGCGTGAGGGCGGAAACGGGCGCGAAGCTCCTCATTATCGGCTTCGGGACGTTCCGGGAAGGACTCGAAGCAATGACGAAAGCCCTCGGAGACGGCGACGAAAAGAGCATCGAACGTCTCGTCAAGCTTGGAAAGCGGATGGAGGGAGGCCCCTCGGAGCCGCTCGAGCATTTCGGGGTTTCGACGAAGATCTGGCAGGATGCTCGGGGCATGGACGGCTCCGTCGAGTTCGTCGGTCCGCTCGGGCATCGGGAGCTTTCGAAGGTTCTTCCAGCGGCGGATGTGGCGGTGGTTCCGTCCATCTTCCCGGAGATATTCGGCCTCGTGGCGGCGGAGTTCGCGGCGAGCGGGGTCGTGCCTTTCGTCGCGGATCACTCGGGGCTTTCGGAGGCGGGAGCCATCGTCGGGAAGAACCTCCCCTTCGATACGCGGGTGGGCATGGACGGCTTCAAAGGGAATTTGTCCGACGCCCTCGTCCGGCACCTCTCGCTGCCGGATGACGAGAGGGAGCGATGCGCCGGAATCGTGCGCCGGAACGCCATCGAAAGTCTCGGCTGGAACTCGCTCGCCCGAGATCTCGTCTCGCTCGCCCGATGAATTCCGAAGCCACCCGCTCGCCGCGTCCCCATCCGGGCGACACCGCCCGCGAACGCGCCACCGAGGGCGCGCTCCCCCGCAAAGACTCGGCATGAACTCCGGGATCCCACCCCGAGAAAATCTCGCAAGGAATCGGGAGCCAGGAGCCGGGAAAGACGAAGGCGCGGGATCCGCGCCTTCGAGTTCCCTCCGAGCGCGAGAAGGTTCGTCGGGCGGGCGAGTCGGGGACGTTTAAGGACCTCGACCGACGGGGCAATTACATTCCAATTGTCTCGTAATCGGCTGCGACGACTCGTGCGCGACGGCACGTCGAAAGGCACGTCGAAAGGCACGTCGAAAGGCACGTCGGAAGGTCGCAGGGAACATTTTAGATAGGGTTCTTTTTGAAGCGGTTTGAAATTTACGGCTCGGGCATGGTATGCGGTCTTTGACACCGGGGGCGCGCTCAGGATATTTCACACGCCGGGCGGCGCTTCACGCTCTCGTCTTCGCGGGTCTTTGGCTGCTTTTGACTGGGGGCGACTTCGGGACGTGGTATCTCGGGGTGGTGGCGGTTCTCACCGCGACGGCGGTGAGCATGCGGCTCTTTCCGGAGGGGCCGGGCTGGCGGTGGACGTTCGGCGGGGCGGCGAGGTTCGTCCCGTTCTTCGTCCGGCAGTCCATAAGCGGCGGCCTCGACGTGGCGATCCGGGCCATCCGCCCGAGCATGCCCCTCGACCCGGATCTCATCGAGTACGAAACCTCCCTCGAAAACCCGACCGCCCTCGCATTCATGGCGAACATAATCAGTTTGCTTCCGGGCACACTCGGCACGGAGGTGAAGGGAAGAAGGATATTCATCCACTCCCTCGTCGGCGAACGACAGGCAATGGACGGCGCGAGAGACCTCGAAACACGGGTCGCCGACCTCTTCGGCCTCACGGAAGAAGGGGGCGCGTGAACACCTTCTTTACCATCGTCGCGGGCTTCCTCCTCGTGAACATCGCCGCCGGACTCGTCCGGGTATACCTCGGCCCGACCCCCGCCGACCGGATGCTCTCCGCGCAGCTTTTCGGGACGACGGGCGTCGCCATCCTCCTTCTCCTCTCACAAGCTCTCTCGACCCCGGCCCTCGTGGACGCCGCCCTCGTCCTCGGACTCCTCGCCGCGGTCGCCGTCGTCGCCTTCGTGATGCGTGTCCCGCAAAGCGAAAGAGAGGCGGACGAGGAATGACACCGAATCCGGGCGAGGAGTCGTGCCTTCGCGGGGCGGCGCGCCTTCGTAGAAACGTATCATGCCACCTCTCATACCGAATCCGGGTGAAGGATTCCATGCCCAGCGATTCCGCGAATCGGGGGTCGCGAATCGAGGAAAACACGATTGGCGACTCGCTGTTCGCGATTCGCGTCCCCGCGCGGATGCGAAGTATTCGACCGGATTCGGTGTCATACACGCGAAGCGCCTCTGCGGGAACGCCGAAGCGAGCGACCGGACGCGGCATGACACGAAACCGGGTCGCTCCCTTCGGACATGCCCGCTTCGCCTTCGCTCGTCGGGAGTGGGGATGCTCGCGACTCGCGGTCGGCGGATGCTTCCACCGCCCCGCTCGACGGACTCTCGACGCGGACTTCGAATGGATGCCTCCGTTCCCCGGCCTCGAAAGTGTTTCGGCGGAAGACGGCTCGGCGGGCTGTCTCCACGAGGGGATGGGGCCTTCGGGTTATGAGGTCGTTCTCGACCGTCTCGAAAACGGGTTCGGGCGAGGGTGCGCCGGACCCTCCGACGGATCTTCCGAGGATGGCTTTTCTCCGGGGGCGCGGGCATCTTTCCCGCGCCCCCGGAGAGGCGGCCTCTCCTCCGCCGATCACGAACCGGAGGCGCTCGACCACACTCCACGCGAGGCTTCATCCACCTCCCCCCGCTCCCGACCCCCGGAGCGACCGAGGGGAGCGACCCATCGCCTCCCCACTCCCCGGAGCGGAGCGACGAAGGGACGAAGCGAGTGATCCCCGCGCTCATAAACGCGGCGTCCATGTTCTTCGTCGTGGCCGGGGCTTTCTTCTTCCTCGCCGGGACGGTGGGGCTTCTCCGGTTCCCGGACGTGTACACGCGCCTCCACTCGCTCACGAAGGCGGACAATACCGGACTCGGACTCATGATGGTGGGGCTTGCGATCCAGTCCGGCTCGATACTCGTCGCGCTCAAGATGGCCCTCGCGTGGCTCTTCGTCCTCGTCTCGGGGGCGACGGCGGCCCACCTCATCTCGACAACCGCGCTGAAAAGCGGCCTCCGCATATGGAGGAAGGAATGAGCTTCGCCGGACTCGTCCTCGACGGGCTTCTCGCGCTCTCTTTGCCCGTGCTCGCGTGGCGGGCGCTTTCGGCGCGCGATCTTTATCGGGCGGTGATCCTCTTCATCACCTTCGGCGTGATCCTCGCCCTCGCGTGGGCGCGCCTCGGCGCCCCCGACATCGCCCTCGCCGAAGCGGCCATCGGAGCGGGCATCACCGGCGCGCTCCTTTTGAACACCGTCGGCGGCCTCTCCCGAAAGAACGACAAAGACGACGAACGACCGGACGAGCCGACCGACCGGGTCGGACGCCCGTGGAGGACGAGGCTCGCCGTGACCGTCCCCGTCACCATTCTCGCGGGCGGACTCGCGTGGGCCGTGCTTTCGTTCCCGGCCCCGGTGGTGGATATGCCGTCGCTCGTCGGAGAGGCCGTCGCCGAGGGCGAGGTCTCGCATCCCGTGACGGCCGTGCTTCTCGACTACCGGAGTTATGACACTTTTCTGGAGATCGGGGTTCTTCTCCTCGCCGCTTTGTGCGTATGGTCGCTCGGACTCTCCGCCGTGCGCTCCACGGCGCCGGAGGCGGTGTCGGGTTCCCCGGTTCTCGCGGGCTTCGTGCGGCTCCTCGCTCCGGCGATGGTCGTGAGCGGGGTGTATCTTTTGTGGGCCGGGACGAGCCAGCCCGGAGGGGCGTTTCAAGCCGGGGCCGTCCTCGGCGCGCTCGGGGTCGTCATGGTTCTCACCGGACTCCTCGTCCCGTCCCTCGGACGCGGGGGCGTCGTCCGGGCCGGACTCGCCCTCGGCTTCGCCGTGTTCCTCCTCGTCGGCGTCGTCTCGATGCTCGCGACGGGGGGGTTCCTCGCATATCCGGAGGGGTTCGAGTACGGCCTCATACTCGCCATAGAGTTCTTCCTCACGTTCTCCATCGCCCTCACCCTCACCGCGCTCTTCACGACGGTTCCGCCCCGCGAAAAGGGGGGCGGGGCGTGAGTTCGGTGGACATGTATCTCCTCTCCGGGGTCGCGGTGTTCGCGGTTTGCGCGTACGCGCTCGTCGTCCACGCGCACCTCATACGGAAGGTGATCGCGATAAACATGATGGGGAGCGGCGTCTTCGTCCTCCTCACCGCCATCGCCCGCCGGGGCGACGAGACCGACCCCGTCCCCCACGCGATGGTCCTCACCGGGATCGTCGTCGCCGTGAGCGCGACCGCCTTCGCCCTCGCCGTGGTACGAAAACTCCACGAGGCGACGGGCCACGCATACCTTCCCGAAGAGGGCGAAGACGCGCCCCCGGACGGCGGCGGCGGATAATGGCGAGCGTTTTCGAGAACACAAACTGGATGCTCGCACCCATCCTCGTCCCGCTGGCGGCGGCGACCGTCGCCTTCCTCCTCATGGGAATCCGGGGAGAAGCGCGAAGAAACGCGCAAAACGCCGTCGGACTCGCGGCGGCGCTCGGCGTCGCCCTCTCCGCGCTCGCGTTGTGGGCGATGGTCTCGGGCGGGGGGCCGGTCCGGTACGAACTCGGGGGGTGGGAGGCTCCGCTCGGCATAAATTTATACGCCGACGGTTTGAGCGTCTTCATGCTCATAACCACGGCCATCGTCGGCGGGGCGGGGAGCGTGTACGCCCTCGGGTACTTCTCCGGGCGCGAGGGGGAGGACGCGCGCCGGAAGGAGGATCTCCAGGACGAGACCGGGTCTTTCTGGCCGCTGTGGATGTTCTTGTGGGCATCCATGAACGGCATGTTCCTCGCCGCCGACGCCTTCAATCTTTACATCACACTCGAAATACTCGGCCTCTCGGCGGCGGCCCTCATCACCCTCGGCGGAACCCGGATGGCGTTCTCCGCCGGGATGCGATACCTCATGGTCTCGCTCCTCGGCTCCCTCGCGTACCTCCTCGGGGTCGCTCTTTTGTACGGCTCCTTCGGCGCCCTCGACCTCGCGACGCTCGGGGAGGCGGCTTCCCCGATTCCTCCGGTATGGGCGGCGCTCGCGCTCATCTCGCTCGGGATGGCGTTAAAGACCGGGCTTTTCCCGCTCCATTTCTGGATGCCCGCCGCGTACACGAGCGCGCCGTCGGCGGCGAGCGCGATCCTCGCGGGCCTCGTCGGAAAAGCCTCCTTTTATTTGCTCCTCCGGGTGTGGTTCGATGTCTTCGGCGGCTCCGCTCCGCCCGCCGCCGGGCAAATCCCCGGCGTACTCGGGGCGGTCGCCATCGTGTGGGGGGCGGTCATGGCGATGCGGCAAACGCGCATCAAAACCCTCCTCGCGTACTCTTCGGTGTCGCAAATGGGGTATCTCTTTCTTCTCTTCGCGCTCGTCTCGGGGGCTGCGCCGGAGAGGAGTTTCGAGGCGTGGGGCGGCGGGGTGTATCTCGTCCTCGCGCACGCATGCGCGAAGGCGGCGATGTTCATGGCGGCGGGGGTCGTCATATATTCCGTCGGGCATGACGAGATACCGAGGCTCCGGGGTATATTTCAGAAGCTCCCGATATCGGTCGCCACCTTCGCCGTCGGGGGGATCACGATGATGGGCCTCCCCACGAGCGGGGGCTTCACCGCGAAGTACCTCCTCTTCACCGCGTCGGTCGGAACCGGACAATGGTGGTACAGCCTCGTCGTCCTCGCCGGGAGCATCCTCGCCGCGCTTTATCTCCTCCGCTTTTTGAACCCGGCTTTGATCCAAGTTCCGACGGCGAAGGTGTACCGCGACGCGCCGCAGATCATGTCGGGTACCGCCTTCGTCTTGGCGGTATTCTCGGTGTTCCTCGGCCTCATGTCCGCGCCGCTCTTCGAGCTTCTCTCGGTCGGGGCGCCGTTCCCGTCCGGGACGATGGGAGGGTCGTAATGGGATGGTCGGCGATGCTTCCGCTTCTCGTCATACTCAGCTCCGCGCTCGCGAGCTTCGTCATCTTCTTCCTCGACGACAGCCGGGCGAAGCTCCGGACGGCGATCTATGTCGGCGGGGAGACGGTCAAGCTCGTCCTCGTCCTCGTGATGCTCCGGGGGATATATTTCGAGGAGGACTACGAGCTTCGGGTTCCGGTATTGCCCGGCATAGATTTCCTCCTCCGGGTGAACGAGCTTTCGATGCTCTTCCTCGTTCTCTCCGCCGGGCTGTGGCTCGTCACGACGGTGTATTCCATCGGGTATTTGCGGGGCGCGCCGCACCGGAGCCGCTTCTTCGGGTTCTTCGGTTTGTCGGTGAGCGCGACGGCGGGGATCGCGCTCTCGGGAAATCTTTTCACGTTTTATATTTTCTACGAGATCCTCACGCTCGCGACATACCCGCTCGTCGTCCACCGCGACACGCCGGAGGCGATGCGGGTCGGGAGGATGTATCTCGTGTACACCATCGGGGGCGGGGTGGTTCTCCTCGCCGGGGTCGTCGGGCTTCAACTCGTGGCCGGGGCCGTCGAGTTCACGCCGGGGGGCGCTCTCTCCGGCGATGAGGCGAGCGGGGCGGTTCTCGCGGCGATCTTCTTCATCTTCATCGCGGGCCTCGGGGTGAAGAACGCCTTCGTGCCTCTCCACTCGTGGCTCCCGGCGGCGATGGTCGCCCCCACACCGGTGAGCGCCCTCCTCCACGGCGTCGCCGTAGTGAAGGCCGGAGCCTTCGGCATCGTGCGGGTCGTCCACGAGGTGTACGGCCTCGAACTCGCGCAAACGCTCGGCGTTTTGCTTCCATTGACCATCATCGCCTCGGTGACGATAGTTTATGGCTCGTTCATGGCCGCATTTCAGGATGAGCTGAAAAAGCGGCTCGCGTACTCGACGGTGAGCCAGGTTTCGTACATCGCGCTCGGGATCTCGCTCTTCAGCCTTACGGGGTCGGTGGGCGGGGTCGTCCACCTCGTCCATCAAGGGGTGATGAAGGTCACGCTCTTCCTTTGCGCCGGGGCGATCTCCGAGACGCTCGGGATAAAGCACATAAGCAAAATGGGCGGCATCGGGCGGCGGATGCCGTGGACGATGGGGGCGTTCGCGCTCGCCGCGCTCGGCATGATCGGGCTTCCCCCGATGGCCGGGTTCATAAGCAAATGGTACCTCGGCCTCGGCGCGATCAGCGCGGGACAACCGTGGGTCATAGCCGTCCTCGTTCTTAGCACCGTCCTCAACGCCATATATTTCCTCCCGATCCTTTACGCCGCCTTCTTCGGCAAACCATCGGAGGAAGTCGCCGAAGCCCCGGAGCCGGAGGGTCGCTTCGAGACGGATCCTCTCATGCTCTTCCCCATACTCACGACCGCGGCGATCACCCTCCTCGTCGGCGTGTTCGCCGGGATGGAGATAAGTCCCCTCGGATGGTCGGAACTCATCGCCGGACGCGGGACGGACTATGAACCGAGAAATTGAGAGGGGAGCCGAATTGTCCGTAAAACACTCCGTGGAACGCCTCCCTTCTTCCGGTTTGCGAAAGCCCGAATGGTCGTTCCCGGCAAGAGAGAGAACCGCCGCCGCCAGCCTTAGCGAGTCGGCGTTTTCTCTCCGGGTTCCAGGCGGGCGCCGCTCGCTTCGAGACTCGGGAGTCGGCAAGGACGGGGGACTTCGCTTCGGCGAGCGAACATTCCCGTCGGAGCGGAGAACCATCGCCGAGGTTCGCGGGGCGATGCCTTCGCTCCGGGTTTCGGGCGGGCATCGGCCGCGGCGCCCCGAGAAAAGCCGCGCGATCCCTCGCGCGGGCATCTTGCCCGCGCCCCCGGAGAACGACATCGCCCGTCGGCGCGTCGGAACCTCCCTCGTCTTCCGGGAACGCGAGCGGCCGCCTCGTGTGTCCGGCATCGGGGGGCATCCGTGATGGAGCTTCTTCTTCACGTCGCGTGGCCCGCCGCGCTCCTTTTTCCACTCCTCCTCGCGGCGGCGATGGCTCCGAAAGCCTCGCGCCCGGCAGCCCTCGCGCTCGCGCCACTCGCCCCGCTTCCGGCGCTCATGCTCGCGATCTTCGATCCGGCCCGCGTCGAGCTTTCCGGCATCCTTCTCGGGATGGAGTTCGGCCTCACCGGGACGACCCGCGTCTTCCTCATCTTCACCGCGGTCGTGTGGCTCGTGTCTGCGGTGTATGGCCGCTCGTACATGGGTGGCGACGAAAAGAAGCACCGCTTCTTCGCCTTCTTCCTCGTCACGATGGCGGGGAACCTCGGCCTCATCATGGTTCGGGACCTCGCGAGTTTCTATCTCTTTTTCACGCTCATGAGCTTCGCGGCGTACGGCCTCATCACCCACGACGACACCGGACGGGCGAGGAGGGCGGCGCGGGTTTACTTAATAATGGTCGTCCTCGGGGAGGCGTTCCTTCTTCCGGCGGTGATCCTCTCGGCCTCCGTCGCGACGAGCCTCGACGACCTCGCCCCCGCCCTCGCCGAATCGCCGCTCCGGGACGCCGTCGTCATTCTCGCGCTCGTCGGCTTCGGGGTGAAAGCCGGTGCATTGCCGGTTCATCTTTGGCTCCCGCTCGCCCATCCGGCGGCACCGACCCCGGCGAGCGCGGTTCTCAGCGGAACTATGATAAAAGCGGGCCTCCTCGGATGGGTTCTTTTCATCCCCGCCGGAGAGGCCGAGATGCCGACCTTCGGAACGGTGTGTCTCGCCCTCGGGATCGTCGCCGCTTTTTACGGGGTCTTCGTGGGTGTTTCACAGAGAGAGCCGAAGTCCATCCTCGCGTACTCGAGCATAAGCCAAATGGGCCTCATGACCCTCGCCCTCGGAGTGGGGATGGTCGCCCCTTCGGCGTGGCCCGCCGCGCTCCTCGCCATCACCGTATACGCCACCCACCACGCACTCGCCAAAGGCGCGCTCTTCCTCGGGGTCGGGGTCGCGGATCACGTGAACGGGGCGGACTCACGGACGAGATACATCACCATCGGCGGCCTCATCCTCGCCGCCCTCGTCCTCGCCGGAGTCCCTTTGACAAGCGGGGCTTTGGCGAAGGAGTTTTTGAAGGAGGCCGGGTACGAGTCGGCGGCTCCGTGGGACGCGCTCCTCACCCCGATCATCGAGGTCGGAGCGATCGGAACGACGCTCCTCATGCTTCGCTTTCTCCAAAAAGCGTGGCCCGGGACGGGCGGCGAAGCCCGACGAATGCCCGGCCTTTTCATACCGTGGACGATCCTCATCGTGGGTATGTTCGCCGTCATACTCGCGTTTCCGGAGCCTCCGGGCGGGATGCTCGCTGCGATCCTCTCGTTCTCCGCGCTGTGGCCCGCGCTCTTCGGAATCGTCATATTCTTCGCCGCGATGTGGGCGAGCCGGAAGACGGACCGGACGCTTTACCCGAGAATACCCGAAGGCGACCTCCTCGTTCCCCTCACGGCGTTTTTGAATCGCTCGCGAGACAGTATCGGCGCGGCATTCGCCTCCGGACGGGAGCGGTACGGGAAATTCGCCGCGAAGCGGGGGCGAAACTTCCGAGACATCTCCGAACGCCTCGACGACGCTTCGGTTCTCACGGAGCTTTGGCTGCGAAGGTGGACGGTGGCGGGCGGCCTCGTCTTCACACTCGTCGCCGCCATGTTCGCATTCGCCGCTTTACAGTGACGCCCGCTTCACCCGTGAAGACCGGGAGTCGGCGATGGCGGGAGTCGGCGATGGCGGGGGAGCGGTTCGCCTCCGGCTCCCTTTTCCGGCGGCTTTCCGAGTGGCTCGGTCTTCTCCGGCGGCTTTCGCCATTCCGCCGAAAGGGGACTCGCGACGGGACGGAGCATAATTTTCTGCGAGGGAAGCGTCGCTACCGGGCTTTCCCCCTCTCCCGACTCCCGAAGCGAACGAAGCGAATGCCTCCCCACTCCCGGTTTTTCAGTCTCGGGGTTCGTCGCTTTTTTCGGGGAGGCCGCTCTCGGACTCGTCTATGGCTCCGGGGGTTTTCATGGGTTCGCCTCTTTGGTATGCGGCTTGCGCGATGGTGTGGGCTGCGACGGGGGTTGTGAGGAGGAGGAAGACTCCGATGAGGATGGCCCGGAGGACGACATCCGCGCCTCCGGAGAGGACGGTGGCGAGGAGGATCGAGATGACCCCGAGGAACACCGCTTTGCTCGCGGCGTGGACGCGAGTGTATATGTCGGGGAAACGGATGACACCGTATACCCCGATGGTCATGATGACGAGGCCGAGGATGACGAGAGCATCCTGAATAATCGCGATGGCGAGTTCCACTAAAAGATCCTCCCCCGCCCGAAATACCTCGCCGCCGCGATGATGGCGACGAACGAAAGAAGCGAGACGATGAGCGCGACGTCGAGATAATACGAAGATTCCTGCGAATCGGCGAAGAGGACGAGGAGCGCGACGAGGATGAGGCTGAGAACGTCGAGAGCCTGAATCCGGTCAACCGCCGAGTCTCGTCGTATGACGAGGACAACGCCCGCGCTGAAAAGCAAAGTCATCCACCCGACCGCGACGAAGAATACGACATCCGTCATGGGCTTCGCCTTCGCCGGGGAGTCGGGGTGTTCTCGACTCGCTTTTCTTCGTGGCTCACGCCCATCCTCCCGAGGAAACCTCGTCGGACTCGCCCGATGTGACTTTTCCTCGACTCCTCCATTTTCTCAACTCCTCTTTTCGTCACGGGAACACCCGCTTCTGATAGCGTTCGTAGAATTCATGTCGGTCGCGCCTAACCTCATCGGGGTCGGAGGCGTCGAGGGCGTGGATGAGCCACACTCCCCTCTCCCAGTCCACTTCCACGAGGTACGTGCCGGGCGAGAGCGTCGCCTCGG
>JACDAJ010000056.1 GCA_013695475.1 Rubrobacter sp. | reverse complement strand
TGTGGAAGGAGATGATGGATCGCTACTTTCCGAACAGCGCCTGGATCAAGCTCCACAAAGACGCCTTCGACCAACTTTACGACTACAAAGTCCGCATGGGATTGCCAACTTGGGAAGCCACCGTCGAAGCGCTCCTTCGAGCCAGCGAGCAGGAGGTGGAGCGGTAGTGGACGTGGTGAAGAAGATCGCCGACGCGGTACTCTACGAAGGATATATCCTTTGGCCCTACCGCAAATCCGCGAGGAAGAACCAGCAACGATGGACCTTCGGTGGCGTGTACCCGCGGGCATACAGCGAGGCCCGAGGTGAAGATGACCCGTGGCTCATGCAAACCCAGTGTTTGGTCGAGGGAGATGAAGGATCCACCATCGAAGTGAAGGTTCGTTTCCTCCACGTGACGGAACGGAAGGTCGGGAAAAGCGCGGGAGGCGGGGAAAGCGAACATCGGGAGTTCGTGGATGAGTTGCGGGTCGGGGGGGAGCTTTATATTCCGTGGGACGAGGCGACCGAGCGGGAGATAGCGGTCGGGCGGTTCGCGCTCTCCGATTTGGAGATGCCGATGCGGGTGGCGATAGACATCCCCGGAGGGAGTACGGAGGAGCCGCTGTCGGAGCCGGGCGGGGAGGTCGCGGGGGTCGTGGTGCGTAGCTGGCGCACGCTGTGCGGGACGGTGGAGGTGGAGGCCGAGCCGTTGCGGGAAGGGGTTTTCAAGGTGACGGTCGCGATCACGAACACCACTCCGTGGGGGGGCGAGGATCGGGGAAGCACGCTCCGGCAAACTTTCGCCTCGACGCACACGGCTATGGAAGCGGAGGGAGGGGAGTTCGTCTCTATGACCGACCCGGCGGAGGAGTTCCGGGAATTCGCGGAGGGGTGCGGGAATTTGAGGACGTGGCCGGTACTCGTCGGGGAGGAGGGGGATCGGAGGATGATGCTCTCGTCCCCGATCATCCTTTCCGACTATCCGCAGATCGCGCCCGAAAGCCCCGGCGACATGTTCGACGGAGGCGAGATCGACCAGCTCCTCATCCTGAACATCCTCACCCTCACCGACGAGGAGAAGGAGGAGATGCGCGCCTCCGACCCGAAGGCGCGGGAAATACTCGAAAGATGCGAGTCCCTCTCGCCGGAGGAGCTTATGAATTTGCACGGCGCGATCCGCGAGTTCAAGATGGCGAGGGATTAGGATGGAGGAATTCTTCCGCGATCAGGAAGGCCGGCCCCCGCTCGAGAGCGTGATGGTCAAGGGCATCGAACTCAGGAAAGGGAGCCGGGTGCTTCTGTGGCCGCGTCCCGGAGGGGACATCATGGACATCGCGCTGAAGGGGAAGGTCGCGTTCATCGAGGCCATCGAGCAAGACTATGAAGACCGCATCCAGCTTTCGGTGACGGTCGAGGACGATCCGGGCCGGGATCTCGGCGATGCCCATATCCTCGGACACCGCTTCTTCTTCACCCCCGAAGAGGTCGAGCCGTTGGAGATCCCCGATGAGTAGGCGCGTCCTCATCGCGGGTGTCGGAAACATCTTCCTCGGCGACGACGGTTTCGGGGTCGAGGTTGTGAGGCGCCTGTCGCAAAGGAGCCTCCCCGACGGCGTGGAAGTCCGGGACTTCGGAATACGCGGCATGGATCTCGCCTACGCCCTCCAAGACGACTACGAGGTCGTCGTCTTCGTGGACGCCACCCCCCGCGGCGAAAAGCCCGGCACCGTCTCCCTCATCGAGGCAGAGGTCGAGGACGACGGAGAAGTATCCCTCGACACCCACGGCATGGATCCCGTAAAAGTCATAAAACTAAGCCGCGCCCTCGGAGCCGAACCGAAGCGCACCCTCGTAGTGGGCTGCGAACCGGAGCTTATAGTCGGCGGAGAAGACTACGACGACATGGTGATGGAACTGAGCGAGCCAGTGATGGCGGCAGTGGAAGGGGCCGTGAAAATGGTCGAATCGCTGGTGGAGGAAATCCACGAAAAAGACCGCAAGCAAAAAGCTGAAACCTGATGCCTGATGCCTGAAACTTATAAAAAAAGGAGGTGAGACCGATATGAAGAAACTACTTTTCTTGCTGGCTTTGGGAGCCGGGGCCGCAGTGTTCGTGCAGTTGCCGGAGATAAAGAGGTACATGAACATGAGGAACATGTAAAGTCGGGGAGCGCGGAACTGATTTGAACGCACCGATCACAAGAAGCACTTCCGAAACACCCACGCATCGGCGAGGGCCGTCGTCATGAAGATGCCCACCCGCGAGCGCCGCGAGGTCTCCGTGCGGGGCATCGTGCAAGGCGTGGGCTTCCGCCCCTTCGTCTTCGCGCTCGCGAAGAAGCGCGGCCTCGCCGGAAGCGTCCGAAACGACGCCGAGGGCGTTCACATCGAGGTCGAGGGCGCGACCGGGGATCTCGAGCGTTTCCTTCGCGCCCTCGAAGCCGACGCTCCGCCGCTCGCGGTCGTCGAGGCCGTCGCGTGGCGGCCCCTCGGCGTTTCGGGCGAGGCGGGCTTCCGCATCGAGGAGAGCGCGGACGGACTCCACCGCCAGGCTCTCGTCTCCCCGGACGTGGCGACGTGCGACGAATGCCTCTCGGAGATACTCGACCCTTCGGATCGCCGATTCCGATACCCGTTCACGAACTGCACGAACTGCGGGCCGCGCTTCACCATCACCCGCTCCGTCCCATACGACCG
>JACDAJ010000049.1 GCA_013695475.1 Rubrobacter sp. | reverse complement strand
TGCGGGTTTATGTCCCGGATGGCGATGCACACCTCGTCCTCGTGGATGATGTCGCCGGGTATTTCCCTGTCCATTATCTTTTGGAAAAGCGTCTTTTCAGCCATGACGTCAGGTTAACGGGACGGCGAGTTTGGCGCAACCGGGCTTCAAGGTTTCAGATTTTCTTTTCTATATACCGCACGCCTTCGATGCCTTCGAAGTCCGAATCCTGCGTCCATAAGATCGCCCCGTGTTCCCTCGCCGTCGCGAGGATAATGCTGTCGGCCATCGGGATTTTGTTTTCTCTGGAGACTTTGGCGGCTTCGAGCGCGAGTTCGGCGCCGAGTTCCACGACCCGCCCTCTTTGCATCATCGCCACGACACGCAAACCCTTTTGCTCGCCGTCGGGTTCCGCGAGCAAACGCTTGAATACTTCGTATATGCTTATGGAAGGGACGATGAGGGATCCATGGTTTTCTATGGCTGGCTCGAAGAAATCCGCGTTCGAGCCGTCCGCGAAGTACTCGATCCACCCCAAAGAATCCACGATGTTCGACTCACTCAAATTCGGCGATCCTCCTCACGCTCTATTTCAGGATCCACGCCGCGCAAAAACCCGCGCATCTTCTTTATCGACTCCACCGGGACGACCTCGATCCGACCCCCGTAATTGAAAACCACGACTTCCTGCCCCGGCTTTATCCCCGCAGACTCCCGAACCGCCTTCGGTATGACCACCTGATATTTGGGCGACACTTTCACCGTCTCCATACACTCTCCGCTTCGATCCGATTTTCGTTTTACGAAAATGATACCATCGTGCGTTCGTTCATCGCCTCCTCGCGAGGTACACGCCGAATAGTATGATCGCCGCCCCGACGAACTGACCGACCCCGAAGCTTTCCCCGAGCAATATCACGCCCGCCGAAACCCCGGTGACGGCGACGAGATACTGGTAAATGAGAACCCGGTTCGCCCCGACTTTCGACACGCCCCTTTGCCACCCGACGAACCCGAACGCCGACGAGAGGAACGTCGAATAAAGCACGGCGAAGACGACCCATCCACCGAGGACTCCCGCCCCGATGTTCCAATCCACGAGCGAGAGCGGGAAGGCGGCGAGGCCGCCGAGGAGCATCGGGTACGCGGCGACGGCGAGCGGCGAATAACGGCGGAGGAGCGGGAGCGAGAGGACGGTATACGATCCCCAGCAAATCGCGGCGACGAGGATGAGGAAATCCCCGAGAACGCTCGTCCCGCCGAGATCGAGGCTCCCGTATTGCACGGTTCCGACCCCGGCGAGACATAAAATTATGCCGAGTATTCCGGTCAGGCGCGGTCGTTCGAGCTTGAGGAGGAATCCGAGGAGCATGCCCCACACCGGCGCGGTCGCATAAACCAAAGCCGTGTTCGCCGCCGTCGTCAGGCTCACGCCGATGGTGAAGACGGACTGCGTGAACGTGACGCCGACGACCCCGAGGCCGAGGAGCGGAAGGAAGTCGCCTTTGTGCATCCGGGTTCCCGGCTCGATGGCGCGAAGGATCGCCCATAAAAGGAGTCCGGCGAAGGTGAATCGGGCGGCGGCGAAAAGGATCGGCGGCACGAAATCCACGACGTATTTGACAGCGACGAAGTTCGTCCCGAAGAAGAACACCGTCATGAGCAACGATACCTCGACCCACGCCGAGACCCGCCGCCGCTCGTGATGTTCGGTTTTCGCGTCGGAGTCCGTGGTTTTTAGCGGACGAAGTCGGTGTTCGCGGCGAGGGTCTTTATGTACGCGGCGATGAGGCGGGCGCAGTTTTCGAGGTCCTCAAGCTGGACGACTTCGTTCGGGGAATGCATGTATCGGTTCGGCGACGAGACGACCCCCGTGGCGATGCCCGCCCGGCTGAGGTGGATCGCGTCGGCGTCGGTGCCGGTCCGGCTCGAGTCGGCTTCGAGCGAGTACGGGATGCTGTTTTTCTCCGCCGCCTCGATGAGACCTTCGGTGACGAACGGACTCAAAGTCGAGCCGCGGGTGATGACCGGGCCGCTCCCGAGGGCGTGATCCCCGTTCTCGTTCTTCGACGCGCCGGGAACATCGGTCGCGTGGGTGACGTCCACGGCGATGGCGGCGTCCGGGTCGAGTCCGTACGCCGCGCCGCGGGCTCCGTTCAAACCGATCTCCTCCTGAACGCTCGCCACCGCGACGACCTCGGCGGAAATAGTGGAGCCTTCCTCCGAGAGAAGCCGGAGCGCTTCGAGGACGACGAACGCCCCCATGCGGTTGTCGAGGGAGCGTGAGGCGATGCGTCCATTCGGAAGCTCGAGGACGTTTTGGTCGAGGACGGCGACATCCCCGACACGGACGAGCCTGTCGGCCTCCTCCTTGTCCTTCGCGCCGACGTCTATCCAGAGATCCTTTATCTGCGAAACCTTCTTCCGGTCTTCGGCGGTCATGAGGTGGATGGCCTTTTTGCCGATGACGCCGACTATTTCGCCGCCGCCCTTCGTTTGGAGCTTCACTCTTTGCCCGACGAGGACTTGCGAGTCCCAGCCGCCGATGCCTTTGAAATGGACGAGGCCTTGATCGTCAACGTGGGTGACGATCAAGCCGATCTCGTCAATATGCCCGCTGAGCATGACCTTCGGCGCCCCCCCCGCCCCGAGCGTGGCAAACGAGTTCCCCATCCGGTCCCCGCGCACATCGCCGGAGAACTTCGCGGCCTCCTCGCGCCATACATTCGCGGCCTTCCCCTCGTACCCGCTCGGGCCGGGGGTGGAAAGAAGGCTCTTCAAAAAAGTGAAAGACGCATCCCTCATTGGAAATCCTTTCTCGGAACTATTCGGTGGCACGGGCGCGTCCGCCCGGCATGCTCACAAGGTTACCCGAAGTCGCGAAGTGTTTCTTTCGACGACGCTTCCGTCCCCGGCGGCGGCGACCCGGTACGGAAGCGAAACCTCGAAGCCCTCCGAGAGGAGATTCGGATCGAAGCCGAGGGAATGCTCGTCCTTCCACACCGGATGAAACTTTCGCCCCGAGAACTCGAAGCCGTTTTCGTGCCACGGGTGGACGCCGCCCCTCGCGTCGTTGAGGCACACGAACAATGAAAGGCCGTCGCAAAGCTGGAGGAGCCGGAAATCCCGCCCGAAAGTCTCCGGCACATCCATCGAAGCCTCGATGCGCTCTCTCCGAACTTCCTCCCGCTCGCGGAAACGGACTTCGGCGGGAACCTCCGACCGCTTCACAAACGAACCATAATGCGTGCTGCAAAGAAGCGCGGCGTATGGGCTATGCGCTTCGACGAGATCGAGACCTTCCGAATAAGCGGCCATCTTCTCCCCCGCCGGATAATCCACGAAGGAGTATGGCCTCCCCCGCTCCTCGTTCCAGAGAACCTCCGAGTCGAGCCGCTTCCACCCGACATCGTGGTTCGAGACGGCGAAAAGAACGTCTTCTCGGAGTGGAGCCTCCCCGAGCCAATCCCCCGAAACACGCCGCGCAAACTCGCCGGAGACGAGGGCGTGGTCGTGTTGCGAGATGAGTCGGAAACCGCTCTTTGCCTCGCGGACGATCATTTGCCGGGGGGTTTCAGGTTTTCTTCGGTCATGCTCGAAGCGTATTCCCATCCGCCCGGGCTTTCAATGAGGTCGGCGAGGGATCCCCCATGCTCGTAAAGTTTTCTCGCTGGCGAGCGGAGCGGGCCGAGAGGCTTTTCACAAAACGACGCGGCGATCCACGGCGAGCGGCTCGATGAGCGACTCGTCTTCGAGGAAAGCCGCCTGCGCGTCGTCGAAAAGGTCTTCCGGGACGGTGACGAGCGCGAGCGCGAAGCCGGACGGGAAACTTTTTTCCCATTTCTCGGCGAGTTCGTCCGGCAATCCGAGGCCGATGACTTTGTTTTTCAGATGCGGGAGACGGTGGAAGATGACGAGGCCGATGATCGCCGCGAGCGTCATCACGGTTTGAACCACGATCCCCGTCGGCAAATGAACCGCCCCCATGAGGACGCTCACCGCCGTCACCCCGAGATACACGCTCCCGAACTCAAACCATTGTATGCGCCGGAGCGTCGTCTCGACCGCGCGGGTATTCGCCTCGGGGAGCGAGACTTTCACGAGGCTCTCGTCGCGCCTCCGGGAGAGGACGAGGAGGGACGACGGGTCAACTCCGGCGTCTTCGAGCCGCTCGTCGAGGGAGTCGAGCGAGCGGAGATCGGGGACGACCGCCCCGAGCGTATAGTGTCGCTTCATGCGTTCTCCTTCCATGAGCAGTTTTTATCCCGGACGCGGCGTCGCCCCGGTGAGTCCCTTCACGGGAAGGCGAGGATGCCGAAGGCGGCCACGACCGTCCCGATGACCATCCCGGCGAGGACGTCGAAGGGATAATGAACCCCGAGATACACCCGCGAAAACACGACGAGGAATCCCGCGAGCATGATCGGGGTGGCGAATGCCGGGTATAAAAAGGAGAGCGATATCGCTCCGGCGGCGGCGGTCGCCGAATGCCCCGAGGGGAACGAGCTCGACGAGGGGGTTTTTATGAGCGGGGCTATCGCCGTGTCCCACACAAAAGGCCGGGCGCGGTTGAAAAGGTACTTCGACCCCTCGGCCACGAGCCACGACGCGGCGATGGCCGACCACGGGAGGATCAAATCCCACGCCCCGAAACCCGTCGCCACGAACGCCGCGAACGCGACGGCTCCCCACAAAGCGCCCGCCGTCCCGGCCACGGTGAAGAGGCGCATCGCCCGGTCGAGCGGCTCCCATTTCACGCGGAATGCGGCGCGGAACAACGCCCGGTCGAGGTGGACGGCTTTGCGCGCGAGGTGGGACAGGCTCTTCATAGGTCGCCGGGTATTGTATTACGACGCGGTAGAATAACGGCGAGAAGCTGGAGAAGACCATTGCAAAAGTTTGGAGCGAAGATGGAGAAGAAGCTGATCGAGAAGATCATAAAAGAAGCCATAGACACCGAGTCGAGCCTCGGCGTCTCCGACAGGCGCGACACCTTCACCGTCGAAAAGGAAGACGTCGAGAAGATCGAAGTCTCCGACGGACATCTCAAAGCCGTCATGCAAGACGGAAAGGCGACCGTATACGTCGAACTCGACAAAGTCTACAAACTCGTCGTCGAGCAGGAGAAGACGAAGAAGTCCGGCGGCCGGACCGGGTTCGGAGCCGCTGGCTAGCCAGCGGCTCGGCTTGCCGCACGCTTCGCCCGCCGCATTCCCAGCGAATCAGGATAAAGAAAACGCCCCGCCGCAAAGAGCGGGGCGTTTCTCTCGCGTTCGCTGACGGGCTGGCACCGAGTCCGGATGAATGGTTCGCCATTCGGGGATTTCGTGAGGTCGTGAGACGCTCCGCCTCCGGCTCCGCTTCGTGAGTTCGGGAAGAACGACCTCACGGAGCGAAGCGATCTCACACACGGTCGAAGAAACGAAGCCTCCATCCGAACTCGATATGACAATGGATTGCGCGGGGATCTCCCCTCACGCAACCCGTGCATTCCAGCCAGCCACTCTCCGTTTTTGCTGACAAGCCAACCGCGAAGCGGGCTGGCAAACCGACAGGCATCATCGAGACTTCGCCTCGATGACCTCCACACCGTCGAGCTTCGCCACGACGACCGCCCTCGCGAGGCCGACGAACAGGCCGCATTCGAGGGCGCCGGGGATTTCTTTTATTTCGGCTTCGAGGGATTTCGGGTCGGGGACGCCGCCGTCGAAAAGGCAATCTATCGTGTAATGTCCGCCGTCGGTGACGAAGGGCTGGCTCTCCACGCGGCGAAGCTCCGGCTCGCAGCCGAGGCTCCGGAGGGCTTCGAGCGTCGCCCGCCAACCGAATGGCTCCGCCTCGACCGGGAGCGGGCCGTCGCCGAGGGAATCGTATAACTTCGACTCGTCGGCGACGATGACGAGTCCGTCCTCGGAGGCGTGGGCGACTATTTTCTCGCGGAGGAGGGCGCCTCCCCGGCCTTTCACCACATCGAGGCTCGGGGATATTTCGTCGGCCCCGTCTATGGTTATGTGTGGTCGGGACTCGTCGAGCGCGGCGAGCGGTATCGCCGCCCCCCTCGCGAGCGCGGCGGTGCTTTCGGAGGTCGGGACGCCGACGATGTCCGAGAGTTCCCCCGAGGCGAGCTTCTCCTCGATGCGCTTGACGACCCACGAGGCGGTCGTCCCGGTTCCGAGTCCGACGGTCATGCCGCTTTCGACGAAGCGGCTGACGGCGACGTATGCCGCGTCGCGTTTCAGGTTTTCTTTTTCCGCGTCAGCCATAGGCAATCTCCCTCACGTTCGAGGCGACCAGCCGTCCGAGGTCGTCCTTCGCGGCCTCGAACTCGACCTTCGCGCCGGGATCGAGGCTTCGGAATCCGTCACCGTCGATCTCGGTGAAGTGGACGAGGAGGCTCTCACCGTCCTCGCCCTCGACGAAGCCGAAGCCCTTCTCGCCGGAGAACCATTTGACTGTTCCGCGAGCCAAAAGTGGAATTCCGAAACCTTATGCGCCGTCCGGCTGGGACACGACCTCGACCTCGACCTCGCGGGGTTCCCCGTCCTCGGGGGTCACGACCGTGAGCGTCATCGTTTCATCGGGCTGTTTTTGGTTGACTACTTTGATCACATCGTCGGGCGAGGCGACGGCTTCCCCGTCCACCTCGGTGACGACATCCCCGATCACGACTGGCAATCCGGCGATCTCCTCTTCGTCGCCGCCTTCGATGCCCGCCTCGTCCGCCGGGCCGCCGGAGGTCGCCTCGCTCACTATGGCGCCGTTCTCCGGTAGGCCGTACTCGTCGAAAAGCTCCTCCTTCGAGAGGCCGGTGTACGCGGAAATCTCATCCACTCCGGCGGGGAACATCCTCACTCCGATGTATCCATGCTCGACGTCGCCCGTCTCCACGATCTCCGCGACGACGTTCTTGACGGTGTTCACGGGAACGGCGAACCCGACGCCTTGCGCCACGCCCTGCGCCCCCGTCGCCGCGACCTGCGAGTTTATCCCGATGACCGCGCCTCGGGAATCGAGGAGCGGGCCGCCGGAGTTGCCGGAGCTTATGGCCGCGTCGGTTTGAACGGCCCCGTCAATGGTGTAATTATTCGGGGCTTTTATCGGGCGCTCGGTCCCGCTGACTATGCCCGTCGTCACGCTGAGGCCGACGTTGAGGGGGTTTCCCATTGCGATGACGGGCGCGCCGACCGCCACGTCGTCGGAGTCGCCGAGGGTGAGCGGGGAGAGCGACCCTTCCGGAGCGTCCACTTTGAGGACGGCGACATCGGTGGAGGCATCCTCGCCGATGACTTCGGCTTGCATGCGCTCGCCGCTCGGGAACCTCACCGAGACCCCCTCCGCGCCTTCGAGGACGTGCTGGTTCGTGACGATATAGCCGTCCTCGTCGAGGACGAAGCCCGAGCCTCCGCCCGGACCGAGATCCGCGGACGCCACATCCACGCTCACCACGCCCGGACCGAACTCCGTGTACACGTCGCCGACCGAGCCTTCGCCCACCTCGTCGCCGAGGTCGGCGGAAGGAGCGTTCGCCGCCGGAGCCTCGCGCATCTCCACCGTCCCGCCGCCGGAGGAGCCGGTCAAGCCAGAGTCCGACGCGCCGAGCCCGCCCCCGACCACCGCCGCGAAGATGAACAACGCGGTGACGAGGCCGCCGACAACCGCCGACACCAAAGCCGTGATCGAGGTCTTAAAAATAACGCGCTCCTTCCATAGAATCCATGAGCTTCGTAAACTGCTTCCTCATACTTCCTGCGTGTTCTGAATAGTGATGTTGTCGAGCTTCCACTCCCCGCCCTCGTCCACGACCGTCCACGTCGCCATGTTCAACTCCGTGCGATCCGTATGAACCGCCTCCGTCGTTCCCGTTACGGTCGCGGTGTCGCCGGAAACTTCGATCTCCGGCTCCTCGACGAAACTTATGCTCTCCAACGTGCCGAAAGTCCCCTCGAAGGTCGCCTCGTCCGGGAAGGTGCTTCGATACCCCGCGCTCAAAAACTCGTCCGAACTCCCATAATCCCCGTCCGCCGCCGTCGTATAAAAACCCTCGACCGCATCAGCCGCCGCCCCCTCAGAAAGACCGCCGGAATCCGAAGAACCCGGCGAATCCGAAGAATCTTCCGAAGCCGATCCACCCGCATCCGGTTCGTCCGGGGCCGGTTCGTCCGGGGCCGGTTCGGGTTCGACCGGGGCTTCTTCGACGGGATCGGACTCGGCGGGAGTTTCGGCCTCTTCCGGCTGGTCGTTCTCGGAGGCGCCGTTTTCAGAGGCGTCGGGGGGGGCCGCTTCCTCTTCTTGCGGCGCGGCGTTTTGCTGCGGAGCCTCGTTTTGCGGAGCTTCGTTTTGGGAAGCGCTTTCCTCCGTGCCTCCGCCGAAGAGCGAGGGGGCCGCCACGAGTCCGACGAGGGCGAGGACGGCCACGACCGCGATCGCGGCGATGACACCACGCGACCCCTTCTTTCCCGCGGAAGACCCGCCCGCGGAGGAAGCATCCCGATTCTCGCGGTTTGAATCATCGCCCGCTCCGCCCGGATGGCTCGGCGCGGCGGCTCCGGCTCCGGCGGCTTCGTCCGGGAATCTCGGTCCGGCGACGGCGGCGAGGCGGGTTTCGACCTCGTTGGCGGAGGGTCGCTCCTCCGGGTCTTTGGCGAGGCACGCGAGGATGAGGGTTGCGAGGCTTTCGTCCACGCCGGGCCTCAGTTCGCCCGGCGGCCTCGGCTCGTTCGATATGTGCTTCTCGGCGACCTCCATCGCCGAACCCTGGAAAGGAGCGGCTCCGACCGCCGCCTGGTAAAGCGTCGCCCCGAGCGAATACACGTCGCTCTTCGTGGTTATGTTCTCCCCCCGAAGCTGCTCGGGCGACGAATAAAGAGCCGTCCCGAGGTACGAGCCAGTCTGGGTCATGCGGGTCGCCTCCAACGCGCGGGCGATGCCGAAATCGGTGAGCTTTGGTCGGCCCGCGCCGTCGAGGAGGATGTTGTGCGGCTTTATGTCGCGGTGGACGATGCCCCGGTTGTGGGCATGGGCCAAACCCGCCGCGACCTCGCGCCCGATGCGCGAGAGTTCCTTCGCTCCGAGCGGGCCCCGTTTGTCGAGGAGGTCTTTGAGGTCGCCGCCGGATACATGCTCCATCACGATGTACGAGACTTCCCGGCCGCCGATCTCCCCTTCCCCCGCGTCGTAAACCGGGACGATGTTCGCGTGCGACAGGCGAGCCGCCGTCTTCCCCTCGCGCTGGAAGCGGTCGCCGACGTCGGTGTCGGCGAGACCCGACTTGAGGACTTTCACCGCCACCGAGCGCCCGAGAACCTCGTCGCGCCCGAGGTACACGGTGGACATCCCCCCCGAACCGACCTCGCGTTCGAGGACAAACCTGTCAGCCAATTTCTCCACGGGCGTGATTATATGTGCTTTCGCCGGGAAGACAGAAAGGGGTCATTCGTCGAAATCGTCATCCACCCCGGAGGCCGACTGCGACGAGACGACGGATTGTGAAGACGACTGTGAGGAGGCCGAAGCCCCGGAGGAAGAGTTCGGCGAACTCACCGAATTGCTCGACGAATTCACCGACGTCGAACTCGCCGAGGCGGTTTCCTCGAGGCGGTCGAGCTTCCATTCGCCGTCTTCGTTCACGGCGATCCAAGTTCCCGAGGCCGTCTCCGTGGCGCCGCCCCGGGTTTCCTGCGCGGTGAAGTCCACCCGCGCCTCGTCGCCGTCGAGGGTCGCCTGCGGGAGGCTGTCGAAGAAGACGCCGTTCGTCGCGGCCTCGGACTCCCACGCTTCGATGGAGCCGATCTCATCCTGGTAACGACTCGAAAGCGCGCCCCACGAAGCCTGAATGTCGTTCGTCGCCGAAGCCACATACATGTCGAAAACCACCGTCTCGGCCTCCTCGACCGGGGGCGGCGGGCCGGGGTCGCTTTCCTGCGCGTCCTCGTTTTGGGATTCGCCGTTTTGCGAATCTTCGCTCTGCGAATCCCCGTTTTGCGAATCCCCGTTTTGCGAATCCCCGTTTCCATCGCCCTGATTTTCCTCGCCGGACGCCCCGCCTTCGTCGGAAGCCCCGCCGGAGGCTCCGCCCTCTCCGCCTTCTCCGCCCTCGTTCGGGGTTTCCGGCTGTTCGACGGCGGCTCCGTCCGCGCCGGAGGAGTCGGCGGCCTCGCCTCCTCCTCCGGCGCTCGTCAAAGCCCACGCTCCGAGGCCGATGAAAACTATGAACAAAAGAGCCGCCGCCGCGAGGATGAGAAGCCCCCGGTCGCGGCTCCCGGACTGGAAAGTCCGCGTCGGGAGGCTCACCGTCTCCGTCGGACGTCCGTCTATGCGACGGGGATTCCGCGAACCTCCGCCCCCCGAACCGCTTTGCGAACCGCCGAACTTGCCCCGAACCGCCGCTCCGGCGGCGGCTCCGTCACCGTATGCTTTGGGGTTTCTCTGGGCGACGGCTCCGGCTTGGAGGAGCTTCGTCTCAAGTTCGCCGGAGGTCGGGCGTTCGTCGGGATTTTTGGCGAGGCACGAGAGGATGAGGCGCTCCATCTCCGGGGTTATTTTCGCTCCGCGCCGCCTCGGGGGTTCGGGTTCCTGCGTCATTTGCTGGGTGGCGACCTCGATCGGGCCTCCCGAGAACGGAGGCTCCCCGGCCGTCGCATGATACAAAGTCACGCCGAGCGAATACACATCGCTCTTCGGTGTGATCTCCTCGCCCTTGAGTTGCTCGGGCGAGGAATAAAGAGCGGTTCCGAGATACGACCCGGTCTTCGTCGTATGCACTGTGGAATCCAAAGCGCGGGCGATGCCGAAATCGGTGAGCTTCGGCCTCCCGTACTCGTCCATGAGCACGTTCTGCGGCTTTATGTCGCGGTGGACGACGCCCCGTTCGTGGGCGTGAGCGAGGCCCGCCGCGACCTCGGCCCCGATGCGCGAAAGCTGTTTGCCGGAGAGCGGGCCGTCCTTGTCCATCATGTTTTTGAGGTCGCCGCCGGGGATGTATTCCATGACGATGTACGACACGTCGC
>JACDAJ010000025.1 GCA_013695475.1 Rubrobacter sp. | reverse complement strand
CCGCCAGGCCGACCGGGCCCGGGAGCGCTCCCTGCCGGCGGACGACGTCGCGGGCGGCACCTTCACGATCACGAACGCGGGCGCCTACGGCACGCTGTTCACGGGACCGATCATCAACCAGCCGCAGGCGGCCATCGTCGCCGTGAGCGCGATCATAAAGCGCCCGTCCTTCGACGAAGAAGGAAACGTCGTCCCGAAGAGTTTGATGAAGCTCACGCTCTCGGCGGATCACCGGATGGCGAACGGCGCGGAGGGCGCACTATATATGGCGGAGGTGAAACGCCTCCTCGAAAAGCCGCATCTTCTCGTCGTGTGAGCGTGCAAAACTTCGACTTATTCGGCCCCCGATTTTCTCGCCGGGGGCTTTTCTTCTGGGGTTTTCGCCTTATCCGTCGTGGAGGATCGCGCATCGTATAAATACCGATCGTGATTGATCGAGCCATCTCGCACCCCGGTTCGGATCGGGTCTTCGGCGGGCAGCACGAGCAGCCTGCCCGGCTCCTTCCGGATTTCGACCTCCTCGCCCGGCATCCCCTCGAGCATCTCTTTCGGTATGAGAACGCCTTCTTCTGCGATCTTCGCTTTCATAAACGCAATTGTATCCCCCGGCGGCGAGCCGCTTCACTTTCGCGTCGTAGTTTCCAAAGGTTCTCTCGAAGAATGGGCGCATGAGGTCGGGCAAAATTCTATCATCGCCGAATGCTCGGGTGGGGTCGGCTCGGGCATGGGGATTCCGTGGGGGAGTCCCGGAAACGCGAATCCCTCCGAGCTTTCATCGTCTGTGAAAGATGGTGGGGATCAATTCGCGGAGGTTCGCTTCGGCGCTTTGTAAACGGGGCTGGAAAACATGCGCGGAGAACCTCTCTGCGATAAGCTATTTGAGGAACCGCTCGGAATTCGCGGGCGGCATGGGACAGGTGAGCGAGGAAGGAGGACATCGTGGCAATCGAGCCGGAGATGATCCGCAACGTATGCATGATCGGACACAGGGGGAGCGGCAAAACCTCACTCGCGGAAGGCATGCTTGGCATAGCCTCCGGGAGGAGCTTTCGCGTCGAGAGGGTTCTCGACTTCGCTGAAGACGAGGCCGAACGCGGAATGACCCTCGGTATGAGCGTCGCCCAAACCGAATGGAAAGGCCGCCACATAAACATCCTCGACACACCCGGAGACGGCGGCTTCATCGGGGACGCTTTCATCGCCCAAAGGGTGGCCGACTGCGCCATTTTAGTGGTCCACGCGCAAGACCCGATTCAAGTCGTGACCGAGCGGGTGTGGCGGCGTGGCGAGAAGGAGGGCATCCCCCACATCATCGTGGTGAACCACCTCGACCGGGAGCGGGCGGATTTCGGGGCGGTTCTCGAAGAACTCCGCGAACGCTTCGGGCAGTCCGTCGTCCCGCTCAATTTGCCGATCGGGAGGGAGGATGGCTTCGAGGGCGTTTATGGTCTTTTGACGGACATCGCGTACGTCGGTGGCGAGCAAAAGCATGAGATTCCTCCGGGGATGGAGGATGAGGTGAACGAGGCGAAGGTCCAGCTTTTCGAGGCCGTCGCCGAGAGCGACGACACGCTCCTCGAGAAGTACCTCGAAGGCGAGGAGCTTACGAGCGAGGAGACCTTCGAGGGTATACGGAAGGGGATCTCCGAGGGGCTTATTATTCCCGTCCTCGCCGCGAGTGCGGAGAAGATGGTCGGCGTGGACAGAATTCTCGACATCATCGCGGGGAGCGCGCCGTCTCCGGCGGACAAATCCCGGTGGGCCTCGGAGGACGGGAAGGAAGTTCCGTGTGATTCGGACGGGCCGTTCTCGGCTTATGTTTTCAAGACGTATGTGGATCCATACGCCGGGCGGCTGAGTGTGATGCGCGTGGTCGGCGGGCGATGCCGCTCGGACGAGGCGTTGACGAACCCCCGGTCCGGGTCGGCGGAGCGCCTCGGAAGCATCTCGCATCTCATGGGCAAGGATCGCGAGAGCGCCGACGAGGCTGTCGCCGGGGACATCATCGCCGTCCCGAAACTCCGCGACACAATGACCTTCGACACGCTTTGCAAACCGGAGAAGACGATTTCGTACGAAGTCATCGAGCTTCCGGAGCCGACGACGGCGTTCGCGGTCGGCGCGAAGACGAGGGGCGAGGAGGAGAAAGTCTTCGAGGCCATAAAGCGGGTCGTGGACGAAGACCCCTCGCTCCGCCTCGAACGCTCCGAGGCGACGAGCGAGGATCTCCTCTCCGGCCTCGCCCAAATGCACGTCGAGTTCGCCCTCGAACGGATACACGCCCGGTATGGCATCGAGGTGGATGCGAGGGCGCCGAAAGTCCCGTTCATGGAGACGATCTCCGGGAGCGCGTCCGCTCAAGGAAGATACAAGAAACAGACCGGAGGCCGCGGGCAGTTCGGCGACGCGAGGATCGAATTGTCCCCGCTCGAACGGGGCGAGGGCTTCGAGTTCGACAACGCGATAGTCGGGGGGGCGATCCCACGCCAGTTCATACCCGCCGTCGAGAAGGGAGTCGTCGAGGCGATGGCCGAAGGACCCATCGCCGGATATCCGGTCGTGGACGTGAAAGTGCGGCTATATGACGGCGCATTCCACTCCGTTGATTCATCGGAGGCGGCGTTCAAAGTCGCGGGTTCGATGGCTTTCAAAAGCGCCTTCGAGGACTCGCGCCCGATCCTCCTCGAACCCTTCGTGAAAGTCGAAGTCCTCGCCCCGACGGAGCTTGTCGGCGACATCATGGGCGATTTGTCGGGGCGGCGCGGGCGTCCGATGGGGATGGAGCAAAGAGGGGAGAGGCAAGTCGTACAGGCCGAAGTCCCGCAAGTCGAGATGCTCACGTACGCCCGCGACCTCCGCTCCATCACCGGGGGCCGGGCGAACTTCCACGCCGAGTTCGGCCATTACGAGGAAGTCCCGCCGAATTTGGTGGAGAAAGTCCTCGCCGCCAACGAGCGGGAGGAGGAGAAGGAGACGGTTTAGCGGGAGGCTGCTGGCGGCGGGTTTCAGATGCCGGCTTATGGACGAGGCGAGTGAGCCTGCTGATAGAATAATTGCATAGTCGAAGGATGTCATGAAGCGAGGTTGCGGAAGGAAAGGGTGGGAGTGTCGCGGCCCTACGAGGAGATCATTACCAGAGAGCCTGGAAAGATGGGCGGCAGGCCGACGATCCGGGGCATGAGGATCACGGTCTACGACGTGTTGTCATATCTCGCCGCCGGGATGTCCAAAGAGGAAATTCTGGACGACTTCCCATATCTCACCGAGGAAGACATACTCGCCTGCCTCGCGTACGCGGCCGATCAGGAGCATCGGCTGGCATCCGCCTCCGGTGAATGAGACTGCTCTTCGACCAAAACCTTTCGCCAAAGCTGGTCGAGCTTCTTCGAGATGTCTTCCCCGGTTCGAGCCATCTCGCACTTGAGGGACTCGACCGCGCCCCCGACGCGGAAATCTTCGAGTATGCGCGGGAGCGTGGCTATACGATCGTCACGAAAGACGCCGACTTCCACGAGTTGAGCCGGAAGCCCGGAGCTGCGCCGAAGGTGATCTGGCTCGGCCTCGGCAACTGCGCCACCCGGCGGATAGAAGAGCTAATGAGGGAGCGTCTGGAGGAGATCACGGTTATGGACGACGCCCCGAAAGCCAGGATTCTTCGTCTGCTGCCATAGACAAACCCGCGAGGCAAGCGGGAGGCTCGGATAGATATGTCCGTGTCTACGACAGCGGGACGAACCTCAATGTTTTGTCCACTCGTGTTTTCGAGTTTCGCGCACCCATTCCGTGCTGTCGGTCGAGTCCTCGCGACCGCTCCACATCCCGATGAACGGCTCGTCTTCCAAATT
>JACDAJ010000024.1 GCA_013695475.1 Rubrobacter sp. | reverse complement strand
CGTTCGAGGCCGTGATACAGCCGCTCGTCGGGAAGTGGTCGGATCGGGCCGGATACAAACCGCCCCTCGTCACCGGACTCATAGGCGCGATCGCGATACTCCTCGTCTTCCCGTGGGCGGGCGGAGCGTTCGCCATCGCCGCGCTCGTGGTGCTCGCGGCGATCTTCTTCAATGCCTCGGTGACACCGGGGACGGCGCTCTTCTCCCGAAGCGCGGAGAAGGCGGGCGTGGATCAGGCAATAGTTTTCGGCGCGACGAACTTCGCGTGGGCCTCCGGCTCCGCCCTCGGCTCCCCCATCGCCGGAGCCTTCGCCGACCTCGGCGGGGACTCTCTTTCATACATCGTTCTCGCCATAGTTTGCGCCGCCACCCTCGCAATGGTCGCGGGACGCAAACTCGGGTGAGACGCCTCCGGCCTCGCCGCGCTTCTCAACAAACCACCGAAAAGCGGCCCCCACGAAGAATGGCCGAAGCAAGCGCCCGAGCCTCACCGCGAAATGCTGAAACGCGGCGAGCGGAGCGGGCTGGCAGGTGCGAAGCAACGCGAATCGCTAAAACGCCGCCGCCCCCGCTTCGGCGACTTCCTGATCCTGCGGAACCGTCCCGGTACTCACGCCGACCGCCCCGACGATGTCGCCGCCCCGCCTGAGCGGCACTCCCCCGCCGAAGATGACGACGCGCCCATCGTTCGTCGTGTTTATCCCGAAAATGGGCTCCCCGACTTGCGCCGCCTTCGCGAGATCCTCGGTCGGCATCTTGAACGCGACGGCGGTGAAAGCCTTGTTTATGGCGATGTCCACGCTCCCGAGGAAAGCGTCGTCCATCCTCACGAACGCCTTCAAATTGCCGCCCCCATCCACGACCGCAATGTCCATCGGGCAGCCGATGTCGGCGGCTTTCTTCTCGGCGGCGGCAACGACCCGCTTCGCGTCTTCGAGCGATATGGTTTCCATGATCTCCCCCTTTCGACAAAGGGCCGGGGACTCTCTCCCGGCCCTAAAAAGCTGACAAGCTGAAACGCATCGAGCGAAGCGACCGATCGGCTATTTCCTCGACCAATGACCTTCGTCCACCGATGTCTCGCACAATTCCAAAGTCGCGGCATGCCCCGTGAAGTTGACGTGGTTGTTCACGGCGACGAGCGCCATCGGACAGCATAGGAAAATACTCAACGCCTCCCGGTAGGTGAGGCGGTCTATGTCGCGCCCGAGGTCGCCGAGCTTGTCGGCGTCGGTCTCGACGACCGAGCGGCCGATTAAGCTCTCGAACTCCTCGACGGGCGGGCCGAGGCGGAACGCGCCGCCGGAATGGTAATACTCGCGGTGGATAACCGCCGGGGGATACCCCGCCGCGAGGTCGAACCATGCGTGGACGAGAACGTCGAAGTTTTGTGGGATCTTCTTCTCCACGAGAGCTTTTTGAGCCGAGGCGAGGCTTTCGTCCGGCACCGCGACGAGCTCGACTTCGATGCCGAGCGATGAACGGAAGCTCTCGGCGAGATAGTCCGCCGTCGGCGCGACGTCGCTCGTGGTGGCGAGGACGAGGGGGCGATCCGAAGGCCATCCCGCTTCTTCGAGGAGTTTCTTCGCCTCGTCGGGATCGTGTGGATACGGCTCGATGTCTGTGGGCGCGCCGGAGTATGGCGGCGACATGGCGGACACCGGGTGCGCGTAGCCTTTGAAATGGTCTTCGATGAGGCGCGCCTTGTCCACGGCGAGGTTGAGGGCTTTCCTCATCTTCACGTCGCCCATGTATTCGCGGTCGCGGTTAATGAGGCCGGAGACTATACGCATCGCGTCAATGGTCACGAGGTGGGCGTGCTCGGAGTCAATGACTCTTTGGGCGTCCTCGAAGGCGACTTCGGAGACGATGTCAATTTCGCCCTCGGTGTCGCAGACTTTATCGAGCGCCTCGGCGGGGTCTATGTCGTTTTTATAGACTATTTTTTCGAGGCGCGGGCCTCGTTCTTTGTTCCAGTGGTCGGTGTTCGCTTCGAGGACGACTCGGTCGCTCCGGGGGAGATCGGTGAAGATCCAGGCGGCCGCGAGCGGCTCCCGGCTTATTAATGCGATCTCGTTCTCGAGCGTGGAATATCCCTCGACGAGGGTGAACGGTCCGGAGCCCCACGGGCCCGGCTCGTCGATCGCTCACCAGTGTCCTTCGCCAGTCCCATACACCTTCCCGCCGAAACCACCCTCGTCCCAGAAACGGTCGCTCGCAATGTGGAATCCCCGGAACTTCGCGAGCGCGAGGCCGTCCGGCTCGGGGAAATTGAAGCGTATGGTGGAGTCGTCCGGGCAATCCACGGTCGTGTCGGGATCGAAGTTGAGATACGTCCCCGGTGGATGGGGCGCGACCCATTTTTGAACCTCGTCGAAAGCGCGTTTTATGCTCGCCGAGGTGAGCGTCGTCCCGTCCTGGAAACGGACGCCGTCTCGGACTTTGACGACGAGGGTGGAACCTTCCCAGTGGGAGTCCTCCATGCACGCGCCGACGATTTCGCCGCGCTCGTCGGTCCGGACGGGTTCCTCCATCGTGTTCCAGGTTATGTACAGCCAGTTGAGCGGGTGCGGGTCAACGACATTCACCGTGCCTGTCGGCGTGTCGCCCGCCTTCCATGAAGCAGCCTGTTCGGTGGGCTGTGCCATGCAAATCTCCTTTCCCGAGATTCATTACGCTTTACCCGATATGTATGCTAACAGAGACACGCCCCGCCGCAACACGCGGAGGACGCGGCGATCCGCGAGGGAGCGCTTTCGCAAATCGAGCTTCGGGGAACATCTTTTTCGGATGGTCGAAGGCCGTCGGCCAGCCGGGCCGCCGATTGTGACGCCCGGCCTTTGTGAAAACCGCTTTAGAATGCGTGGATGGCGAAGAAGACGCGAACGGAAGACCTCATAACCCCCCGCCGAGCCGCGGCGGGGGGGCATCCTCGGAGCATCCCTCTTCGCGGCGACGCTCGTGTCGCTGACGGCCGCACAATACGGGTTCATGGTCGGCATCGGGTGGCGGCCACTCTCCGACCCCGGCGGGGCGTGGCCGAGTGGGCTTTCGCTCGGGCCGCATGGATGGATGATGAACGCGAGCTTCGTCGCCTCGGGGGCTTCGCTCATGGCTTTCGCCGTCGGGCTTCGGCGGGCGGTATGGGGCGGAGCGAAGACCGGCTCCGCCCTGCTTTCCATCTCCGGATTGGCGATGGCGATGATGGCTTTCGAGACCGATCCCATTCTGCGAGAGGCGCCGAGAAGTTTCCATGGCTGGATCCACGATGTCTCCTTCGCCGTCTTCGCGATGTCCTTTCTTGCGAGCACGTTTTTCCTATGGCGAGAATTCGACAAGGATCCCACATGGAAACCACACGCCCGACACACGCTCGCGACCGGGTTGATCGCCGTCGTTTGCCTCGTTCTTCCGGGCGTCGCCTATTATTTATTCGTCGCTATTTTGCTTGCGTGGATCTTCGCGACTGCGATGAAACTGTGGCGGATCACCGATGTGAGTCGTCGAGTGCCATGAAAGCGGAGTCTTCGTCGTCGGAGAAGTCGCGGAGCGCCGGATAACGGTTCCGCAAAACGTCTGCCACCGAAGAAGTCGGCACATTCCCGAGGCGGAGCCAAATCACCTTCGGCGGGCTGCCATGAGCGAGGCTTCTCTGATAAAAATCCGTATCTTTGGAGACGATCATGAAATCGTGTTCGGCAGTATGCTCCCAGATTCGCGGATCCTCCGCCCCGAGCAATCCGACATCTCGAACGTGGGACGATCCCGGATAAACATCCGCCAACTCTCGCGCCAGCCGGAACGAAAGGTTCTCATCGAAGAGCAGCTTCACAGAGGAGCGGAAAAGAGCCGACGTTCCCGATCCGCCGCGAAGAGGAGCGCGGCTCGGATATCTTCGGAGGAGAGGTCGGGGAAATCGGCGAGAATCTCATCCTGCGACATCCCAGAGGCGAGGTATTCGAGGATGTCATAGACTGTGATCCTCGTCCCGCGTATCGTCGGCTTGCCGCTGCGGACGGCCGGGTCAATGCGGATGCGCTCCATATAGTTCATATCCATAGAGTACGACTCAAATTCCCGTGGAGCAAGGACAAGAGGCGAAGCATCCCGCAAACCGAAGAAACAAATATAATCCACTCTTCATGGAGGAGAGACGATAATGGAGAGAGCCGAAGGGGATGCGGGAAGATGGATGGCACTCGGCCTGCTCGCGCTCGCGCTCATCCTGTCCATGACGACGTGGTTCTCGGCCTCGGCGGTCGTTCCGCAACTTCGGGCGGAGTGGAGTTTGTCCGACAGCGCGGCGGCGTGGTTGACGATCTCCGTGCAGCTCGGGTTCGTGGTCGGCGCGGTGGTTTCGAGCGTTTTCAATGTCTCGGACATCGCGTCTCCGAGGCGCGTTATTTTCGCCGGGGCCGTCGGCGCGGCTCTCGCGAACGCTCTTTTCGGATTCGCGGATGGCATCGAATTCGGGCTTCCGCTCCGGTTTTTGACCGGGTTCTTTCTGGCGGGGGTTTATCCGCCCTCGCTCAAGCTCATCTCCACGTGGTTCGTGAGGGGGCGGGGGGTCGCGCTCGGGATACTCGTCGGGGCGATCACGGTCGGATCCGCCATGCCCCACCTCGTCAACGGCCTCGGCGGCCTCGAATGGAGTGTCGTTATCTTCGCCACGAGCATACTCACTTTGCTCGGTGGGATCGTGGCGGGTTTCGTGGTGCGCGACGGGCCTCATCCGTTCCCGCGAGCCGTCTTCGATCCCCGCCAGGCGGGCGCATTGTTCACGAACCGGGGAGTCCGGCTCGCGTCGTTCGGGTACTTCGGGCATATGTGGGAGCTTTATGCGATGTGGGCGTGGTTCCTCGTTTTCTTCTCCGCCGCGCTCTCGGAGGTCGGCGTCCCCTCCGGCTCGACGGCGGCGTACGCGACCTTCGCCGTCATCGGCGTCGGCGGACTCGGATGCTTTGTCGGCGGAATACTCGGCGACAAGTGGGGGCGGACGAACACGACCGCGCTCATGATGGCGGTGTCGGGAGTGTGCGCGTTGTCCATCGGGCTTCTCTTCGGGGGTCCGGCGTGGATCATACTCGTCGTCGGAATAATATGGGGGTTCGCGGTGATCGCCGACTCGGCGCAGTTTTCGACTATGTGTACGGAGTTGGCGGATCAAGCCTATGTCGGAACCGTCCTCACCCTCCAACTCGCCCTCGGCTTCACGCTGACCGTCGCGACTATATGGCTCATCCCCGTCCTCGAAACCCTCGTTGGGTGGCAATGGGCGTTCGCGTTCCTCGTTCCGGGGCCGCTGTTCGGGCTGATCGCGATGCTCCGGCTCAAATCGCTGCCGGAGTCGGAGAAGATAGCGGGCGGGAGGGGGTGATCCGCGAACTTCGATTCACTATCTTCGGATCAGACTTTCGCGTATACGTCTTCCAGTTTCAATTCGCATCGAATGGCTTCGATCTCGACCACCGCGCCCTCTTCGTGGGCTTCGGTATACAGCCACGCTCCCCCGTCCCGCCTCACGTATTTCTCGACCCTCATGGAATTCCGAGTCACGAGAACGTACGTGGAAAGGGATTCGACACTCTGATAATGCTCGAACTTTTTGCCCCGGTCATACGCTTCGGTGGAATCGGAGAGAACCTCGATGACCACGAGCGGGTCGAGCAAGATATCGTATTCTTCGTCGGCGAACTCCTCCTCGCCGCATGTAACGACGACATCGGGGTACGTGTATAGTCCGGTGGCCGGAATCTTCACCCGAAGGTCGCTCGAATACACGTTGCAAGGACGCTCGCGTAATTGATTGTCGAGCGAACTCACGAGGTTCGTCACGATCCGGTTATGCTTCCGGCTCGCACCCGCCATCGCAAACATCTCGCCTCCGAAAAATTCGCTCCGGAACTCCGCCCGACGCTCGATGGCGAGATATTCCTGCTCGGTCAGCGAAGTTTTGGGGTTTTGCGTCACCGCACGTCACTCAACGGACAGTCGGGATTCCTATCAAAGTGTTCAAAGTGAGCTTGGGCGTGTCCTCCACTCCTGTGCGCTCGAATTGGCTCGTCGCACTCCGTGCAACGAAAGTTCGGTCGTTCTCCTCTCTCGCTCCGATCTCTCAAATCCAGAGCCTCTTCAATCTCTATCCGACGACCGTTCAACAGACCTGTGACTGCTCTTGCCATTGGGTTCTTCCTCCTTGTCCTTTTCCTCAAGACAAGTGTATATCAACAGCTACAAACTCACTCCACCTCACACATGAACAACGGCGGCAAATGCATGTACGTCGAACTCGGAGACGGCTCCACCTTGCCCTTCGCTGTTTCGAGGGTTTCAAGGCACGATCTCGAACGCATCGGTGCCGTTGATCCGGTACGCTCGAAAGTGTCCGTCCACGGTGAAGATGCGCCGCAAACCGAGGCATTCGGCTGCCACGACGAGGGAAGCGTCCGCGAGATCCATCGGTGCGTCGTGATACCGTCGCATGAGGATCCGCATTCTTTTCCACTCTTCCGCCCCCGGCTCGTGAAGGACGAGGAGATCGTCTTCGAGATAGCTCCACAATTCTTCTTGCGCCGGAGGACCGCCGGCCCGATCGAGCAAATACATCGCCTCCGTGAAGCACGGCCACGTCGTCAAAAGAGGATCCGGCGGCAAGCCGTCGAGCGAGGATACACAACTTGCGTGATGCGGATCCCCGCGGTCAACGAGGGTGACAAGCGGGCCGGTGTCGCACAGAGTCACAAGCGCCCGGAGCGCCCCTTCGCTTCGAGGTAGTCCGCGAACTTGCGACCGCCATCTTCGGACAGGCGCTCCCGCCCTCCGCTCGAAACCCGACCGACACGACCGGCGAACCTCTCCGCGAGAGACTTCGGTGTCGGTTTCTTCTCCGTCGGCAAACGAGATGACACCCACTCGGCGGGCGTCATCCCATTCGCCTCGGCCGCCTCCCTAAGCGCGTCGTACACGTCATCCGGCAATTCGAGCTTCCGACTCACGACCATCACCTCCGAACGGAATATACCCCGCCCGAAAGAAACCGTCCATTCCATCCCTCACGAAACCTCACACATGAACAACGGCGGCAAATGCATGTACGTCGAACTCGGCGAAGGCCCCACCTTGTCCTTCGCCATCTCCAATGCGTCGGCGATGGTGTCGGCTCGTTTCAATCCCATCATGACCGCCGATTTTGGATCCGCGCCGACCACGATCACATCGCCGAGATAATCGAGTGCGTGCGCCCCCCAATAAAGAACCGTGAACGGATGCACGCCGTGATACGCATGAGAACTCCGGTACAAAGTCCGGTACCATGGGTCTTCGGCGTAGCGTTTCTCGTACTTGTGCGCGATCTCATAAATATCCTTCGTCTCGGAGAAAGCCTCGTTATACAAGTCTATGTACGAGGGATGGTGGATCTCATGAAACGACTCCGGCATCGGATGCGTCCCGATGAGGACTCCGCCTTCCCTCACGAGCGGCTTCCCCCGGTACAAATTGAAGATGTATCCGAGGAGCATATTGAAGACGAGGAGCGGGTTCATCACCGAGTTCACGTTGTACGGCCCGATGTACGGGACTCCGACCATGAGCACGTCCGTCTGCCCCTCGACGTGGACGATTTGCTGCGCGTGGTTGTTCGACAAAGTCTCCTTGTGAACCGGGTCGGTGGCTCCGGCTTGTATGGACGTGAGGCGGTGAGGGGCTTTTATGGAGTGGAATATTTTGTGCGGGATGGCGTTCGGGAGACGCTTCGCCATCTCGTGGTTCGCGAGGAAGTTCGCCTTCGTGACCGCGCCCCACTCATGCTCCGGCTTCGCCATGAAATCGAAGACCGCCGGGAACGCCGCGTTGTTCAATGTCGTCTCGATGTGGAAAACTTTCGCATGCTCCTTGAAAATCTTGCCCATCCGGATCACCGACCCGTGGAGGGCGGAATTGTCGGGATCCATGAGCGAACGAGTGTTTTTCAAAGTCTCCGGCGTGTGATGGTGCTTTATGGAAGCGTATGGAGACAACCCCGTATGAACCGACTTATGGCCGCCGTCCATCGGAATATAGTTCACGTTCACGTACACGAGGAGGTCGCTGTCCATGACTCTTTTGCTGACCGTGACTTCTTCCCCATGCTCAGTTTCCCCGACGAATACGTTGTCGTCCGGGTCTTCCGCGTCGTAATTGTATAGGCGGTCGGGATAGAAAGCGTCCATGAGCTTCTTCCCTAATTGGTGTTCGATCTCCGCCCGCGTCATCCGCCGATGAAGCCCGAGCGCGGCGATGATGTGGATATCCTCGACGCCTTTCGCATGCGCCTTCTCGACGACCTTCTCGATGATGAGTTGCCGGACATCCGGTTTTTGCATCGGAGGGAGCGGAAGCGAAATGTCGTCGAAGGCGATGGTGAGTTTCATGCCGGATGTGAGGAGGTCGTGGAGCGGCTCCATATCGAGCGGTTCGAGGAGCGCCCGTTCGATGGCGACGTTCTCGTCCGGGAGGGCGTCGAGTGGTTTCGGCGGATAAATCACCCGCGTGCCTTCCGGGAGCTTTTCGTAGTGGAATCCGTCACCCGCGTTGAACATCATGGGCGGGCTGTTCCGGTCGAGTGTGATCTCCAATTTCCGGCTCCCGTCGCGGCTCATATTCGCTCCTTCGATTTTTATCGGAAATTATTCGGACGCGCCCATTCTACGCGGTTCGATGTCCCTCAACCGCCAAAGCGATGAAACGTCCCGAGAAGCCCGCCGCCCCGCCTCTCGAACCGGGATCCCACCCCTCCCGCGAGGACGCGGAGCGTATCGAAAGAAACTCTGTGAGAGTCGGTGATCGCCTCCCCGACGACCATCCGGCCATTTTTACATGCGGAGATCGAAGACGACCTTCACATTCCCCGCCCTCCCCGCCGAACGAGCCGCCGAGATGGCCGCCGCATAATCCGAAAGCCGGAACTTCGGCCCGACCATCGAGGCGAGATTCATCTCCGGCGCGAGCCGCATAGCAAGCTCGAAACTGGAAACGTCCTCGCCGCCATAACTTTCCATCCCATACGCATACGTCCCGGCGAGAGACACCTCCTTGTGCCACAGCGCGGTGAGGTCGAGGGAACTCTTTTGTCCCGGCATCCCGACGAGCGCGACACGGCCTCCGGGCTTCGTCAAACGAAGCGCGTCCTCCATCGTCCCCGAGGCTCCGACACACTCGAACACGACCTCCGCCCCGCCCGGAACGACGGGCTTCCCGAGTTCCGGCTTGTATTTGTCCGAGCCGAGCATCGTGGGGAGACGATCATAAACTTCCCTCGGATGGACGACCTCGTCCGCGCCGAGCCGGAGGGCTTCCGTTCTTTGCCGATCATGCTTCGCGACGCAAATTATCCGCTTCGGCGGCGCGAGGTTTTTGACCGCCGCGACCGTGAGAAGACCGACGCTCCCCGCCCCGATGACGAGCGCGGTTTCGTCCGAACCGGGGGCGGCTTTCAACGCGGCATGCACCGCGCACGCGAGCGGCTCGACGGCGACGGCGGCTTCGTCGGGGAGTTCGTCCGGGACGCGGTGAAGCTGTGAGGGATGCGCCACGAGCGACCCGTCCGACCATCCACCCCCGGTGGAATTGCAAAAACCCGTTTGAATGCCGGGCGAGATATTACCTTTCGCGACGTTCACGCAAAGCGCGTGCCGCCCCGAGGCGCAAAACTCGCACGGAGGATTTATTCCGCGAACCACGCACCCGAGAGCGGGTTCGAGGACGACCTTTTCCCCGGCTGAGAAGCCCGAATTATCCTCCGCCACCACGCCGACGATCTCGTGTCCCATCACGAACGGCGGGGATGTGATCGGCGAGAAATACGGCGAACTCTCGGAGGCGAGCGTCCCGAGATCCGAGCCGCACACGCCGGAAAGCAACGGTTTCACCCGAACCCACTCCGGCCTCGGGAGTTCCGGCTCGGAGACTTCTTCGATTTGAAGCGGCGAAAATCGGCTCGTCTCCAAACTCTTCACCCGCTTCGATCCGAACCGCATGAGCAAATATTTCGGGACGGACTTCCGGTATACGAGGGCGCGCAAAGCTACGCCGGAACGACAGGGAGCCGGAATCCGGGAACCGGGAGCCGGAAAGTTTTCGACTCGCTTTCCTCCGATACCCTCACCCCCACACACGACAAACCCTCGACGAACTCGACCGGGCGCGTCGGCGACGGAAGTTTCAATCCCATGCCTTTCCCGACTCCCGAGGCGGGGCGGAGCGGAAGGCGGCGAGGCCGGGTACGGAGCGGGGCGCCTCCCGACTCCCCGGAGCGAAGCGACCCCGCGCCTCCCGACTCCCGGTCTTTCGGAGCGAAGCGAGCATCACACCTTGTCCGGCGCGGCGCCGTTTCTGCTCCATCGGCGAACCTGCCACCCGTTCTCCCTCGCGGCTCGTTCGAGGCGCTTGTCCGGGTTGACGGCGACGGGGTTTCCGACGGCCTCGAGCATCGGGAGGTCGGATATCGAGTCGCCGTATGCATACGATTTCGAGAGGTCGAGGTTCCGGCGGCGCGCGAAGGAGGCGAGCATGCGCGCCCTCGCTTCTCCGGCGACGGGGGCGCCGGAGAGTTCCCCGGTGAATTCTCCGTCCTCTTCCTGGAGTTTCGCGGAGAGGACGTCGTCGGCGAGGTCTTTCATCGGTTCGAGGAGGAAATCCAATGCGCCGGAGAGAAGGACGACGCGGTGTCCGGCTTCTTTGTGGCTCCGGAGTTCCGCCAATGCTTCGGGGAAGATGCGTTCGAGGGTGAAGCCCGAGAAGCTGGCTTTGCCGAGATGCTTCGCCCGATCCACTTCCCAGCCGCGGTAGTTTTTATAGAAGGCGCGGTTGAAATGGGTGCGGCTTATTTTATCCAAACCCCAGTAATATGGGATCTTCGTCATAAACGCCGCGAGCCAGAATGGACGGAGCGGACGCGGTATTTCCTGCATCCGCAGCCACGCATAGTACGAGACGACGTTCGAGCCGATGAGCGTCCCGTCCACGTCGAAGATGGCCGCGACCTCCCCCGGCTTCTCGACGGCCTTCCTTCGCCGCTTCCGATCCGGGCGTGTGGTCAGCGCGGGCAAATGAGCCTCGACGAGCCACCCCTCCCAATCCACCTCGGCGATGTCGAAGGGGAATTCGATCCGCTCTTCTTCGGGAAGCTCTTTGAAGAGACTGGCTGTGTTCTTCGTCGAGAAGGTGGATTCCATCGTGGAGTACGGGCCGTATATGCGACTGTAATAAAGGCTCATCTTCGAGCGTTTGTCGGCCCGCCCGACGCGGCCTCGGAGGTCGGTGGCGAGGTGTCCTTCGGGGAGGCGCGAGACAACGGCCCCGGCGACTTTGAGGCCGATGAGTTCGGCTTTGAGCCAACGCTCGACGACCTTTCTTCCGGGGAAGCTCCATTCGTGCGGGTATATCGGGCGCCCGCCGGAGTCGCGGAGGGGGTTCTCGAGGAAATAGCCCCGGACGTAATCGTAAAGGTCGCGGTATCGGAGGGGGTTCCGCTCCCCCGAAGCCACATGGTATACCTCGGGTTCTTCGGGGCGGCGGGCGGCGACCGCCAAAGTCGCGTTGACTACGTGGTCCACAGGCACGATGTCGATCAAAGAATCCGGGTCGCCGGGGAATTCGCGGAGGATGCCTCGGGCGAAGGCCATGATTATGGGGTCGGCCATGCGGGAACCTTGGATCCACCCGGGATACGGCTCCCGATACGAACTCTCGATGATCGCCGGCCGAAGTATGATGAGCGGATTCTCCCCCCGCTCCCGAAGCACCATCCTCTCCGCGAGCGACTTCGTGAACGTATATACGTCGTGCCACCCGAGTTCACGCGCCCTCTCCGTCCCGCGCTCGACGAGCCTTTCGCGCACCCACGCTTTCCGAAGCTGTTCGGCGCGTTCGGCGACCTCGTATTCCTCGCCGACCATCCCGAGTTCGCGCCGAGCCTCCGCCTCGAAGCGGGTGGACATCTCACGCTCGCGGGAGGCGATGCCGACCTCCCTCACCGTCGAGTCGATTCCGACGAGTTCTTGCTCGGGGTCGAGGTATGTGCCGTTCGGGGAACTCTCGCGGGGAATCCCCTCGCTTATAAGCCCCTTCCGAGTCCCCGCCACATACGCCGTAGAAATGTGGACGAAGAGCGGCTTCCTCTCCCACCCCTTCGCGAGCCGGAGGAGGCCGAGAGTCCCTCGCACGTTCGAGCCCACCGCCGCGTCGAGCGGAGCGTCGAACACGACGGAAGCGGCGGAGTGGATGACCACATCCACGTTCTCCGAAAGCTCCGAAAGCTCGTCTTCGCCGAGGCCGAGGGAGTCGGCGTGGACGTCGCCTTCGAGGATGCGGACTTTGCTTTTGGCGTATTCCTCGAAAGCATCGCCCTTTTCCTCTCGGAGGTTTGCGAAGGCGGCGGAGGCGAGCATGTCCTTCTCGAAGCGGTCGGTCGCGGTCTTTTTATCCGAGGCTCGGACGAGGAGGTAAAGTTTCCCGAGGTTCGGGAGGGAGCGGAGCATCTTCTCGACCATCGCGGTTCCGAGGAATCCGGTGCCTCCGGTGAGGAGGATGTTTTTGTCTTTGTACGCTTCGGCAAGCAAGCTATTTCACCCTCGGCACTTTCTTCTCCCCGACCTTTCTCTCCGTCCCGTCTACCAGAGCCTTCGCGTTCTCGCGGTGGCGGAATATGACCGCCGCCCCGCCGAGGATCGCGTACAAAACATACGGCAGGGATTGTCCCGAGATTATAAAAGCGAACGGGCTTGCGAGCATGACCACGATCGCCGCGAGCGACGTATACCGCGTGAAGAACGCGACGGCCCACCACAACGCGAACATGAGGAGGCCGACAATCGGCACGAGGGCGATGCTCGTCCCGGCTCCGGTCGCGACGCCTTTCCCGCCCCGGAATCCGAGGAACACGGGCCAGCAATGGCCGATGACGGCGGCGAGCGCGACGGAGGCGATGATCCACTCGTTGTCCGTCGCGATTCGGGCTATCACGACAGGCAGAATTCCTTTCAGCATGTCGCCGAGCATGGTGAATATGGCGGCCTTTTTGCCCGCGGCCCGCATGACGTTCGCGGTTCCGATATTGCCGCTCCCGACGCTCCGCACATCCACGCCGAAGGCCCGCCCGACGAGGATTCCGGTCGGGACGGAGCCGAATATATAGCCGCACAGAATGAGAAGGAAGGCTGACATCGGCGAAAAGTATAACGGAAGAAAACCCCATAAACACAGCGGAGCGAAGCCGTTGACGAGAGGGTGGGAAAGGCGGTGCTAAAATTCCGTGCGGAAAAAGAAAGCTCGTAAAAAGGAGACGTGAAATGACCGAACAAGCGGCGAAAGAGGTCATCGTATATCACCAGCCTGGTTGACCGGCCTGCGACCAGGAGATGGAGTTTCTATCTCAAAAAGGCGTGGAGTTCACCGAGAAGAACATCCGCACCGACCTCGACGCGATGCAGGAAATGGTCAAGATGGGCTCGCAAGCCACCCCCACGACCGTCATTGACGGCGAGACGATCATCGGCTTCGACCGGGACAAAATAAGCGACAAGCTCGGGATTTAGGTTTCGGGTTTCAGCCGTCGGCTTTTTCGTCGGCGGCTTTTTCGTTGTTTGGGGCGGGGGTTCGGAGGGTGAGGACTGTGATCTCCGGCCGGCAGTTTATCCGGAGGTGCGGCCACAGCATCCCGAGGCCGCGGTTCGTGTATTGGATCATGCCGTCCACATCATAGACGCCGTCGGGATATATCCTCCCGCGCCGCGGCCGAGCCATCGCGCCGACGATCGGCAGCCGCATCTGCCCCCCGTGCGAATGGCCCGACATCTGCAAATCGAAGCGCCCGGTCGGGGCGGAAACCTCCGCGAAGTCCGGCTCGTGCGCGAGGAGTACCGCCGCGCCCTCCTCGGGCAGACGGGACAAAACAAGGTCGAGCCTCGCCCTCCGCTGGTAAAAGTTGTCTATGCCCGCGA
>JACDAJ010000312.1 GCA_013695475.1 Rubrobacter sp. | reverse complement strand
ACATCATGGTCGTCGTGTGCGACACGTTCCGCCGCGACCACCTCGGAGCATACGGAAACCCGTTCATAAAAACCCCGAACCTCGACCGCCTCGCCGAATCGGGGGTCGTTTTCGAGAACCACACGGTCTCGTCCTTCCCGACGATGCCCGCGAGGGCGGATATTCTCACCGGGAATTTCTCGTATACCTTCATGGGATGGGAGCCGCTCCCGAAGAACCTCCCGACGCTTCCGGGGCTTCTTTCGGAGGCCGGGTATTTGACGATGGGCATTGTGGACACGCCGTTTTTCGTGCGAGACGGATTCGGATACGATCGGGGCTTCGACGATTTTGTGTGGGTGCGCGGGCAGGGCGACGACACGAGGCCGCATGAGAGATCGGATTATCGTGCGACGTGGCGCGAGGAATCCGACCGGCTCGCCGCCCGCACCATGACCGAGGCTGAAAGATGGCTCGAACGCCACTACAAAGAGCCGTTCTTTTTGTATGTGGACACGTGGGATCCCCACGAACCCTGGGACGCGCCGGAATATTACACGGAGCATTATCGCCCCGGATACGACGGAAGAACCCTTTATCCGGCGTACGGAAAATGGAAGGACGCCGGGCTTTCCGAGGATGATGTCGCGCTCGCGCATGCGACGTATTGCGGGGAGGTGACGATGGTGGATCGGTGGGTCGGGAGACTCCTCGACAAGCTCGACGTCCTCGGCATACGCGACGATACGTGGGTGTTTTTCACCTCCGACCACGGATTCTATTTCGGGGAACACGGGTATTTCGGGAAGGCGGACTGGGTGCATGATCCGGACGCGGAAGTATCCGCCTCCTCCGACATCCCGGAGTGGCTCGAAGAATCGTGGCTCCTCACCATTGGATGGTCGCCTTTGTATCGGGAACTCACGAACATCCCTCTCATCGTCCGCGGGCCGGATATGGAGCCGGGCCGACGCTCCGCGATGACGACCGCCCCGGACATCGCCCCGACCATCCTCGAAATAACGGGCGTCGAAAAACCGGAGGCGATGATGGGAGACTCATTCGAGGGAGTGGTTCTCGGGGAAAAGGACGCGCACCGTCCGTTCGTGGTGAGTTCGTGGCCGTTGTATTTCGCGGAGGGGAAGGTGACGACGGCTGTGGATTCGCGCACGAGGCGCATCGCAAACTTCATGCCCGTCACCGTGAGTACCCCGGAGAAGACCGTCATCCTCGGTGGCCCGGCGGACTACCCGGAAATGTACGATCTCACAACCGACCCCGGCGAAGCGGAGAACGTGTGGGAGAAGCGGAACGAAGAAGGCGGGGAACTCGCGTCGCGGGCGGTCTCGCTCCTCGAAGACCTCGGGACGCCGGGGGCGCATCTCGCGCCGCGCCGGATGGCGCTCCGAGAGTTCGCTAACCTGAAAGGCGGCGAGGAAAAGCGAACCGAGGAGGCAATATGACCGCCGAAGTCGAAACCGTACGGAGCGTCGAAGTCCCGACGAGGATGGTTCACGGACCGGGCGCGATCCGGAACCTCGGGGAGATCGTCGAATCCCTCGGAGCGAAACGACCCATGCTCATCACCGACAAAGGTGTCGCCGCCGCCGGACTCCTCGACGAGGCGATGAAGCACCTCGAAAACGCCTTCGCCTTCGACGGGGTGCGGGCGAACCCGGACATCGAACTCGTCTCCGAGGCGGCGGAAATCTATAAATCCGAAGGGTGCGACTCACTCGTCGCGCTCGGCGGCGGAAGCTCGATGGACACCGCGAAGTCCGTCGGCGTACTCATCGCCCACAATGCTTCCTCCATCGGGGACTTCGACGACGGAGGAACGCCGATCACAAACCGTGTTCCGCCGCTCGTGACCATCCCGACGACATCGGGGACGGGGAGCGAGGTTACTTTGTGGGCGGTCGTTCTCGACAGGGAGCGAGGCATAAAATTCAACGTCGGGGGGACGCCTCTCATCGGGGCGCACGTCGCGGTCATCGACCCAGAACTCACGCTCGGGCTTCCGAGGCGCATCACCGCGGCGACGGGGATGGACGCTCTCTCGCACGGCATCGAATGTTATACGTGCGACTTCCACCAGCCCTTCAACGACGCCGCCTCCCTCGCCGCCATCGAACTCTCCGCGAAGTGGCTGAGAATCGCCGTCGAGGACGGAGCGAACCTCGAAGCCCGGACGAACATGGCGCACGCGGCGACCTTCGGCGGCCTCGCGTACGGGACGGAGAGCGCGGGCGCGGCGCACGCGATGAGCCAGTCGGCGGGCGGCGTGCATGATTGCCCGCACGGCGAGTTGACAGCCCGCGTCCTCGGGCCGGTGTGCGAATTCAACGCCCCCGCCGACCCCGAACGGTATGCCCGCGTCGCACAGGCGATGGGCGTGAATATTCATGGAAAGTCGCACATCGAGGCTGCGGAGGCGGGCA
>JACDAJ010000283.1 GCA_013695475.1 Rubrobacter sp. | reverse complement strand
TCGCAAACACTTCATAAGTATGCTGAAAAGCATCAACAAACCGCAAGATATGAATCATTGCAATGTAGGACACGAAGTACAACAAGAGTGCTTTTAGAGAAATCCAACCCAAAACGCCGAATAAAGTCGAACGAATTAGGAAAATTGACACAACTCTCAAGCGTTCGTGCTGGCGAATTCTCAAGGAAAAAGGAGCAAAAATTGAGCGGATTCTAGTTAAAAACGCCAAAGAGGGAAAATAGCACCACTCTAAACCCAACAAGAGCGATCGCACGGGAGTAGGTAAAGAGGTTAAAAACGTCTCTAAGTCAAAGCGACAAAAATCGACGCGGTTGACATGGTGGGCAATATGCAAGCGCATTAAGTCCGAAAAAGTAGCATAACAGCCGCCAGTAATCCACAACATCAGATTTCCGGCGATCGCATTTGACTGTTTGGAAGCAAACATACTACCGTGCATAAATTCGTGAGCGAGATAGGCAGAAATTATCAAGCTATGGGTAAGCAAAATTACGCCCAAAGCATTTAGCCAAAAGCTATCTAGGATAATTAAACTAATCCCGCCCAAATAACCTAATAAAGCATAGGAAATAGATGCAATATTCCACAGGGGTTTGCTTTGCTGTAAATAACGGTTAGGGTTGATGGTTGTAGTTGTCATAATTTATTGACTGATAGTTTGTTTCAAAAAGCGATCGTCGATTAGTTCGGTAATTGGTGGCAATTGTTTGGCAATCAATTTTTCTTTCAGCATGAGACTAGAAACGTCTTCGGCGTTAAATATTAAAGACTGCGCTGTTGTACCTGGTTGAAACATTGCGTTTGCATCTTGGGGTGTAAGCCATTTAAACCCCGCAAGCAAGTTTTGATAATCTTTAACACTTGATCCCGCTTGTTTCGCCTCAATAGCCAACACTTCATCTAAGTTACTTTGACGGTAAGCAAGGGTTTTGTACCAGACATCCAACATTTTTTGGATTGATTCTGGTTGTCGATCGATTACCGATTGCTGCACAACCATTAAGTCGGGAACTAACCCCGGAATATCTTTACTAGAAAAAATAACTTTACCTTTACCCGATGCTACAGCTTGACTAACAAAAGGCTCGTAAGCGTAAGCAACATCTGTTCTATTTGTCATCAATGAAGCGATCGCCGCATCGGCGGATTGATTGACAACAGAAACTTTATCTTTAGTAATACCGCCCTTTTCTAAAGCTTTCAAAAACAAAAAATGCCCCACCGTTCCCACTTCCACCGATGTCCGCTTACCCGCAAGTTCGCCCACAGAATTAATGCTTGGGTTGACAACGATCGCATCTGCCCCCAAAGACATATCTGTAATCGAGATAATTTTACTTTTGACTCCATTACTAGCACTGGTAATAAAGTCGTATAGCGTTATCCCAATCACATCAATTTTTCCAGCATTAAAAGCTGTAATCTGGTCGGAAAGCACCGGAAACCAAATAATTTCGGCGTTGAGGTTATTAGCTTTGAAAAAATCTTTTTCCTTCGCCACCTGCCAAGGCATAAAACCCGCCCACAAATTTAGCCCAATTTTAAGAGTTGGACTTGATGCGGCATTTCCGGCGGTATTTGTTTGTTGACGGCAACCGACAGTAGTTACTAAACTTGCGATCGCCAAAGCCGAATACTTACAAAAAGATCGGCGTGAAGCTTTCAACGGTGAATACATACTTTTTATCCCCTCAAATGTGCATAGACTTAGTGACAAATAACTATATTTATCGGCGTTACTGATTAAATATATGAATTTCGGCAATGAGACGTTGCAACGTTTTGGCAATGAGACGTTGCAATGCAACGTCTCTACATTTCAAAAAATAGTCTTGCCACCATCGGCGACAATAGCTGCATCATGCACAAACTGAGCATCTTCACTAGCTAAAAATAAAGCTACTCTAGCAATGTCTTCTGGAGTACCCAAGCGCCCCACAGGAATAGACTTAATAGCAAGTTTTTCCTCATCAAGCGGATTGTCTGCTAGGTCAAACTCTGCCTGCAACATCGGCGTAGCAATTGGCCCCGGACAAACGGCATTAATCCGAATACCTTTAGCCGCCCACTCTAAAGC
>JACDAJ010000154.1 GCA_013695475.1 Rubrobacter sp. | reverse complement strand
CATACATCCTCACGCTCGTGGTTCTCGCGGGCTTCGGCGGACGCGCCATCGCACCCGCCGCCATCGGAAAGCCGTACCGGAAGGAGTGAGGTCGCTTCGCTTGCCGCTCCCTCCGGTCGCTCCGGTTATTGGTTATTGGCGAAAACTGAAAACCGCCGGGGGTGGGGAGTCGAGGGTATCGTCGCGCCGCTCGCTTCGGGGTTCGGAGCCATCCGAATGCGCCGCGAGTCGCCGTGGATTTAAGGGGGTGGTCGGACGGATACTTCGCCGTTTGGTTCGGCTTCGACTCGAAGTTCGCCGCCGCGAAGGAGGGACATCCCGAGAAGGGGTTCGGCATCCACGATCAAAGCCTGGACCGGGCGTTCGGTTTCGTGCCATGCGACCCGAGCGAGACAATATTCTTCGACGACGATGCTTCCGTCGGCGAGAATGGATTCGGTGCAACCCGCCACCGACAAAGCGAGACGTTCGGCAGTCTCGGGACGAAGCGTGATATGTCCGGTGAAACCAGTGTCCACCACAGCCTCGACTCGCGCCTCCCGGTCTCCGGAAAAGCCCATCACCGAAACCGTGAGCATCGCTTCGAGTCCGTCATCGCCGACGGCTCCGATCACCGCCGGAGACCCGCCCCGAGCCGATACGCCGCCGGATGCCCGACCCGCATGAGATAAAGCACGGCCTTCGGATTCTTTCCGAGAGCGGCTCCCGAGACTTCCACATCGCTCTCGCCGACCTCATACGAACCGTCGGTGATGTCCACGGCGAGAAAGCGTCCTTCGTGTTCGGGTTCCACTTTCGCCCGTATCTCTCGCTCGTATATCTCCCGCCCGCGCCGGACGACTTCTTCTTTGTCGAAATCATGCCGCTTCATATTTTTATTTTACGCGAGCGTGTGCCGGAACGACACTCGCCCGCCGGATGAATCGTCGGGAGGCCCATCGCACCCGCCGCCACCGGGAAGCCGTACCGGAAAGAGTGAAGTCGCTCCGCCTTCGGCTCCGCTCGATTCGGGAGTCGGGGTCATCCGAACGCCGCCGCGATGCCCGAAACCGTCGCCGCCGCGAGCGTGATGAAAAGCAAGATCACGCTCGCCGAAAGAAAGAAGAAACCCGCGAGCTTCATGTTCGCCTCCTTTTCGTAATGAACGCCGATGGCGAGCCTCCGAAGAGACTCGCCGCCGGGATTTTCGATGCGTGCGTCTTTATCGGCTCATGCGCCGGATGAAAAATCCGCCCGCGACGAGCGCGGCCCCGAGTCCGAGCGCCGGGAGGAGCATGCCCCCGGTGTCCGGGAGAACGGTGACACCGAGTGCCGCCGCCACACCGCCGGGACGGTCGCCGCCGGAGCCGTCGTTTCCACCGGAGCCGCTTCCACCGGAGCCGCTTCCTCCGTTCCCTCCACCGTTCGGCGGGTCGGTGGGGTTTTCGCCGCCGTCCGAGCCTTCGTCGAGGATGACGATTTGGTCGGCTTCTCGCTGGGGCGGGCATATGGCCGGCTCCGGTGCGCCCGGAACTTCGGTGTATGCGACTTCGACCGATTGTCCTTCGGCGAGGTCGTCCGCCGTCGCTCCGACGAGTTCGGCGTTGTTTTGGGCGAGGATTTCTGTGCCGTCGGCGAGGAAGAAACTTATGGCCCCGTCGCAATATCCGGGATCGTCTATGCCGAGATCCGGGTTCTCGCTGACGACCACGCGCCCATCGCCGACATCCGTGATGGTTCCCGCGAGGGTTTTCTCGACGGCTTCTCCGTCGTCTCCGCCGTCGTACCACGGGGAGAGGAATGTGATGCTCGCCGCCTCGCCTTGCGCGGGTAAGGAGGTGGCGAGCGGCCCGTTCGGGGTGACGCTCACTTCGAGGCCGGGCGCGAGATCCGCGGCATTCGGGGCGCGGGGCGGAGCGTCCTCCGGTATGTACGAAAGTCCGTCGAGGAAGTCGGTTTCCTCGGTGATGGCGAAGTCACATTGCCCGCCGCTCGCGTCTTCGATGAGAACCGAACCGTCCCGGACTTCGAGGATGGCGCCGGGAACCTCCGCCATTCCGCCGCTTTCATCCGGCTCGACGTTCGTGACTTCGACGAGGGGCGGCCCGCCCTCGACTTGCCCGTTCTCGTAGCCGGGAACGAGCGTCCCGGATATGGTGGCGCGCGTGCCTCCGAACTCGTCGAGAGCGACCGTCTCACTTTGGAGGGCGTACGATATTCCGTCGGCGTCGTTTATGACGGTGTGCGTTCCGTACTGGAAAGTCGTGGCGTCGAGAGCTTCGATGACACCGCCGAGCGTCACCGATTCGTCCGGCCTCCTCGGGCTGTCCGCCGGAACTTTCGACGCTCGAAACGGAGATCATCGGCGGGCCGCCTTCGAGTTCTCCTTCTCCGAGGGCGAGGGTTCCGTACACCGTGACTTCCTCGCCCTCGTAATCGGAGAGGTTCACGATGCCGCTCTCCATGACGTACCCCGACCCCGCGAGGCCGTGAGTCCCGTACATGAACGAGGTCATGCCGAGCGGCTCGACGACGCCCGTCGCCGATACGCCTTCGCCGGAAGCTTCGCCGGGGTCTTCCTCATACTGATATTGCGCGGCGGCGTTTCCTTGCGCGAGAGCCGGGGACGCCGCGAGGATCGCCATCGCGAGCGTCGCCGCCAATGTCAATAACTTCTTCATGATCGAGCCTCCTTAACATATCTTCACAGTCGCGGACTACTTTCGCATCCGGGGTTTTCGTTGCCATCGTCCGAATGGAGGAAAAGGCGCGTCCGAAGGGAGGATCCCGACCTCATACGCCTTGTCGGGCGCCGCGACGATGCGATTATCCGGTCGTGGATGGCGGATTTCGACATGAGAGAAACAAGGGGAACGGTATCTTCCGCTCACTATATAAAGCGACTTCGGACACCGCTGACGCTTCGCGCGACCG
>JACDAJ010000149.1 GCA_013695475.1 Rubrobacter sp. | reverse complement strand
CTCCGCGACCTCGACGAGCTTTCGCCCGGAGGAACCGCCCTCGCCCGGCTCCGGCTCGACGAGCCGATCGTGGCGGTGGCGGGGGATCGGTTCGTCGTCCGCTCGCTCGCGCCGCAAATAACGGTCGGCGGGGGAACCGTCCTCGACCCCTCGCCGTCCGAGCGCCGCCCCGACCCGGCGTGGCTCGAGGCCCTCGAATCGGGCGATGTGTCGAAAACCGCCCCGATGGCCCTCGCCCGCTCACCGAAAGACGGAATGACCACCGAAGAACTCTCGCTCCTTCTCTCCGCCCCGCCCGAGGAAATATCCGCCGCCCTCGAAAACCTCCCCGAAACCACGAAGGTCGGCGGCTTCCACGCCCTCGCCAAAGAGACGAAATCCGCCGAAGCGCGCCTCATCTCCGCCCTCGAGAAACGGGCGAAGGCGCGACCCGAAAACCCCGGACTCACAGTCGCCGAAGCCCGCACCGCCACCGGGCTTTCGCCTCGCCTCGCCGACGCGCTCATGCGTGGAATCCCCGAAGAGAGAGCCTCGCCCACGGAGTCGGGAATCGTCCTCGCCGGAGCGGGCGAAGCCCCGCCGGAACTCGCCGCCGAAGCGAAGGATATCCTCGAAAAACTCCGCGAAGCGGGTCATGAGCCGCCCTCGATGGAGTCGTCGCCCGCCGTTCGGCTCCTCCTCAAAAACAAGGAAGCCGTCGCCCTCGGAGACGGTCTCTTCGCCGCCAAAGAAGCCGCCGACCGAATTCTCGAAGAAATAAAGGCCGTGTGCCGGAGCGAGGGCGAAATATCGCTCGGAGGGCTTCGAGACCGCTTGAAAACGAGCCGGAAGTTCGCTCAAGCGTGGCTCGAGTACGCCGACAAAGAGGGTGTCACGGCTCGAACCGGAGACATCCGGATACTCACGCGCCGCCACCGATGAGGCCGGTCGCTCCGGGGAGTCGGGAGGCGCGCCGCTCCGCGTCGCTTCGGGAGTGGGGTGAAGCATACATCGGCCTCGCCGCCGCCGATGTATGCTTCACCCCCGGCGAGAGTCTCCTTCGGGCGGAAGTCCTTCCGAGAAGACGGTGCCACTCGAGAAGCCACTCAAACCGATCTCCCGGCTCCCGACGATTTCGAGAGTGGGTTTCGGAGGCGGAGATTTCGTTCTTCGTCTTTCCCCGCTCCCCGGAGCTTCGCGAAGCGACCCGGCTCCCGGTTCTTCTTCGTCGGTGTAAAATGCACGATTCTGGAATGCGTGGGCCTGGTGGCCCGGCCGGTCTTCAAAACCGGTTTGCGGGCGCGGTCGCGTCCGTGGCGGTTCGATTCCCCCGCATTCCGTGCGGGCGCCGTGCGGGCGCGATGGCTTGCATCGCGCGCTCGTTAGCATTTCAGCCTGTCAGCTTTTCAGCAAAGAACGGAAGTCGAGGCTGGCGTACGAAAGCGCATCCCGGCGAAGGACGCGGCGAGGCCTCGATCCGCGCGATGGAGAGTCGGAGGCAAAAGCTGAGAAGCTGACGAGCGAAGCGGGATGACAAGCTGAAATGCTGAGCGACCGAAGGGAGCGACCACTATGACCTTTTCACACATGGACAACGAAGGCTCCGCCCGCATGGTGGACGTGGGCGAGAAGAACATCATCCGCCGCACGGCGAAGGCGGGCGGACGCATCTCGATGTCGCCGAAGACGGTGGAGCTTTTGCGAGACAAAGCCCTCCCGAAAGGAGACGCTTTGAATACGGCTCGCATCGCGGGTGTGATGGCGGCGAAGAAAACGCCGGAACTCATACCGCTTTGCCACGGCATAAACATGACCTCGGTGGGCGTGGATTTCGAGGTCGAGGCGGGGGGGATTTCCATCGTCGCCGTCGCTCGGGCGAGCGACCGGACGGGGGTGGAGATGGAGGCTTTGACGGCGGTGAGCGTCGCGGCTCTCACCATATATGACATGTGCAAAGCCGTTGACAAAGGGATGGAGATCGGCGACATCCGCCTCGTCGAGAAGACGAAGGAGGAGGGATGACTCCAAACTCCGCGCCACCTCTCCTTGCCGATCGGCAGTGAAAGCCAAAAATCGGAGCGAAGCGATCAAGAACGAATCCTGTTCGTGAAGGCTTATACGGAACCTTCGCCATTTGGCTGAGACACTTTGCCAGTGGTTAATAATCGGGGTTCGGATATGCTAGGATTTTCCGCTAAGCCGCTTTTCAGGGCAACTTTATTAACGAGTAGGAGACCGAGATCGAGGCCGAAAACACCGTTCTTTACCCAATGTTCATGAGCCTCGAAAACCGCCGCTGCGTCGTCGTCGGTGGCGGAGAGGTCGCCGACCGGAAAGCCCGGAAACTCCTTCAAGCCCGCGCCGAGGTCGTCGTCGTCGCGCCCGAGGTGAAGCCGGGGATCGAGAGCGTCGCCGTCGAGATCCACCGCCGCCCATACGAGCCGGGCGACCTTTCGGGGGCTTTCCTCGCTTTCGCGGCGACGGACTCGCGGGAAGCGAACGCCGCCGTCGCCCGGGAGGCGAAGGAACTCGGCGTCCCGGTGAACGTGGCGGACGCGCCTTCGGACGGGGATTTCACCCTTCCCTCGACCCTCCGGCGCGGGAGGTTGCAAGTCGCCGTCTCCACCGGAGGGGCTTCCCCGTCGCTCGCGAGGGACGTGAGAAAGCGTCTCGAAGGTCGTTTCGGTTCGGAGTGGGCGGGGATTGTCGAGGAAGTCGGAAGGGCGAGATCCGCCAAACAAACGAACGACGAACTCGAAGTGGAGGTGGGAAGATGTTTATCGCGGCTCTCGGGATGAGCCATCGTTCGGCTCCGGTCGAGGCGCGCGAGAAGGTCGCGTTCCCGCCGTGCCAGGGACGGATGTTCATACGAAGGCTCTCGGAGGAGAAGAATATCTCCGAGGCGGTCGTCCTCTCGACGTGCAACCGGACTGAGATATACGCCGTCGTCGAGGACGGGAGCGCGAGAGACGTCATGACGGAGCTTCTTTTGGAGGATCGAGGTGTCGAGCGCGGGGAGGTCGAAGACGGCCTTTATTGGCTCACCGACTCCGAGGCCGTCGCTCATTTGTACCGGGTCGCCTCGTCCCTCGACTCGATGGTCGTCGGGGAGGCGCAAGTTCTCGGGCAAGTCCGCGAGGCGTACCGGGCCGCCACCGAGGAGCAATGCACCGGCCCCGTTTTGAACCGCCTCTTCCACACCTCTCTCCGCGTCGGCAAGCAAGTTCGCTCCGAGACCGGGATCGGCGATTCGTCCCTCTCCGTGCCGCGGGTGGCGGCGAAGCTCGCGGAGGATGTTTTCGGTGATTTGACCGGAAGGCGCGCTCTCGTCGTCGGGGCGGGTGAGATGAGCGCACTCGTCATCGAGAGCCTCAAAGAGCGCGGCGTCTCCGAAGTGAAAATTGCGAACCGCACCCGCGAGCGAGCCGAGAGCCTCGCCGGGCGCGTCGGTGGGGAGGTCGTCGGTTTCCACTCCATCGGCGAGGAGCTTCGCGGGACGGATGTCGTCGTGAGTTCGACGGGTTCCGGCGAATGGGTCATAAAAAGCGAGGACGTTTCCGGGGCGATGGAAAGTCGGGACGAGCCGCTTTTCCTCATAGACATCGCCGTTCCTCGGGACATTGACCCGGTCGTTCAAACTCTCGACAAGGCGTATCTTTACGACATAGACGATTTGCAGGCCGTCGTCGAGCGGAACGCCGGGGATCGCGAGGAGGCGGCGGGGGAGGCGGAGGCCATGATCCGTCCCGCCGTCGAGGGTTTCATGGGGTGGCTCTCCACCCTCCACGTCGTCTCGCTCATCCGCGAACTCCGCGACGAAGCCGAGAAGATACGCCACCACGAACTCGCCCGCGCCGTCGGCAAACTCGACCTCTCGCCGGAGGAGGAACTCGCCGTCGAAAAGATGAGCCGCGCCCTCGTGAACAAGCTCCTCCACGGCCCGATCTCCGACATGAAATCCCGAGCCGAAGCCGGCGAGCCACTCGACTCACTCGAAGTCCGACGCAAACTCCTCGCGCTCGACGGCATCGGCGTCGAACTCACCCGCTCCGACTCCGAAAGCTGATGATGCGCGAGTCGGTCGGGGATTTCCATCGTCGTCGGTGGGAGCGGGAAAGCACGCCGCTCCGCCGCGTTCGAGAGCCGGGAGTCGAGGATAACGAGAATCGCGAGTCGCCGACCGCGAGTCGGAAGAACGGGACTCGCGGAAAAGCCACTCGCGGAAAAGCCACTCGCGAACCCGACGGTGCGTTGCGGGAGTGTCGAGCTTTCGCGGATCGAGCTTCGGGCATCGGGTTTGAGGCATCGGGAAATACCGTGCCGGACAGACCGGGGTTCTCGGATGAAACCTCGCTGGCGAGGTGGGGCGACCTCCATGGACTTCGCTGTGAGAACCACGAAAAGCGCGAAAGCCGAGAGCCGCGAAGTCGCGAGTCGCGAATCGAAAAAAGACGAAACGATATCCGACATTCGTGGTTTCCTCGATGACCGATCTCGTCCTCGGGACACGAGGCTCGAAACTCGCCCTCGCCCAATCCGAAGCATGCGCCGGAATACTCCGCGAAGCCGGGATGTCCGTCGAAGTGCGGGTCATAAAAACGACGAGCGACCACCGCCCCGACGAGCCCCTCTCCGTCATTGACGAGCGCGACGTATTCACCCGCCAACTCGACGAGGCGCTCGTCTCGGGCGAGATAGATTTCGCCGTCCACTCCCTCAAAGACATCCCCACCGAGGTGCCGGACGGCATGAAAATAGCCGCCGTCCCGCCGCGCCACGATCCCTCCGACGCGCTCGTCTCCGACGAAGGGTATACGGTCCAAACTCTCCCGGACGGGGCGATGGTCGCCACGTCGAGCCTTCGGCGGCGGGCGCAATTATTGCATCATCGCTCGGATCTCCGAGTTGTGGATATCCGGGGGAACGTCGGAACCCGCATCCGGAAAGTCCGCGAGGGCGAGGCCGACGCGCTCGTCCTCGCCAAAGCGGGTCTCGACCGCCTCGACCTCGACGCTTCGCACACCATCATCCCGCACGACGTGCTTCTTCCGGCGGTCGGGCAAGGCGCGCTCGGGATCACGATGATGGAAAGCCACCCACGCTCCGAAGAACTCCGAAACCTTCTCAACGACCGGGACGCCGAAAGCTCCGTCCTCGCCGAACGCTCCATGATGCGCGCACTCGAAGGCGGATGCCGAGTTCCCGTCGGCGCATCGTCCGCCATCGAAAGCGGAGTCGTAAAACTCAAAGGACTCGTCGCCTCCCCGGACGGCGCGCTTGTATACCGCTCCGAAGGCGAAGGAAAGAACCCCGAGGAAGTCGGAAAGCGTGTCGCGGACGACCTCATCGGGCAAGGAGCATCCATCGTCCTCGCCGAAATTCAGGAAGCCCGGACGTGATGCTCGCGGGCGCTCGCCGTTATTGGTTGTTGGTTATTGGTTGTTGGTTTTTGCTAATAACCAATAACCGGAGCGAAGCGACCAAACCAATAACTGGAGCGAAGCGATCATGATCCATCTCGTCGGGAGCGGCCCCGGAGACCCCGGCCTCATCACCGTGAAAGGACTCCGGCGCATCGAAGAGGCCGACGCCATCGTATACGACCGCCTCGCCCCGGAGGCTCTTCTCGAAAATGCGAGGGACGACGCGGAGCTTGTTTATGTGGGGAAGAAGCCCGGCGACGATCAAGCGATGAAACAAGACGAGATAAACGCGAAGCTCGTCTCCCTCGGACTCGCCGGGAAGTCCGTCGTCCGTTTGAAAGGCGGCGACCCGTATATTTTCGGGCGCGGCGGGGAGGAGGCTCTCGCGCTCATCGAGGCGGGGATTCCCTTCGAGGTCGTTCCCGGCGTGACGAGTGGCGTGGCGGCTCCGGCTTATGCGGGAATTCCCGTGACGCACCGGAATGTCTCGACGAGCGTGGCTTTCATCACGGGGCATGAAGACCCGACGAAAGGCCGCTCGGATGTGGATTGGAACCGCGTCGCAAACGGCGCGGACACCCTCGTTTTGTATATGGGTGTCGGGAGATTGAAAGAGATATCCGACTCGCTCATCGCCGCCGGGAAGTCTCCCGATACTCCGGTCGCCGTCATACGGTGGGGGACGATCCCCGACCAAAGAACCGTGACGGGAACTTTGCGCGACATCGCCGAGGTCGTCGCGGAGGCAGGTTTGAAACCGCCCGCGATCACGGTCGTGGGGGATGTCGCCGCCCTCCGAAACTCCGGCCTCGATTGGTACGAGAGGAAACCGCTCTTCGGAAAGAGGATCGTCGTGACTCGTTCGCGCACGCAAGCCGGGGAACTCTCGAAAAAGCTCGAAGAACTCGGGGCGGAGGCCGTCGAGTTCCCGACCATCGAGATAAAACCGCCGGAGGACTTTCGTCCGCTCGATGAAGCGATACGCTCTCTCGACTCTTTCGAATGGCTCATATTCACGAGCGTGAATGGGGTGGATGCTTTCTTCGGTCGCCTCGCCCATCATGGCCTCGACCTCCGAGCCGTTCCCCGGAACGCTCGTATCGCCGCCATCGGATCGGCGACGAAAGAGCGCATCGCCGCCTCCGGCCTTCGTGTGGATGTCGTACCGAAGGAATATCGTGCCGAATCCCTTCTCGAAGAAGTCTCGGGAGAATCACTCGCCGGGAAGAAGTTCCTCATTCCCCGCGCCAAAGTCGCCCGCGAAATCCTCCCCGAAAAACTCCGCGAGGCGGGGGCGGAGGTCGTCGTGCCGCCCGCATACGAATCCGCGCCTTCCTCCGAAGGACGCGACGCTCTCGCAAAACGCCTCCGAGCCGGAGAAATAGATTGCGTGACTTTCACCGCGAGTTCGACGGTCGAGAATTTCGTGAATGCTTTCGGAGACGAGGCGGCTTCTCTTCTCGAAGATACGAAAGTCGCGTGCATCGGGCCGATCACGGCTGACACCGCGCGCTCCCACAATGTCCGCGTGGGCGTCGAAGCCTCCGAGTACACGATTCCCGGTCTCGTCGAGGCGATTCGGAGCCTCTTCGCGGGCTAAAATACCTTCGTGCCACAAACGTTATGTGCGAGCGAAGGAGGAGTTCATGACGGATCTCACTTTGACGATTGACGCGGAGGTTCTCGAGAAGGCGCGGATGCGAGCTTCGGAGGAGGACACGTCGGTGGATGCGCTTGTCCGGGAGTTTTTAGGGAAGTACGCGGAAGAACGTGCGGCTCGTGAGAAGCGGGAGGAGGCGTTTCAGGATTTGCTGCGAATATCCCGAGAATCCAAAGCGAGCAGTGGTGGGAAAGGTCTCCCGAGCCGCGAAGAGACCTACGAAGAGCGGACGAGATGGCCTCGTCCCTAGATACGAATGTTTTGCTTTACTTTGTGGACGACGCAGAGACGGAAAAGCAAGCTCGCGCCAAAGAAGTCGTCGAGCGCGAAATGACAGCCGGAACTATGCTTGTGAGTACCCAAGTTTTGCAGGAATTTTACAACAACGCAACTCGCAAATTGCAAATGCCGCTCTCTTCCGAAGCCGCCGAACGGAGCGTGCGGCGGTTCATCGAAATATCAATCGTCATCCAAATTGACACCGAAATTATCCTCGCCGCAATCGCCCGCACGAGAACAATGAGCATCTCTTTCTGGGACGCGCTCATCGTCGAGGCCGCGCTCAAAGGCGGCGCGGAGAAACTTATCACGGAGGATCTCAATCACGGGCAAACCGTGGACGGCCTCCGGATAGAGAACCCGTTCATCTGAGAAATCCTCCGTCGCGGTTAAAATAGCCCGGACTCAAAGTCTATTTTCGAGGTGGTTCATAGCATGGCATTTCCGACACAGAGACTCCGAAGGACGCGCCGCACGAGCCGACTCCGAGACCTCGTGCGCGAGACGAGACTCTCGCCGGACGACTTTATATACCCGATGTTCGTGACGGCGGGCGAGGACGTTCGGAACCCCATAAAATCCATGCCGGGCGTCTTTCAGCTTTCCATAAACCACGCCGTCGCCGAGGCGAAAAGGGTGCATGAACTCGGGATTCCCGGCGTGCTTCTTTTCGGGATTCCGGCGGAGAAGGACGAGGCGGCGACCGGAGCGTACGACCCCGAAGGCATCGTTCAACTCGCCATCCGGGCGATAAAGGACGCCGTCCCGGAACTCATAATCGTCGGCGACGTGTGCCTTTGCGAGTACACGGCGAACGGACATTGCGGTGTCGTGGACGGGAACTCGGGCGAAATATTGAACGACGTGAGCCTCGAACTCATCGCCCGCACCGCGACCTCGCAAGCGGAGGCCGGAGCGGACATCGTCGCTCCCTCGGACATGATGGACGGGCGGGTCGCGGCGATACGAGCCGACCTCGACCGCGAGGGTTTCGAGAACACCCCGATCATGTCGTATGCCGCGAAATACGCCTCGGCGTTTTACGGGCCGTTCCGGGACGCGGCGGAGAGCGCGCCGCAGTTCGGGGATCGGCGGAGTTATCAAATGGATCCGGCGAACGCCCGAGAAGCCATGCGTGAGACGAAACTCGACGTGGAAGAAGGCGCGGACTTCATCATCGCCAAACCCGCCCTCCCGTACCTCGACATCGTGAGGCGAACGAGGGAAAGCGTGGATCTCCCCATCGCCGCATACAACGTGAGCGGCGAATACTCCATGATAAAAGCCGCGTCCCAAAACGGATGGCTCGACGAAGAAAAAGCGGTTCTCGAAGCTCTCACCGGAATAAAGCGGGCCGGGGCTGACATAATCATCTCGTACCATGCGCCGGATGTGGCGGGGTGGCTCTCCGAATGACCGCGAGTTTGCGGTAAGCTCTCACACGCCGCATCCGAAATGCCGGAGATAAACTCGAAGCTCCGAAGGGAGTCCGTACTTTTGCAAAATAGCGACTCACGCACCGCCATCGCCATGGATCGCTCCGCCCGCCTCATGGAACGCGCCACGAAACGAATCCCCGGCGGCGTGAACAGCCCCGTCCGCGCCTTTCGCTCCGTCGGAGGCGACCCGCTCTTCATGGAGCGCGGCGAAGGCTCGAAAATATTCGATGTGGACGGGAACTCGTACGTTGACTTTGTGATGAGCTATGGCCCACTCGTCCTCGGACACGCCGATTCGAAGGTCGTCGAGGCGATAAAAAGAACCGCCGAACTCGGGACGACTTTCGGCGCTCCGACAGGGATGGAGGTCGAGATGGCGGAGCTTGCGTGCGAGGCCGTACCGTCCATCGAGTCGGTGCGGATGGTCAATTCCGGCACCGAGGCGACGATGAGCGCCATCCGCCTCGCGAGAGGCCACACCACCCGCGACAAAATCCTCAAATTCGAGGGAAATTACCACGGACACGGCGACGCGCTTTTGGCTTCCGCCGGAAGCGGTGTCGCCACCCTCGGCCTCCCGGATAGTCCGGGAGTGACGAAGGGCGCGGCGAAGGATACCGCCGTCCTCCCGTACAACGACCTCGACTCGGTGAGGGAACTCTTCGAGAAAGAGGGCGAAAACTTTGCCGCCGTCATCATCGAGCCGGTCGGTGGGAATATGGGATGCGTCCCGCCCGCCGATGGATATTTGGACGGACTCCGAGAGATCACCGCCGAGTATGGGACGCTCCTTATTTTCGACGAAGTTATGACGGGGTTCCGGCTCGCTCGCGGCGGGGCGCAAGAAAGGTTCGGGGTCGTCCCGGATCTCACATGCCTCGGCAAAATTATCGGCGGCGGCCTCCCGGTCGGAGCATACGGCGGGAAGCGCGAGATCATGGATGAGATCGCACCTTCCGGCCCGATTTATCAAGCCGGTACGCTCTCCGGCAATCCGCTCGCGATGGCCGCCGGACTCACGACTTTGCGAAAGACGAAGGAGCCGGGCTTTTACGAGAAGCTCGAAGAGGCCGGGACGAAATGGCGCGAGGGCATGAGTGAGGCGGCTTCATCGGGAAACGTCCCGTTCACGATAAATCAGGTCGGCTCGATGGTGAGCATCTTCTTCGCCGAAGGCCCGGTCACGGACTTTTCATCCGCCGCACGCTCCGATCTCGATGCTTTCCGGGACTTTTTCTGGCACATGACTTCGCGTGGAATTTATCTCGCGCCGAGCCAATACGAGGCCGGGTTTATTTCAGTCGTCCACACGGGAGAGGATTTCGAGCGGACTTTCGAGGCGGCTCGCGAGTGGTTCGAGAAGGGTCGCGGATAGTTGGAAAGTGAGAACCGCCGGACGCCGGAAGCGTCTTTGAAAGCCGTGTTTCTCGAAGCGGCCTCGGCTTTCCCGGAAGAAGGGGAGCGGGCGGAGGTCGTGGGGGAGGCCCTCGATTTCCTCCAAAACGGCTTCGACGCGCACTATGAAAACTCCGAAGGCGAGGCCGCCGGAAACGATGACATCCTCGTCGGCGACAACGATTATGCGTGGGCCGTCGAAACCATCGCCCGCCTCGACGAGCCTCGTTTCGTGGCGGTCGCGGGACGGATGATCCGGGACGGAGCCGGACGAATTTCCGCCGGAAAGTCGGTTTCCGTCGAATCATGGACCCCGCACCTCGCGCAACTTCTCGATATCGTCTCCGGCGAAGGCGAGAAACCATCCGAGGAGCGCATAAAAAAGGCGGCGGAGGTTTCATCGTGAGCGATACGAGGAAAGCCGAAGCATTCGTGGAGCCGGAAGGCTCTCCACCCGCGTGGATCGAAAGCCGCGAGCCGTGTTTTCGGGATTCACGGCGCGCGAGCGGGTTCGGGCGGGAGCGTCATGGATAATCCGGGAAAACGGTCGGATTCGGGCGGGGATCGCGCCATTCTCGTCCAAAATATGTTCGACCGGATCGCCGTCCGATACGAGCTTTTGAACACGGTGATGACCGCCGGACTCCACCGCGTGTGGAACCGGAAGGTCATCGGTGCGGCGAACCTCCTCCCCGGCGACGCCGTCCTCGACCTCGCGTGTGGAACCGGGAGCCTCTCGCGCGACCTCGCGAAGAGGGTCGGGCCGACGGGCCGCGTACTCGGCATAGATTTCTCGAAGGAGATGCTCCGGGCCGCCGAGTCGCGTCCGAGGCCGAACATCGAGTACCGTTTCGGGGACGCGACGAAGCTCGAAGGAGTTCCGTCCGGGGGCTTCGACGCGGCGACCATCGCGTATGGGGCGAGGAATATTCCGGATCTCGACGCGCTTTTCTCGGAGATGTCGCGGGCTGTGCGGCCGGGCGGTTCGGTCGTGTGTTTGGAGATTGCGAGGCCGAAGAACCCGGTTTTTTCGGCGTTTTACGGGCTTTGGTTTGACAGGATCGTGCCAAAAGTCGGCGGGAAAATCTCGGGAGATGCGAAAGCGTACTCGTATTTGCCCGAAAGCGTGAAAGAGTTCGTGGCAGCGGAAGATTTAGCTGGCATAATGGAGCGCAATGGATTACAAGATGTTACATACCGGATCATCGCAGGCGGCATCATCACACTCCACCGCGGCGTCCGACGCTTCTGAGAGTGCCGAAGGGCTTCTCGCGGCTTTGCCGGAGAGTGCTTTCGAGGCCGTCGAAGAAGTCGAGGAGAGGCTTGTGGAGGTCGGGAAGCGTGCGCCCGCGCCGCTCGTCGAGCCTTCCCTCGAAGCCCTCATGTCCGGCGGGAAGCGGCTCCGTCCGCTTCTTCTCGTTTTGTGCGCGGGGATGGGGGTTTCCGACCGGGAGAGTTTGTTAAAAGCGGCGACGGCCATCGAGGTTCTCCACACGGCGACGCTCATCCACGACGACATCGTGGACGGGGCGGAGAGTCGGCGCGGGGTTCCGACGGCGGTGGCGAAATACGGGCGGGAAATAGCCGTCGCGACCGGGGATTATCTCTTCGCGGAGACGTTCTCGGAGCTTGCGGAGATCGGGGACGCGAGGATCGTCCGCTCGTTCGCCGAAGCCTCGGAAGGACTCGCCTCCGGCGAACTGGAGCAATATCGCTCGAACGGCGTTGTCGTGGATGTCGAGGAGTATCTCGAGCATATAAAGCTGAAAACGGCGGGTCTTTTCAAGGTCGCGTGCGTTGCGGGCGGGACGCTCGGGCGGCTCACGATTCGGCAGGTGGACGCATTGGCGACGTATGGACAGGCACTCGGCATCGCGTTTCAAATGTCTGACGACATCATGGATCTCGTCGGCAAGCCCAGCCTCATGGGGAAGGGAATCGGCGCCGATCTCATCGAGGGAACGGTGACGCTCCCGGTCATATTCGCATTGCGAGAAGGCGATGAGAAAACCATCCGGCGCGTTCTCGAAGACCCGGAACCCTCGCCGGAGAGCATCGAAGCGGGCATCGAAGCCGTCCTCGCCACCGACGCGATCGTCAAAACCGAGGCGTGGGCGAACGGTGAAATAGACGCGGCCATCGCCGACCTCGATTTCTTGCCGGACTGCCCGGAGAGGGAGTTTTTAGAGATGGTTGCTTCGGAGGTCGTCGGGCGCGAGGTTTAGCGGCGGCTTCGCCGCGATTTTAGCCGTTGGCAAGAACGAAACACCGATGTTTCCGGGAAGGTGCGAGTTTTCGCGGTGGTTCGTGTTTTCCGGCGTCGCGCCGATGTTCGTGTGGCAGCGGTTCATAGAGACCCGGCCACGCCATCCGCCGATCCCCACTCCACGGTCGCCGCCCGTCCGGAAAAGTCGGCGGCCATTTCGCTAAAATTCCTCGTTCGGCAATCGAAAAGAGGGGCTTCTTTTGGATAGTGCGGTGGGGAAGAGGAGTATTTTCACGGCGGATTTCTTGTTTCCGGTTTCTTCGGGAGCCGTGCGGGACGGGGCGGTTCTCGTCAAGGACGGGAGGATCGCCTCGGTCGGGAAGTTTTCGGAGGTTCGGGAGGCGAACCCGGACGCGGAGGTTCGGGAGTTTTCGGGGTGCGCCATCCTCCCCGGCGCGGTGAACACCCACGCGCATCTCAGTTTCCGGCGCGAGGACGGGCCGGAGTATGGATCGTTTTCGGAGTGGCTTTTGGGACTCATCGAACGCCTCGAAGAGAACGACAAACGGCTCGCCGAGAACGCGACGGACGGCGCCCGCGAGGCCGTCGAGGCGGGGACGACGTTCATGGCGGAGTCGTCGCCGTATGGCGGGTGCCTCCCGTATCTCGCCCGGAGTGGGATGGCCGGGACGTGCTTCGCGGAGTTCTTCCCTCACGAGTCGGGGGACGGGACGCCGGAAGGCGCGGTCGAGTTCATCATGGGGAAGGTGAGCGAACTGGGCGAGGGGCTTCCTCCGAGGGTGGATGCTCGGGTGAGCGTCCATTCGCCGTACACCGTGGATCCCGAATCCGCCCGTCTCGCCGCCCGGAGGACGAGGGAAGCCGGGGAACGCCTCGCCATCCACCTCTCCGAAAGTCCCGAGGAATATGACTTCGTGACGGAGGGAACGGGCGGTTTGGCGGACATTTTTTCGAGCAATTCGTGGGGAGCAACGGGGAAGACCCCGGTGAAGTATGGGGATGGCATCGGGCTTCTCGCGCCGGAGACGATCGCCGCGCACCTTGCGACGGGGGTGGGGGAAGAGGAGATCGAGATACTCGCCCGAAGCGGGGTCGCGGCGGCTCATTGCCCGCGCTCGAACGAGAACCTCGGGTGCGACGTGTCGCCCGTCCCGGCGATGATGCGTGCCGGAATTCGGGTCGGTATGGGAACGGACGGACTGTGGTCGAGCCAAAGTTTGAACCTCTTCGAGGAGACGATGGTCGCCGTGAAACTCCATAATTTCGACGGGGAGACCGGGCTTCGGCTCGCGACGCTCGAAGGGGCGCGCGCCCTCGGCGTCGAGGACGAGACCGGGAGCATCGAGGCCGGAAAATACGCCGATTTCGCGGTCGTCGAAGTTTCGCCCTCCGGCTCGGACACGGAGCGGGAAGTCCTCGAAGCGGCCGCCGAAAACGGTGCGGTCGCGACGGTCGTCGGCGGCGACATCGTCCACGAGCGGCTGTGATGCCGAGTCCGCGGGTGGTCGTAGCCGCGCTCTCCGAAGAAGAGGCGGGCGGCTCGCGTCCGCCGGGATGCGGTTCTCCCCTCGAATGGCGGAAGTCCGGTGGAGGGTGGGCCGCGAATCGGAAGATACGACCCACGCTTCCTCGACTCCTCCCGGCATTCGGGAGGTCGCGTGAATAGTCCGGGAGAGGAATGTCGCCGCGATGGGCGGCATGGAACCATGCGGCGAATGTCGGTTCGTTCACCCGAGCTTGGCATGGGGCTGGAAAATGGGGAGGGTGTGAAGGAGGCTTCGCGCTGTTCCTGATAAAATCTGAGTCGTTATGATGATGAACCGTGACAAACTTGGTTTCTGGGCGAGATTCATTGCCATCGGCCTCGCCGTGGTGTTCATCGCTTCCTTTGTTTTCATGGGGATCGGCTCGAACGTCACGTACAACGTCTTCGACATGATCGGGGGCGAAAATCAGCAAGCCGCTCAGCAACAAGGCGGCGGCCCCGAGGAGCAAATAAGCGCCGCCGAGGCCGAACTCGAAGAGAACCCCGAAGACCCGGACGCTATAAAGACGCTCGGCGGGCTTTACCTGCAAAACGGGCAACTCGAGAATGCCGAGGAGGTTCTCTCCGACGGTCGGGAGGCCGCCCCGGAGGACGAGGACATGCCGGTGCTTCTCGGGCAGGTTTATTCGCAGCGGGCGCTCGGCGCGGGCGAGGATGGGTCCGAAGAGCTTCATCGCCAGGCCGGGGAGGAATACGTCGCCGCGACCGAGATAGACCCGGAGAACTCCGACGCTTTCCTTCTCGCCGGGCAGGAATATGAGGAGGCCGGGGATTCGGGGCGAGCCATTCAATATTGGAACGGATACCTCGACCTTGAGCCTGACGGCGAGCAGTCCGACGCTGTGAGGGAGAGGGTGGACGCATTGCTCGAAGGCGGGGAGGAAGGTGGCGAAGGAGAAGAAGGTGGCGCCGGGCAAGGCGGCGGCGAGGTCGTCGAGGAGACGCCGGAAGGTGGCTCGAATTGATCCGGCGCGGGGCTTCGAGCCGTATAACATGGAGCGCAAACCGAATCCGCGAGGAGGAGAGAGAAAGTGCCTAATTTAGGGCCGACCGAACTGATTATTTTGCTGGTGATCGTGCTTTTGCTTTTCGGGGCGAAGAGGATACCGGAGCTTGCGAAGGGTCTCGGAACCGGGATGCGCGAGTTCAAAAACAGCAGCAGCGGCAAATACGAGGAAGTCGAGAGCGACAAGGACGAGAAGAACGAGGAAAAGAAGGACGACTTCGACTCCGCGAGAGCCGACCTCGACGAAGACGAGCGGAAGGCTCGCGCCGAGAATGGATCCTCCGGAAACGCATCCTCCGAGAACGGCACTTCCGACTCCGACGAGCCTCGTTCCACCGAAGCCAAGCAAGAGCAGCGCGGATAATCGCTGTTTCGACCGAAATAAGCAACTAACTTAGATGGCGAGCCGCCTCAGAATACCGCTCCGCGCCCGCGACGACGCGAGCATGCCGCTCCTCGACCATCTCGACGAGCTTCGGACGAGGATCTTCAAGGTTGGGATCCTCTTCGTGATCGCCTCGATAGTCGCGTGGTTTTTCAGGGAGCAGGTTTTCAACTTCCTTCTCGCCCCCGCTGACGATGTTTTGGACTATACGCTCCAATTCACCAACGTCACCTCGCCGATCATCACAGATTTCAAGCTCGCCCTTTACACCGGGCTTATGGTCACGTTGCCAGTGATCTTCTACCAGGCGTGGGCTTTCGTCGCCCCCGCCGTCGGCGAGATGGGGCGCGTGTTCACGTATACGCTCATCGGGCTTGCCTCCTCGCTCTTCATCGGCGGGGTGGCGTTCGCCTATTTCGGGGTCTTGAACATCACGCTCGAGTTCCTGCTCGGGTGGGGCGATGGCCGCTACGAGCAAATCATCACCGCCGACGCATACCTTTCTTTCATAACCCGCTTCCTCCTCGCCTTCGGGGTGGCTTTCGAGGTTCCGGCGGCGACGTTCGTCGGGGCGAAGCTCGGGCTGGTTGACGCCGCGTTCATGAGGAAATACCGAAAGCACGCCATCATGGTCAACGCCCTCGTGGCGGCCATGATCACGCCCGCCGAGCCGACGAGCATGATCGCCCTCGCCATCCCCCTCATCCTCCTATACGAAGTGAGCATCTTCATAGCCGGAAGAGTGAACCCCGCCTCCGCCGTCACCGAGCCAGACACCCTCGACGACGACGACAAATACGAGGACGAAGACGACGAATGCGCCGACGAGGACGAAGAGGATCGCAACCGGGATCGCGTATAACGAATCGCGGAGCAATTCGCGCTTCTCAGCCAGTCAGCTTTTTGGCGCGCTTCGCCACTTTCCGCGCTGAACGTTCCTCGTGAACCCGTCGGTGGTCTTCGAGAATACGGCCATGTTTTTACTGAAATGCTGAGAAGCGCGGAGCGAAGCGACACCTCACCCGAGCAGAATCCCCACCGTGTAAAGAAGCCCGAACGCGAGGTGAAGCCCCGCCGTGCGCTTCACGACCGGGTCGAGTTCCCTCGGAATCCTCGTCGAGGCGATGGCCCTCCACAGTTTGAAAAGTATCGGGAGGCTGAGAATTACTGTTGCCGCCGTCCACGGCACGATGCCGAAGACGATGAGGAGGAAGGCGACGATATACGCTTCGAGGAGGAGGAGGCGATATACGAGGATCGCGCCGTTCCGTCCGAAAACTATCGGGATCGTCCTCCGTCCACCCTTTCGGTCGGACTCCATGTCGCGGATGTTGTTTGCGAGGAGTATCGCCGCGACCGGGCCGCCGATGGGAAGCGCGGCGAATGGAACGTATATTGGAAAGCCGCCCGCCTGAACGGCGTACGCGATGACCACGATGAGAACCCCCATGAAAAGGAAGACCGCCGCCTCGCTGAAGGCGGTGTACGCGATGGGCCGCCTCCCCGCCGAATAAACATAGCCGCCGAGCGCGCACAGGCACCCGAGGGCGAGGATCCAAACCCCCCCGACATAAACGAGATAAAGCCCGAGGAAAAGCGCGAGCGTATAGCAAAAGAGCGCCCCGAGAAGCACCGTCCGCGCCGCCAAATTCCCCTTCACGATCGATCCGGAGATCCCCACCGACTCGACCGAATCCAGCCCGCGCTCGTTGTCAAAAAACTCATTGAACATATTCGTGGCCGCCTGAATGAGGAGGCTCGCAAAAAGCATCGCAAGAAACGGCCCCCACGAAAAGAAACCGTCCTTCGCCGCGAGCACCGTCCCGAAAAGAACCGGAACGGCGGCCGCCGTCAAAGAAAAAGGACGCGCCAGCCAAAACCACTCCGACGCCGCCGACCTCGAACTCGCCTGGCTCAATGGATGCTCGCTTTCGTTGGGGGTCGCTTCGCTGTTTGGTTGTTGGCAAAAGCAAAAACCAATAACCGCAAACCAATAACCAACAACCGCTTTTTATGATACAAAACCCAGTCATGGAAGCGGGCGGAACTCGATTGTCTCCCGGATCTTTCCTGCAACTTTCCCGGCCGAGGCAATGGACCAAAAACGGGTTTGTCCTCGCCGGGCTGGTTTTCGCGGGCGAGGCGCTCGTGGCATCCTCGATTGTGGCGGCTTTTTTAGCATTCGCCGCTTTTTGCGCCCTCTCGAGCTCCGTGTACGCGGCGAACGACGTCCTCGACATTGACGAAGACCGGAAGCACCCGAGAAAGAGGGATCGCCCCGTCGCGAGCGCCGCCGTCTCGCCCCGCGCCGCGGTGGTCTTCTCCATTTTCCTCGCCGCCGCCGGACTCGCGGTGTGCTTCTCGGTCGGCTTTTATGTCGGCATAGCCGGGCTTTCCTATCTCGGGCTTCAGGCTGTGTATACGACTGTTTTCAAGCACATGGCGATCCTCGACGTGATGAGCATATCCTCGGGGTTCGTTATACGGGCGATGGCCGGGGTCGCCGCCGTCGCAAGCCCGATCTCCCCGTGGCTCATAGTATGCACGGGGCTTTTGACTTTGTTCCTCGGATTCTCGAAACGCCGCCACGAACTCGCCTCCCTCGGCGACGGAGCCGCCGTCCACCGACGAAATCTCAGCGACTATTCGGTGCCGCTCCTCGACGAGATGATGAACATCATGCTCTCGGCGACGATCATCGCGTACACCATATACACTTTCTTCGGCGCGGAGAACGACTATATGATGGCGACGATCCCATTCGTGATTTACGGCGTCCTCCGATACATGCTCCTCGTCCACCGCGACGGCGGCGACAATCCGGACACGCTTTTGCTGAGAGACCGTCCACTCCAAATCACACTCTTTTTATGGCTCGTCGTCGCGATGGCCGTCATATATATTTTCGGATGAGACCCCGATGAGCAATCTCTGGCGAAACCTCATCCTCGCCCTCGGCCTCGGCGTGGCCGTGTACATAATCCTCAGCGTCATCGTCGGCCTCGACGACCTCCGAACCGCCGCCGCGAACTTCGAATACGCGGTTGTTCCGCTGATCCTCGGCCTCGTGCTTCTCTCGTATGTCGGGCGTTTTTTCCGGTGGATGTATTATTTGCGGATTCTCAAAGTCCGCGTCCCATTGGCGACGAACGCCGCCATCTTCGCCGCCGGACTCTCGATGGCGATATCGCCCGGAAAGCTCGGCGAGGTTCTCAAAAGCGTTTTCGTGCGACAGGTGAACGGCGCGCCCATCGCCCGAACCGCCCCCGCCGTCGTCGCCGAACGAGCCACCGACGGAACCGGGATGGTCGCGTGGGGCATCATCGGCGCGCTCGCTTTCAGCTTCGGGTTCGGGGTTTTGGCGCTTTTTCTCCTCGCCACGGTCGTCGCGATAGCCGTGCTTCGCTCGAAACGGATGTCGCTCCTCGCGGAGAAACTATTGTCGAGGCTTCCGGTCGTGCATCGCTTCGCGCCGCACCTCCACGCTTTCCATGAGTCGTCGAATGAGCTTCTTTCCACGCGGCCTCTCATCGTCGGGACGGTTATTTCTTTTCTTTCGTGGGGGATCGAGTGTGTGGCGGTTTATTTGTGCGCGGTGGCGATGGGGGCGGAGAGTCCGTTCCTCGTCGTTGTTTTTATATTCGCGGTGAGTTCGCTCGCGGGGGCGATGTTTTTCACACCGGGTGGGATCGGGGTGGCGGAGGCGGGGCTTGCGGGGATGTTTGTTTCGGTGGCTGGGCTGGCGGGAGGAATCGCCGTCGCGCTGACTTTCGTCATACGGCTTGCGACGCTTTGGTTCGCGGCTTGCGTCGGGATATTTGGGCTTGTCGTAGTGCGGTATATAATAGGTGGCGAGGGGTCGGTCGGGGTTGTCGAGGCCGCCGAGCGGGAACGATGAAATCCACTTCGCTTCGATGTGCGGCGGGTCTCTCCGAATAAAAACATCTCTATGATTCTGAAACGTTATGCTATAAACGGAGTCCATTATGCGACTAATTATTTCTGAGAAAGCGAACACAGCCAAGAAAATCTCTCAATTCCTCGCCGAAGGAAAGGTGAAGGAGGGGAAGCACCGGAGCGTGCCTCACCATACTTTCACGTGGGAAGGCGAGGAGACGATGTCCATCGGCCTCAAAGGACACATCCTCAACCCCGAGTACCCGGAGGAGTACAAGAACTGGCAGAAGATCGAACCGTCGAGCCTCATCGACGCGGAGATTCTCAAGCCCGTATCCGAGAAAGGTGTGGCGAACGCCATCGTCTCGCTCGCCAAAAAGGCCGAAAGCGTCATCGTCGCAACCGACTACGACCGCGAAGGCGAACTCATCGGAGTCGAAGCCCTCTCCCTCGTCTTCGAAGCGAACCCGAAACTCATTGACAATGTTCGACGCTCCCGCTTCTCCGCCCTCACAACGGGCGAAGTCACCCGCGCTTTCAACGAACTCGTCGAGGTCTCGAACGAGTTGGCGGACGCCGGAGAAGCGAGGCAGGACATCGACCTCATATGGGGAGCGACGCTCACCCGGTGGGTGTCGCGGGCCACGAAACGATACGGTCCGGCGTTCCTTTCGGTCGGGCGCGTCCAGTCTCCGACGCTCGTCCTCGTCGCCGAGAACGAACTCGAACGGCGGGCGTTCATTCCCGAGCCGTACTGGGAACTTGACGCGACGCTCAAAAACGGCGGCGACCCGTTCGATGTGCATCACAAAACGACCCGCTTCCTCGACGAGGCGAAGGCGAGGGAGGCTCACGCGAACCTCGCCGAGACCGCGAAGGTCGCGAGCGTCGAGCAGAAAGCCGCGACCAGGCAGCCGCCCGCGCCTTTCAATACGACGAGCTTTTTGACCTCGGCGGCGAATATGGGGATCGCGCCTTCGAGGGCGTCGCGGCTCGCGGAGGATTTGTACACCGACGGTTATATTTCGTATCCGAGGACGGACAATACGGTTTATCCGCCGTCGCTCGACATGCGCGAAGTCCTCACTTTCCTGAAAGGCGTGGAAGGTGTCGGGGAGGCCGCCGGGGAGCTTCTAAAAAAGGATGAACTCAAACCGACCCGCGGCAAAAAGCAGACGACGGACCACCCCCCGATCTACCCGACGGGATACGTCTCGAAGAACGCGCTGCGCGACGACCAGTGGAAGATTTATCAGCTCGTCGTCCGCCGCTTCCTCGCGACGCTCTCCGGCCCGTCGAAGTCCCTCCGAACCACGCTCCAGTTCGACTCGGGCGGCGAGACACTCACCACGGGTGGGACGGTCGTCACCGAGGAAGGCTGGCTCGGGGTATACCCGTACAGCCGCCGCGCCGACGAGGAAATCCCGAACCTTTCCGAAGGCGACGAAGTGAAAGTCGTGTCCTCGGAGGTCACCGGGAAAGAGACGCAGCCACCGGGGCGGTATGGGCAGGGGCGGCTCCTCAACGTGATGGAGGAGCGCGGCCTCGGCACGAAGGCGACGCGCCCGAACATCATCCAAAACCTTTATGACCGAGGCTACGTCCACAACGACCCGCTCATCCCGACTGAAAAGGGGATGGGGGTCGCGCAGGCGTTGAAAGATTTCGCTTCCGAGATCGCCTCGCATGAGATGACGGCGAAGCTCGAGAAGAGCATGGACGACATCTCCGAGGGGAAGACGGACAAATCCTCCGTCGTTGACGAGTCGCGCGACCTTCTCCGGAGCGTGTACAAGCACCTCGAAAGCTCCGAGGAGGCGTTCTCGGACATCGTATGGAAGGGCATAAAAGCCGACGAAACCCTCGGCGAATGCCCGAATTGCGGCAAGAACCTCATCGTCCGACGGAGCCGGAAGAGCCGGAAGCGGTTCGTCGGCTGCGAGGGATATCCGGACTGCACGATGACGTATCCGCTCCCGCAAAAAGGGACGATCCTCCCGACAGGGACGACGTGCGAGGAGTGTGGCACCCCCGAGATAAAGGTTCTCGGAGGTCGGCGGCCGTGGATCACCTGCCTCGACATGGATTGCCCGAAGAAGATCGAGCAAAGAAAGCAAGCCGAGGAAGCGAAGGCCGCCAAAGAAGCCGAAGAAGAGAAAACCAAAAAAGCCGCCGAAGAAGTGAAGTCCGAGGAAGAAAAGCCCGAGGTGAAAGAGTCCGAGAAAGAACTCGAAAAGTCCGCCTCGGCGACGACTTCGTCATCGTAGCGGAATAGTCGGAACACATATTCGCCGGGAGTCGTGAGAAACTTAACGGCTCCCGGCTCTCTTTATGTGCATAGAGCATAGACCTTTGTTAACATCGCGTGCGTGATCGAGTTCGTCGAAGAATACGTAGTTTGAGTGATGCGCTCGATCCGATGAGTTGCTAACGTGAGTTTGGCAGTTGCGAGCTATTTTATAGAAGGTGAATTGACATGACCCCGGTTATTGGCGTCACGGCGACATTGAAAGAGGATGGGGAGGCACCCGCTCCGGGGGAGGTTTCGCGTCCGCTCGGGGAGTACATCCGGGCGGACCTCGACTATGTGGAAGGCGTGTTCGATGCTGGGGGCGCGCCGATAGTTCTTCCTCCGATTGGTGGGGCGAGGAACGTGGAAAGCCTCGTCGGGGCGATGGACGGTCTTCTTCTCAGCGGCGGGAGCGACCTCGATCCGAAATATTACGGTGAAGCCGGGATCCCCGAGATGGGCGCGACCATTCCCGAGCGCGACGAGTTCGAAATGGCGCTCGTCGGCGCGGCCCTCCGTCGCGGCATCCCCATCTTCGGAATATGCCGCGGTCTTCAAGTTCTAAATGTCGCCCTCGGCGGGACGCTTTATCAGGACATATCCGCGCAGCTCGGCGACGACGCTCTCAGCCATCGCCAGACGGCACTCAAATTCCAGCCCGCGCACGAGGTCGAGGTGCGGAGTGGCTCGTGGGTCGGCGAGGCGATGGGGGAGACGGGTGTGAAAGTCAATTCGTACCACCATCAGGCGGTGAAAGAACTCGCGCCGGGACTCGTCGTTTCGGCGAGTTCCCCCGACGGGGTGATCGAAGCCGTCGAGTCGCGGGATTTCTCGGATCAATGGCTGTTCGGCGTTCAATGGCACGCCGAGGCGATGAGGACGGTCGGGGTCGAGCATCGAAACCTCTTCGCCGCCCTCGTCTCCGCTGCGGAGAACCACGCTGTGCGGCGGGCTGCGGCGTAGGCTCGCGTAGCTTCGCGCTTGTCGGCCAGTCAGCAAGTCAGCTTTTTCGAGGCGCGTCTCGCGCGGAGAATCCGTTTTCTTCGGTCGTTATACTCTCGCCCGTGAGTATCTTTGGAACGGAAGAATTCGTGGAAGTTTCGCGCGGCGTTTTCATAACCATCGAGGGACTCGACTTCTCGGGGAAATCCACGCTCGTCGGGATTTTGAGAGAGAGATTCGAAGGCTCGGAGCCGCCGACTTTCTTCACGCGAGAGCCGGGCGGGACTCCGGCGGCGGAGAGGATCCGCTCCCTCGTCCTCGACCCGGACATCGAGATGGACGATTTGACGGAGGCGTATTTGTACGCGGCGGCGAGGGCGGATCACACTCTGCGGCAAATCCTCCCCCGCCTCGAAAACGGCGAAAACGTCGTGTGCGAAAGGTACCTCGACTCGAGCCTCGCATATCAAGGAGTCGGACGCGGCCTCGGCCTCGACGCGGTGCGGGAATTGAACGCGAAGGCCGTCGAAGCCGCGACGCCCGACAAAACTTTCTATCTCAAACTCGAGCCGGAAGAGCGGGAACAAAGGGCGGAAAACCGCGGGAGCCTCGATCGTTTGGAAAGCGTCGGCGAAGAGTTCATGCGGAAAGTCGAGGGGGCTTTCGAGGAGCTTGCCCGCCGCGAGCCGGATCGCATCGAGGTTCTCGACGCGATGCTCGCGCCCGAGGAACTCGCCCGGATAGTGGGCGGTTTTCTCGGAGAGCCTCGTTATACTTCGTAGCCGAGGCGGCGAAGGGAGCGGGATGGACAGCGGGGAAAGGAATCGCATGGCGGTCGGGATGTCGCTCGGGACGGGGTTCGGGCTTGTGATCGGCGTCCTTTTCGGGATCGCGTCGGACAACCTCGCAATTGGGATCGCCATCGGAGTCGCCGTCGGCGCGGGACTCGGAACGGCTTTCGGGGTCGCCCTCGGAAACAGAAACGGCTCGGACGGTGGATGAAGATTCCGAAAGGCGAAGGACACCGGGCGCGAACGGAGAGTTTCTCGGTTTCTCATGCGGAATCCGGGTGAATAACTCCGGGCGGGCGGCGCGACGTTTCGTGAAATCGCGTGAGATGCCGTGTCTTCACCGGGCGACTTCGGCGGCCATCGTCGTGGTGAAGGAAACGATTTCCCGGAATCCGTATCATTCGGATCGCGCCCGTCTTCGTTCGGACACGGCGAATGACGATGAGGTCGGAAGGAATGGCGTGGGTGGCGAAAGCCCGACGCTCGGCAAACGAGAGGGTGGGGAAAGAATTTGGATCGAGGTGACGGAAAACGCGGTTTCGGCGGAGGCCGTAGCGAAGGGTATGCCGATGTCGGCGGCGTGATGGATGATTTGATCTTCGGAATCAAGGTCGGAATTGCCATCGGATTCGATGTCGCGTCGGGCTTCGACAGCCGGAGTCGGGGATGACGGCGATGGCCGAGACGTTCGATGGAATCGTCGGGAACGAGGCGGCGATCCGCGCTTTGGCGAAAGCCCTCGATGCGGGCGTCTCCCACGCATACCTTTTCCACGGGCCGCCGGGGGTCGGGAAACGGACGGTCGCCCGGAGGTTCGGGGCCGCGCTCGTGGCGGGTGGGGATTTGGTTGCCGAGGAAAGGGCGCGTCGCGGGCTTCACCCAGATTTGTCGGAGATTCGGCCCGAAGGCATGTTCACACTCATGGATCAAGTTCGGGAGGTCGTGAAGCTCGCGTCGAGCCGACCGTTCGAGGGGGCGCGGCGCGTCATTATGCTCGACGCCGACTCTTTCAATGCGGAATCCGCGAACGCGCTCCTCAAAACCCTCGAAGAGCCGGAGGGTGAGACGGTTTTCATCCTCTTCGCCAATGCGCGCGAGGGTGTGATGCCGACGATCTCCTCGCGGGCGCAGTCCATACGCTTCGATCCCGTCCCCCGTCCCGAGGTCGCCGAGTTTTTGAGGACGCGCGGAGCGGATGAGCCGGAACTTTACGCCGCGCTCGGTCGGGGGAGCGTCGGGCTTTCGGTGCGGTATGCGGAGGAAGGGGAACTCCGAAGCCTCCGTGACGTCGTGTTCCGGGCCGCTTTTTCCTTCGATGAGGATTTCGAGGGGCGGTATAAAGTCGTCGAGGAGATCGTGGATCGCGCCAAAAAGGTCGGCGAGGCTCGGGAGAAGGCGGTTCTCGAAGGGTTCGAGGAGCCGGATCTCCGCACGAAGGAAGAGGCGAAGCGGGCGGAGCGGGCGGGGAAGGCGGCCCGCGACGGCGCGGTCCGGGAGGCCGTCGAACTCCTCGCGATGCTTTTTCGGGATGCGGGGGTCGTCCGGTTCGGGGCGGGGGATCTCGTCTCGAACGTGGATCGAGTCGGGGAGATCGAAGCCGCCGTCGAACGGACTCCCGATGCGGATTGGGCGGGGGCTTCGGCTTCCCTCGAAGAAGCGCGGACGGGGCTTGCGTATAATGTCTCTTCGGAAGCGACTTTGGAGGTGGCGTTATCTCTGACACGGCGACAGATTCTCGGGTTCTCCCGAGGCTCGTAGACATACGTATTCCCGGCTGGAGCACGCCCCGGCTTTGCTACGCCCGCGACCTCGACCTCCGAGTGGGAACCAAAGTCGTCGTCGAGACCGAGGTCGGGGAGTTCATCGGACGGGTCGCCCTCACTCCGCGCCGCCGCGAGGCGTACACCCAGCCGTATGACATCCTCCGCGTCGCCGCCGAGCGGGACGTCGCCGAGGAGGACGAGCGGCGCGAGCTCGCCCGCGAGGTTCGCATCGAGGCTCAAAAACTGGCTCGCGACCACCGGATTCAAGGCGTTCAGTTCATCGGATGCGATGTGTCGCTCGACGGTTCGTACATCGAGGTGAAATACGAGTCGGAGAAGGATGTGAACCTCGGCGCGGTCACAAACGGGCTTCGGCGCGAGTACGATGCGGGGGTGAGGCTCACTCGCTTCAACTTCATCGAGAGGGCGGGGGACGTCGGAGGGTGCGACACGTGCGGGCTTCCGCTTTGCTGCGCGACGTGGAGCGGGGCGAGGAGCATGGGTCCGGTGAACGTGCGGCTCGCCCGCCAGCAAGGAGTGACGCCGAACGAGAAGATCATGGGTTGCTGCGGCGAGGTGAAATGCTGTATGCGCTACGAGCACGACACATACAAGGAATTCAAAGAGCGCGCCCCATACAAAAACACGGACGTGAAACTCGGGGAGCGCGAAGGGAAGGTCGTTGACTATTCAATGGTCAAAGACTCCGTGTTCGTGAAGTTCGGGCCGCAACGCTCGGACACCGAACTCGTCCCGCTCATAACCCTCGCCCGCGAGAACGAGGACATCTTCCCCGCCGACCCGGAGGAAGAGCCGGAGCCTTCGGACGAGGACGACTCGTAGCCGAGCATCTCGACAATATCTGCGACGTTCCCGGCATCCTCGTCGGACACGCGCATGACTCCGAGGCCCTCACCGGATGCACCGCCATCCTCTTCGACCGCCCGGCCATAGTCGGGGTGGACGTGCGGGGATCGTCGCCCGGAACCCGCGAGACCGCCCGCCTCGCCCCGACCGCGAGCGTCCGCCGCACCGACGCTATTTTATTGACCGGGGGGAGCGCGTTCGGACTCGCCGCCGCCGACGGTGTGGTGAGATACCTCGAAGAAAACGGCGTCGGCCTCGACATCGGCGATGTGACGATTCCGCTCGTCTCCGCCGCCGTGCTTTTCGACCTCATGAACGGGAGATCGGACATCCGACCCGACGCCCGCATGGGATACGAAGCCGCTTCGAACGCGGAGAGTGGAGCCTTCGGACAAGGGAACTTTGGAGCGGGGATGGGGGCGACGGTCGGGAAGATCCTCGGTTCGGAGCGCGCGATGAAGGGCGGCGTCGG
>JACDAJ010000270.1 GCA_013695475.1 Rubrobacter sp. | reverse complement strand
AAGTGAAACGCTGCTGCGGCGACGATACTTTGGGGGTTGCCCCACGGGACAATAGCTCAGTGCCAGGTCTATTCTTCAACATAAACAAAGCAGATTCAGGAATTGAAGCTGCTTTGTTTATTTTAGTTACTTAAAAATCGAAGACTTCTTACTAAAATATTCGTGTTTGCCACCCTGGAGTATTTTTGATTTCATCTCGAATATTTTTAATTTCTGCTTGAAGCGTTCTGATTTCATCTAGCATGGATTCTTTACATAAGAGACTTATTGCTTTTTGTAAGTCCGTAATTGCTTCTTTTTTTTCTCCTTTGTCTTTCCGAATATATCCTCTTTGTATATAGGCACCGATGTATTAAGGATCTAATTTAATGACTTGATTGTAATTTAACAAGGCTCCTCGCTTGTCTCCTTTTTGATTAAGGACGTAACCTCTACTAAAATAACCATCAACACAGTCAGGATCAATCTTGATAACTTGATTGAGATCGCTAACAGCACTTTCGTAATTTTCAATCGCTGTGTATGCTTCTCCACGACTCAGGAATAGAACAGTATAGTATTACGCACATACGTTAGGACATTTCTGGGATGCAGCATCAACACAATCACGAAATTCACCAAATTCATCCTACCGTTGCTTCATCCAATTCTTGAGTACAAACCACCAGCGTTCAATTTTGTTGAAATCGGGGGAATAGGTGGGAAGATACCAGATTTCACATCCAGATTCTGCCACAATTTCATTTATAAGTTGGGAACGATGAAAAGCTGCATTGTCAATCACAATAACATCACCAGGTTGCAACTGTGGTACTAGACACTCCTCTAACCACATTTCAAATAAATCCCGGTTACAAGACCCCTCAAAGGTCATGGGCGCAAAAACTTTTCCTTGTTTGAGAGCGGCAATCCAACTTACTCTTTCACTACGTCTTCCTGATTTGAGACTATGAAAGCGTTGCCCAATCTCACAGTAACCATAGGGATATTTTTCTCGTTTATCTATATCTGCTTCATCTACATACACAATTTGATGAGGATTTTTAGTTCTCAGCCTCTGTTGAAATTCTTGGCGTTTGATTTCGTCTCTTTCTTGATAGCCGTAGGTTTTTTTTTACGACTGAGGCCGACCTTCCCCAGGGCATCACTGATGTTTTGCGCTCGTCATATTGTTTCCCCATAACTGAGCCATTTGCCTTTGGGTTTTGTCTCCATACTCACTAACAAATTGACGAAATCTTTCCCAGTCGGTGATTTTATGACCACAGCCTTTCTGGAAATTGACTATCGCGCGTACAGTTGCCCGTTTCTGCTTCTCGTTTGAGCCAAAGGTCTAAGGTGTTCCGGCTAATGTGAAACATCTGACACACATCTATTTTCCGTTCTCCTCGTTTAACTGCCTTTATCGCTTTTATCCGCAGGTCATTACTGTAGGGGGCTGGCATAGATCATTTATCTGCTTTCATCCCTATTATTATACGTCTTAACCTACCTTCGTACTACTATATAGCTGTATTCAGGGTAATTAGGACGCTGCTTGCTTAAGCACTAATTTTATTGCCTCTTGTAGACTCGTGACTTTGGGTAACAGTTTGCCAACCCGGTTTTTCAACCATGCCTAACACTTCGAGGGTTCGATTGAAGTCTGGTAAGTAGGGCGGTAGATAGACCAATTGACAGGCTGCTGATTCAATCAATTGAGCAATCTGACCCCCATGATGAAACGTTGCATTATCTACAATCACCCACTCTCCAGGCTGTAATTGAGGAATCAAGCAGGTTTCTAACCAGACCTCAAACACACTGCGATTACATGAGCCTTCGACTGTGATGGGAGCAATTAATGCACGATCACGATATCCGGCAATCATATTAATGCGCTCCTGCCGCCGACCCGATTTGAGGGCGTGGAAACGTTCGGGAGCAGGCGCATACCCATAACCATAGTTATCCCGTTCATCCATACCTGACTCATCGACATAGACTATATGTTGTAGCAATTAGGAGTAATCATGGAGGCTGGCTGCCAGCTAATCAGAGCGTTAGAGCTAACAAGTGGTATAAGTTTGAGAGAACATTTAGCAATCAAAAATCAGAAACAAGATATATTAGGGAAATAATTTATGGTAAAAAAAGAACCATAAGTTATGGGGAGATAACTACTGATACTAAGTTGCAGTCAGAGGTAGTATTTTAAGATGAGGAAAGTAAGTCATTGAACGCAGGCGCTCACAATTAGAAGAAATTTCAAGTAAGCCTTGACACAGAACATCTTCTACTTGTGCAATTGAT
>JACDAJ010000268.1 GCA_013695475.1 Rubrobacter sp. | reverse complement strand
GCTTTATAGTTAGCGGGACTTAAACAAAACCCAAGACTAAAAAAGAGTATAATATTTAACTAGTATAGCTTTCACGTTGAGAAAAGCTCATGAAAGAAACCAGCCCCGCAGCCATGCCTCCATGCTTTGAAAGATGGTATCAACGGTTTGATGATGTGTTTACGCATAAGGCTCAAAAAAGAGAGTTTAGACACTATGTAGGGGGATTATTGGGTGAAAGTGAAAGAAAAAACTTATTTCAGATTGCAAAGAATGCTGTAGGGGTAACTTACCACCGATTACACCACTTTTTAACCGAAGCACCTTGGTCTAGTTCCCAAGTGAACGAGCGTCGGTTAGAGATCATGAACAAGTGTAGCCAGACGAGAATCAGTAGAGGCTTTAGCCTAATCATTGATGATTCTGGGCATAGGAAAAGTGGAAATTTTACGGATGGAGTGGGAAGGCAATATATCGGAGAAATAGGCAAAACAGATAATGGAATAGTAGTGGTAACAACACATCTATATGATGGACGAAAAAGCTTACCATTAGATATAGAGTTATATCAGCACGCTAATTCTTTAGCCGAAGGGAAACAAGACCCAGAATTTGAAAAGAAACCAGAATTAGCAATTAAATTAGTAGACCTGACTTTAAGCCGTAAGTATCAACCAGGAATAGTCATTGTAGATGCTGGATACGGCAACAATACATCCTTCTTATTAGAGTTAGAGAAGCGGCAATTAAAGTATTTAGGTGGATTAGCTAAAAATCGCAAAGTAACAGTCAATGAAAAAGATAATATTCAACCAAAAATCAGGCTAGATGAATTAGCACAATCTTTACCCCAACAGGCTTTTACAGAAATTAAACTTAACTTAGATAAGCCCAAAACATTATGGGTAGTAACCAAAGAAGTAGAGATATCAGGTCTAAGTGGAAAGCGAAATATTGCTATCGTCATGAATGCTGCGACTTTCTCACTCGCTACTGATATTGACTATTTCATTACTAATATTTCTTCATCAATGGTCACACCACAATGGATAGTTGACACCTACTCACAGAGAAATTGGGTAGAAGTTTTTTATCGGGAAGCCAAAGGATGGTTAGGGCTAAAAGAATATCAAGTCCGAGATAAAAGAAGCCTAACTCGACACTTTATCTTAGTTTTTTGTGCCTATACTTTTATTCTTTGGCATCAAATGACTGGTGGCTTAAGGCGAAGGTGGGCTACCAAATCTTTAAACACTTTTACTGAAGCTTTGGAAGCCTTTAGAACAGCTATGTCTTTCCGATTTTTTGATTGGTTGACTCTCAATCGTGACCTGTTTGCTTCTTATAAAGCTAGTTTGGGCTATATTTGGGCTTGATTTTTGTTTAAGTCCCACTAAAGGAATACCATTCACCCAAGCATCGAGACGACATAAATTAAGCGCCGCAGCCATCAAAATATGTTGCAAGTGGGTTTTTGCCAAACCAATATAGCGAGATTGGCGCAGGTCTGACCGTCGGATGCCTTGAGACAAAGTGCCTTCTATGCCAGCCCGGTGACGATAAATCTGTAAAAATTCTGGGGTATTTTGGACGGCACGGCGATTGCTCAGAGCGAAATATTCATTTCGACTACGAATGGTCAGTCCTCTTGGTTGTGTTTGAGCGCGGGTACATCGGCTCTTGGCAGGACAAGCACGGCAAGCTGACTGGGGAAAACGAATATTAATTATAGGTTGCCCACTCTCATCAACTTTTTGCGACCAAGTTTGACTTTGATACCCTTTTGGACAAATGGCTACCTGTTTGTCCCAATCAATCTGAAACTGGTTGCTTGCAAACTTAGGGTGATGGTGAGCTTGCCAACTGGGATCGCTACGAACTGGGCCAATAAGTTCAATCCCATAGTCAATCTGACTCTTGACCAAAAGCTTTGCAGTTACATAACCGAGATCCATCAAATGCTCTTTTGGCAGCAAATCTTTCTCGGATAAAGCTTGATGAATTGGTTCTACCACTGCCTCGTCAGTAAGGGTTGATAAAGTCGTGTGAACATGAGTAATGAAGTGAGGACAGTCCTCATCACAACTTTCCGTCACATGAGCTTTATACCCCACCCAATGGGAGCATCTCAGTTATGCAATAAGTATTAATACTTAAAATATTTAAGGGACTAGGGAACTAGAATCGAAGCAAAAATGTAAGATGAGTAAAAATAGACATGACGTACAGGATATGACTCCAGAGAAAGCTAAAGAACTAAAAGCCTATTTACGAGCTATTGCTGCCATTCTTTATGAGGAAACCCCACCAGAGAAATTGAACACTCTTGAAGAAATTGAGCAGACCGTACGCCAAAAGGTAATCAAGCACGTTAGTCCAGAAATTGGTGTTTTTTTATCCAAGCAGTGACAGGTACAACCAAGGGCAGAACAAGAAAATTAAAAAGCAGCATTGG
>JACDAJ010000263.1 GCA_013695475.1 Rubrobacter sp. | reverse complement strand
TTCCCGCCGAGGACGAGCCGATATTTTTCGGGGTTCATGGCGAGGTCGCCGAGCATTACGGCGTTTCGCCGGATTCCGGGGAGGAGGCGCATTCCACGACGCTCGACTATCTCGTGGCGGCGGCGGGCGGGTGACTGCTCGGCACCTTTGCGGGCGCGCTGGCAGCGCGTCAGGTTTCTTTCTCGGATCTCCATGCCGACACGGTCGGGGAGATCGAGGCCGAAGGCAAGGTACTCGTCGTGAAGAGAATAAAGCATACCCTCCACCTCACGGCGAGCGAGGATGACCGCGAGACCATCGAGCGTGTCGTTGAAGTCTACGCGGACAGTTGCCCGGTGGCTCGATCCATCAAAGACAGCATCGAGATATCGAGTGAACTCGACCTCGCTGTCGCCTGAGCAGGCGTACTGAAATTCAGGCTCCGAACGAACTGCGGGCGAAGAGATGCGGAGCGGATTTTGAACAACGGCAAGCGAGCGAGGATCACGGTTTTCAGCGACTACGTTTGCCCGTTTTGCTACCTCGAAGACCCTGACCTCCGGCGCGTAAAGGAGAGGTTCGGGGACGACGTGAAGATCGAGTGGCGAGCCTACGAGCTTCGCCCCGACCCCATCCCGACCCTCGACCGGCCGCTTTTCCCGGCGGCGCGGGAGACGCCCCGAGCCTCGATGAAAATTCCGCCGAATCCGAAAATCGCTGTTGACAAACTCGCGGCGCGAGGATAAAGTGGTTCCGTTGTTAAAGATTGTTAAGGAGAAGCCAGCGAGGATGGAAAGGAGGAACGAGATGCGTATCAACCACACTCACACGTTCCGCCTGTCCATGATCGGACGAGCGCCGATCACCGGACGGGTGCGTCCTCTCGTCCTCGCGGCAGCCACCATGGGTCATTAACTCCTAAAGAGTAAAAGACTCCATACCAGGCCACCGGGACAAGGGGAAACCGGGGGTCGAACTTTTGCGCGAAAACCGTCGCGCGAACCCACTCAAGAAACTCATAGAAATACCGGATCGGCTCCCGGAAACCGAGACCCCCCGATGTCAAAGTCGGGAACTCTTCGAACGATAAAAGGAGCCACGAGATGCACCGAGATTTCATGCCGGAGATGCACAAAGTCCGACTCGCCGAATACCAAGCCGAAGCCGAGCAAAGACGGCTCAAAAAGCTGGCGAGGGGCGAGACCCTCTCGCTCCGGGCGAGAGCCGCCCGCCGCCTCTTCGACGCCGCCTTCGCCTTCGAAGCCGAGGAAAGCTGGCGGGCTGTGTGGGATCGCATGAGCGGAAAGAAAGACCGCCGAAAACATCCCTCCGGGAGGAAGAAGTATGCGAACTGAAAAGAAAGGCTCCGGGAGTTTCGGTTCCCGGAGCCTCGGGAGTTTGTGGCCCTCCATATGGCTGCTCATTTTCATGGGCATTGTCTTTGTGCCGCTCGGACTGTGGATATTCAGCCTCGGGGAGAGGTATGCGAAGCGGAGTGGTTAAAGAGCGGCGCGTCGGACACCGGGGATACGGTCGAAATCCATGTCGAAGGAGGCGATCTCCTCGATCCCGAGGTGCTTCATGAGTGTCGCGTGGAAAGCGTCGGCGAAAGAGACGTTTTCTTCCACGTACACGTCGAAGACCTCGCGGAGCCAACGCTTTCCCGGAAGCGCGATGCCCGCCATCTCGACGATCGGGAGGAAGGTGTCCCGTATCTCCCCCTTCGAGTGGCCATAATAGCTTCGCAGCGTGAATACCACCTCGAAGACGACCGTGTCCGCGATGCGAGCCTTCATCTCGCCGCGTTCGATCCGGACGAGATATGCGGTCGCTTTCGGTGAATGCTCCGGATGGTCCCCGGTCAAATGGCGAAGAAAAATATTCGTGTCGAGAAAGACCGTCGCCATCTATTTCCCCGACCTCTCCACAACCTCCTCGGCGATGGCCCGCTCCGCCGCCTCCCGAAGGTTCTCGACGGACTCGTCGCCGCTCAAAGCTCCCGCAGTCCGCTCGACCACGCTTTCCTCGGAAACCTCGAGCCTCACAGTCTCGCCCTCGACCGTGAAAGAGACCGCATCCCCCGCGTCCACGCCCAAAAACCGCCGGATTTCCGCCGGAATCGTTATTTGTCCCTTGCTCGTGACCTTCGCCCGCACCGTTTGCAAAACGCTCCTTACTTCGTTCTCATGGGTAATGGATGTTCATTGTATCCCTTCGGCGCTCCGAGTTCGTGGAGCGTTCGATCAAAGCCGCATCCCCCGCGATGCGCCATTCGTCGGAGAAGCCGTGCGGGTTTCGTCAGCCGTTCTTCACCGCTTCGACGACTTCCTCCAAACCTTGCTTCGCGTCGGCGAAGAGCATCATGGTTTTGTCGGTGTCGTAGAAAAGCGGGTTGTCCACGCCCGCGAAACCGGGGGAGAGCGAGCGTTTTATGAAGATGACCCGCTCCGCGTTCCCGACTTCGAGGACGGGCATGCCGCTGATCGGGGTGTCCTTCTCCGGGTCGTTCGCCGCCGGATTCACAACGTCGTTCGCCCCGACGATGATCGCCGCGTCCGCGTCCTCGAACTCGGGGTTCACATCCTCGAGGTCGAGGAGCTTCTCATAAGAAATCCCCACTTCCGTCATAAGCACGTTCATGTGTCCGGGCATCCTTCCGGCGACCGGGTGGATGCCGAAAAGAACCTCCGTGCCTCCTTTTTCGAGTGCCTCGACGAGATCCTTCATGACGCTCTGCGCCTGCGCGACGGCGAGTCCGTATCCCGGAACGATGATGACTTTGTTCGCCTCGTCGGAGAGATATTCGCCGACCGCGCTCGCGCTCACGTCGTTCACCGGGCGTTCTCCGAGCTCCTCCTGTTTCGAGCCGCCCGAAGCGGCGATCCCCGCGAAGATAATTTTGCCGAGAGGCCGACCGAGCGCCCCGCTCATGAGCCGGGTGAGGATCGTGCCGGACGCGCCCACGATCGTCCCGGCGATGATGAGAATATAGTTTTCAAGGACGAATCCGGAGGCCGCGGCGGCGAGTCCGGTGAAGGCGTTCAAAAGTGAAATGACGATCGGCATATCCGCCCCGCCGATGGGGATGACGAGAAGCACTCCGAGGACGAGCGAGGCGAAAAGAACCGCGATGACCGACGCGACGGGGGAGAGGAACGGGAGGATCTCCCCTTCGAGAAAGGCGTTCGCCGCGAGAACGAGGATGCCGAGGAAGAGAACCGCGTTCACGACTTGCTGGAGAGGGAAAGTCACCGAGCCGGTGAAGGCGAGTTCCTGCAATTTCGAGAAAGCCACCACGCTCCCCATGAAGCTCACCGACCCGACGAGAACGGTGAGCGGAATTGTCGTTCCCGCGACGACCCCGAGCGAACCCTCCTCGCTGAGATGATAAAACTCGGAGAGTGCGATGAGCGCCGCCGCGCCGCCTCCGACGCCGTTGTATGCGGCGACCATTTGCGGCATCGCCGTCATTTGAACGCGCTGCGCGGTCAAAATCCCAACCACCGAACCGAGGACCACCGCCGCCCCGATGAGCAAAAGGCTCTCGAACTCGATCACGAAAAGGGTGGCGATGAGCGCGACCGTCATCCCGAACGCGGCGATGGTGTTTCCGGAGCGAGCCGTCTCCGGGGTTCGGAGGCGCCGGATTCCGATGATGAAGAGCGCGGCGGCGAGGAGGTATGCGAGGAAGGGTGCGACTCCGGTTTCCAAAAGTTAGCCCTTCCTTCTCTTCACTCGCGCCTTCGGGGGGCGGAACATCGAGAGCATCCGGTTCGTCACCCAGAAACCTCCGACGACGTTGAGCGCGCCGAAGAAGACGGCGAGGAAACCGACGGCCTTCACCCATGCGGGGCCGTCGGCGGCTATCGTGATCATGCCCCCGACGAGGATGATGCCGTGGATTGCGTTCGTCGCGCTCATGAGCGGCGTGTGGAGGAGGTTCGGGACGCGGGAAATAAGCTCGAAGCCGAGGAAGCCCGCCATGATGAAGATCGCAAACTGAATGAGCGTTTCTTGCATTTCAGCTCGCCTCGCTTTTTTCGAGCGCTTCTTTCGTCGGCTCGTGGCGAACCTCGCCACCATGCGCGATGCACGTTCCCGCAATAATTTCGTCCTCGAAGTCGAGGTTGAGTTTCGGCTTCTTTTCGTCGCCGTCCTCGGACTCGTCCTCCGTTATGTGGTTTATGAGGTTGTGCATGTTCCTCGACAATAATTGGCTCGCGTGTATCGGCATTTCACTCGGCAAATTCACCGGGCCGAGGATTTTGACTTGCTCGTGTTCGATGGTCTTCCCGGCTTCGGTCAGTTCGCAGTTTCCGCCGGACTCGGCGGCGAGGTCCACGACGACCGAACCCGGTTTCATTGACTCGACCATCGCTTTGTCCACGAGAACGGGAGCTTTCCTTCCTGGGACGAGCGCGGTCGTTATGACGATGTCCATCTCCGGGAGCCTCTCGCGGATGAGTTCCTGGTCCGCGTCGAGCTTCTCCTTCGACCATCCCTCGTCGGAGTCGTCCTCCGTTTCCTCCTCCTCGCCCTCGACGACGTATTCGTCCCTCGGCGGTTCGGCGAAGGAATAAAAGCCGAGCGAAGCCATGAATTTATTGAAACCCTCCGGCTCATACTCGACGAACTCGTCTTCTTTTTCTTTCTCGTCGGCTTCGTCTTCCTCGTTCGCGTCCTCGGAGTCGAGGAAGGTCGCGCCGAGGGACTGGGATTGATCCTTCGTCTCGGGCCGTATGTCGTACGCGAAGACCTCCGCCCCGAGCCGATTCATGATCGCGATGGCTTGCAAACCCGCGACCGCCACCCCGAAAACCATCACCTTCGCCGCCTTCGTCGTCCCCGCCGCCGTCGAGAGCATCGGGACATATTTGCCGAGCGCGTCGGTGGCGATGATCGCCGTTTTATACCCGGCTATGGAACCCATCGAAGAGAGCGCGTCCATCGCCTGTGCGACGCTCGTCCTCGGTATCGCCTCGTTCGAGAAGACCGTGATTCCCGCGTCCGCGAGCTTCTTCACCGTCTCGGGATGCGTCGGGCCGTTTATGAAGCATATGAGGGACTGCCCCTCGCGCATATGGCCGATCTCATCGTCCGTCGGGGGCGACACCTTTATGACGACATCCGCCTCGCCATAAACCTCCGAAGCGTCTCCGGCGACCTTCGCCCCGGCCTCCTCGTAAGCCGCGTCGAGATTATAATCGCGGCCCGCGCCGGACTCGACGACGACCTCGAAGCCGCTTTTCGCGAGTTTCTCGACGGTCTCGGGAACGATGGCGACCCGGTTCTCCCCTTCGGCCACTTCTTTTGGAACCCCTATCTTCACGGGGAGGATTATATACATACGCCCACGTCCATGCTTCGCGCATGAAAACCGGGAGTGGGAATGTTCTCGACTCGCTCTTCCCAGGAACCTCGGCCTTCCCGCCCGACGGACTCGACGGAAGGTTTCGACGGTGGAAGAATCGAATCGTGTCTTTCCCGACTCCTTGTTTTTCTTCGATGGAGAGCGTCTCGCTCCGCAATGGAGCTTCTCCCGGACGGGCGTTTCGTTGCGTGCCGCGGCGCCGCGGGCGGCTGTGGGCGACCATGCCCGGTGTGGTAAATTACGCGCCCATGCCTCCGCCGAACGCCCCCGACGAAGCCTTGTTTTGTTATCGGAACGTAATGTGGCGGGGGTAGACTCATGTATGCGAAGAACTGGCTCCGGATTTCGACCGAAGGGAGGTCGGCATGAAGAAGTATCGGTCATCAATATTCGGTGGGATACCCCGCCGGCCCCGCGGCAATTCGTCCCGCGCCAAAGCCGCCGCCCATAAACCGAAGCGCCGCCAGTCAGCGGATCGCTCGTCGAGCCGTCCGAAGGAGAGCTTCCGGACGGAGGGTCGTGGGAAGCAAAGCGCGCCCCGCAAGAAGCGCGGAATGGCGGCGATCCTCAGCCTCGTCATGGTCTTCGCCGGGGTCGGGCTGCTCGGATATTCGATGCTCGGCGCGGGCGACGCCGTGGCGGGTATGGTTCGGGCGACCATCGGCGGAGCCGAAGCCCCACAGACGACCGACATGAAGCTCACCGTCCCGGAGATGTCCCGCGTCGAAAACGCCCCGGTATACACAGCCGCAGCGAGCGACACCGCCGCCCTCGACCAGGGAGCCGTACATGTCGAAGACACCGGCTTCCCGTGGGACGCCGAAGCGAACGTGTATATCGCGGGTCATCGCCTCGGGTATCCGGGAACCGGGAGCTTCCTCCAGTTTCGGGATTTGAACAAGCTCGAAAACGGCGACGAAATGATCATCGAGGACGCGAACGGCACCACGTACACATACACCGTCTTCGAGAAGATGACCGTCGCGCCGGACGCATACCACGTAACGGCCCCCGTGCCGGGGAAGAACATCATCAGCCTCCAGACATGCACGCTGCCGGACTATTCCGAGCGGCTCATCGTTCAAGGTGAACTCACGAGCATCACATAACGAACGCGAAAAGAGCCGGGGTCGCCCGACCCCGGCTCTCCATTTCCTGAAAAAGTTTGCGTTTAGCGGCCTTTGCTTCCGCCGCCGAACTTGTCTTTGAGGGTTTTCGCGGCTTTGTCGAAGATGCCTTTTTCCTGCGCCTTGTCTATGAGTTTATCCACGCCGCTCTTGTTTTGATCGTCGTGCGCGCCCGTGTCTTCACGGCTGATTTTCTGCCTTCCGGGAGTCTCCTCCCGATTCGAGTCGTCCCGAACCTCATCGTCTCTGTTTCTGTCGCTCCTATTTTCTTCGGACATGCGCGTCCTCCTTCGCATCGCTTGTGCCATCGTACCCGTCGCGGCGCGTGTGAAACGTTTGTCGCTCCGCCTTCGGCTCCGCTCCGGTTATTGGTTATTGGTTTTTTTATTTGCCAATAACCAATAACCGGGAGCGAAGCGACCAACCAATAACGGCGGCGAAGCCGCCTCAGTTCGCCCTCTTCTTCGGGCGGAACTCCGCCGCGAGATGCTCGACCGGCTCGCCGCCTTTTATGTGGCTCCTCGCCACTTCCTTCGCGTCGTTCTCGTCGAGGCCGAGGTACCATGTTCCGCCGGGGTATACGATGGCGTTCGGGCCGTGTTTGCAAAGCCCGAGGCACTCGACCGAATCGAGGCGCACGTCGCGGTTCATGCCGACGGTGCGGAGTTCGTTTTTGAGGGCTTTCTTCACTTCCTTTGAGCCGCGTTTTTTGCAGTCGCCACCTTTGCATACGAGGACGTGCGCCTCGTAGTCCCGAACCTTCGCCTTCTCTGCTTCCTTCGACTTCTTCGATTTTTCCTTGCCGGAGATGGCCGCCTCCAGAAAATTGGGATTCATTGTCGTTATTCGCCCACACGCGCAATATATCACTGTGGATGGGTGGCGGTTATCATTGCGGGTGGAGAAGTTCACTATGTTTTCAGACGGTATGGAGGGACGCGCTTTGGCGAGGTTTTCGGTGATCGACGTTGGCTCGAATACGATCCATCTTCTCGTCGGCGAGGTGAAGGATGGCACGGTCTTCCCGGTGACGGGCGAGAAAGTCTCCGCCCGCCTCGGTGCCGGAGTGGACAAAACCGGACGCATCGAAGACGAAAGATTATCCCTCGCGTGCGAGGCGATCTCTTTGTTCACGAAAATCTCCGCGTTGAACGGCGTGCCGGAACCCCTCATCCTCGCGACGAGCGCCGTCCGCGACGCGGAGAACGGCACGGAACTCGGGGAGAAAGTCGAAAGCGAGACGGGCCTCGAAATGCGCCTCATCTCCGGCGAGAAGGAGGCGGAGCTTGGTTTCATGGGGGCGGTTTCGGCGGTCGGGACGCCGTGGGAGGGGTCGGCTCTCGTCGTGGATCTCGGCGGCGGCTCCGCGCAACTCATCCTCGGCGAAGCGTCGAGCGGGCCGCTCATGCAAATTTCCCTCCCGCTCGGGACGAACCGGACGACCGAGAAGTTCATCGAGAACGACCCCCCGAAAAAAAAGCAACTCAAAGCGCTCGACGAGCATGTGAAGAAAACCTTGCCGGAGTGGAGTTTGACGAGCAAAGTTCCGGTCGTGGCGGTCGGAGGTTCGGCGCGGGCGATCCTCAAAATAACGGACGACGACCTCACGCCGGAGCGGCTCCGAAACCTCGCCAAAGAAATCTCCGAAGACTCATCCGGGGCTTTGGCGAGGGAATATGGCCTCGCGCCGGAGCGGGCGAGGGTGATGCCGGCTGCGGCGACGACGCTCGCGGCGGTTCTCGACCGCTTCGAGAAGGACGAACTCACGGTGGTGCGTGGGGGGATACGGGAAGGGGCTTTGATGATGCTTTCGGAAGGAAGGGAGATATGACCGACACGGCGAAAAAGCCGAACTTGTCTGACCCGTCGCTGTATATAAACCGCGAGCTTTCGTGGCTCGGTTTCAATGACCGGGTTCTCGCGCAGGCTTTCGACGAGCGGCATCCGCTTTTGGAGCGGATACGATTCATCTCCATCACCGAGACGAATTTGGACGAGTTTTTCATGATCCGGGTGGCGGGTTTGCAACAACAAGTCGCCTCGGAGCTTCCGAACCCCGTCCCGGACGGGATGACGCCCGAGGAGCAACTCGCCCGCATCCGCGAATGCACGGTGGAATTTTTCAAGAATCAGCGACGCGCATTGTCCGAAATCCTCTCGGAACTCGAGGGTGAGGGGGTGAGGATCATGCCGCATAAAAAGCTCCGAGCCGCCGAGAAGCGGGAGCTTCGGGAGAGGTTCGGGAAAGAAGTTCTTCCCGTACTCACGCCGCTCGCGATAGATCCGGCGCATCCGTTCCCGCATATATCGAACCTTTCGTTGAATCTCCTCGTGGTAATCGAGGATGAGGGGCGGCGGGTTTCGGCGCGGGTGAAAGTTCCGACGACCATCGGGCGTTTCATGCGGTTGCCGGACAAGGAGCCGGACAACGGCGGTGGGAGGGCGGAGATCCGGCTCGTCCGCGTCGAGGAGGTCATCGCCGCGAATCTGGATGAACTTTTTCCGGGGAAGGAGATCGGGGCGAGTTATGTTTTCCAGGTTACCCGCAACGCGGACTTCGTGATCGAGGAGGATGAAGCCTCGGATCTCCTCCAAGCCATCGAGGACGAGTTGGCGGGCCGATGGTTCGGGAAAGGCGTGCGGCTCGTCGTCACCGACGCGATGCCGGACGAGCTTCGGGAGTGGCTTTCGGAGAACCTCGGGATGGGGGCGGGGGCGGTATACGAGGTTCCGGAGCCGCTCGGCCTCACCGAACTCGAAGAACTCACCCACCTCGACCGTGCCGATCTTTTGTATCCGCCAGTCACGCCGAGGGTGCCGAGCGAGATTCGTAACGCCCGCTCGGTGACACAGGCGATCCGGCAAGGAGACATCCTTCTTTACCATCCATACGAATCGTTCGCGCCCGTCGTCGAGTTCGTGCGGGCGGCGGCCTCCGACCCGGACGTTCTCGCGATAAAGCAAACTTTGTACCGCGTCGGGTCGAACTCCCCGATCACCGAGG
>JACDAJ010000137.1 GCA_013695475.1 Rubrobacter sp. | reverse complement strand
AGGAGTCCATCAGCCAGTACGCCACCGCGTGCAAGAGCAGCCGGAACTGGTTGGCGATGAAGCGGTGGCAGCTCAGGCGGTCGCACTTGATGTGGAGCTTGAAGTCTTTTATCCAGTTCTCGCCTTCTCCTCTTCCGGCGTAGAATTCGTAGAGGTCTTTCGGGGCGTCCGCTCTCGTCGTGGCGACGAAGCGCCGGTTGGTTCCCTGCTCCATCGCTTCGGCCTTGTAGACGACCCTGCGCGCCCTCTCCCAGCTTCCGGCCCGGTAGAGATCCTCCGAGAAAAGTCTCTGCTTTGTTTGTCCACTCTCGTAAAGGGAGATCGCCTCGTCGAGCAAGCCCTCGGCCATCCCTTCGAGGCGGGGGTTCGTTATGAGGCCGATGGTGTAGGCTATGCCTTCGCTCTCGCAGTAGTCGTAGACGGCGGGGACCGCGAAGCCCGCGTCCGCCCTCATCTCCACCTCGACCCCGGGCCACCTTCCCCTCAAACGGCTCACGATGCGCTTCAATAGGGCGATGGAGGAGTTCGAGGCGTGGGCGTCCCCCGCCCTCAGGAGCGCCATGAGAAGATGCCCCGTGTCGCCGTCGAAGACGAGAAGCGGATGGTACATGTGCTGGCGGTGGTAGCCGTGGTAGCGACCGCCTTCCTGATCGCCGCGCACAGGATCGTCGGTCGAGTCGAAATCCAGGAGTATCCTCTCGGGGGCGCCGTCCTTGCCGCGCCCCGAGAGGTAAAGCTCGAAGAGGGCCTCGGCTATCCGGTGGCACGAGCGTCTGGTGGCCGCGTTCTCCAGGCGGCAGATCGTCGGCTGGCTGGCGAGGTCCTCCCCGCTCTCGGGCGCCTCTCCGCACACCGCCTTGAGCAAGGGATCCGCCCGGAGGGTGTCGGAGTCGTTCTGGCCCTCGTATCCGCACGCCATCTGGAAGGCGCGCTGCCTCACGAGGGGGGGGAGCGAATGGCGGGAACGCCTCGTTCGCCATTCCACCACGCACTCGGAGACCTCCTGGCACAAACCCATCTCCGAGTCCATTTTCGAAAGCCACACGAGACCACCGTCGGAGGTGATCCGACCCCCGTCGAAGGCGGCTTCGAGGGCGAGGGCCGCCTCGGTTTCGAAACGCGTCGGTTGTGTGGCACAATCGCTCATGGGAGCTTTCCTCCTTTGGCCAGTCGTTGAACAACTAGACCGTATACAGGAGAAGGCTCCCTCTCTTCAACTATCTTCGTGAATTATTCGGGCTAGTCAAAGCATCATAGAAGCTACTCCGGCGGACACTCCATTATCGAGTGTCCGCGGCCATGAAATACTCCCCATAGGCGGACAGAAAATTCCCCACTGACGGATACGCAAACTCCCCACCAGTGGCCATCAAAAATCCCCAGAGGAGATGTCTACCCGATCAGCATTCCGGCTATGGTGGCGCTCATCAGGTTGGCGAGCGTGCCGGCGAGGACGGCCCGGATGCCGTACTTGGCGATCTCCGGCCTCCGGTCGGGCGCGATGCCGCCGAGGCCGCCGAGCAGTATAGCCAGCGAACCGAAGTTTGCGAAGCCGGTGAGGGTGAAGGTGATGATGGCTGCGGCTTTATCCGAGAAGTTCCCGATATTCGGGGCGAAGTTGGCGAAGGCGACGAACTCGTTGAGGACCAACTTCTGTCCGAGAAAGCTGCCGGCCCGGATCGCCTCTTCCCACGGAACCCCGATCAGGAACATAAGCGGGGCGAAGATCCAGCCGAGTATAAGCTGAAAGGTGAGGTCCGGGAACCCGACTAGCCCTCCCGCGGAGCCTAGAATCAGGTTGACGAGCGCGATGAGTGAGATGAAGGCGATCAACATGGCCCCGACGTTGAGCGCGAGATACAAACCGTCCGTGGCTCCGGCCGCCGCCGCGTCTATGACGTTGCGATGGCCCAACGGGCCTCCGCCTGTTTCTTCCTCTTCTTCCTCCGGCTCATCAGTCCCGCCCGTTTCGGCCTCGGCGGCTTCGGTGGCATCTCCCCCGATGGTGTCGGGTTCTTCGGTTTCGGGGAGCACCATCTTCGCCATGAGGAGGCCGGCCGGGGCGGCCATGAAGCTCGCGGCGATCAGGTACTCCAGCGGCGCGCCGAGCAGCGAATACCCGACCAGCACCGAGCCCGCGACTGTCGAGAGTCCGCCGGTCATAACGGCGAAGAACTCCGAGCGCGTCATCCGATCGATGTAGGGCCGGACGACCAGCGGAGCCTCGGTCTGCCCGACGAATATGTTGGCCGTCGCCGCCATGGACTCAGCCTGGCTGGTCTGCAGCACCTTCTGGAGCACGCCCCCGATAATGCGGACGACCCACTGCAGGATGTTCCAGTGGTAGAGCACCGTGGTGAGCGAAGCGAAAAAGATGATCACCGGTAGAACCTGAAAGGCGAAGACCAAGCCCTCATCCGGCAGAACCGGCCCGAAGAGGAACCCTATGCCCTCGTTCGCCGAGTTGATTACCGCCTGCACGCCCCGGGATAACGTCGCCAGCGCGGACTGGCCGGTGGGCCAGTACAGCACGAGGACACCGAAGGCGACCTGGATGGCGAGAGCTCCCAGAACCGTGCGCGGGTTTATGGCCCGGCGGTTCAGCGAGAGCGCGAACGCGAGGCCCAGGACTACTATCATGCCGCCGATGCCCCATAAAATCTGCATCATGTTCGTCTTTCCTCCTCATCCGGCCCTTACACAGAGGCATCCTCGCACATCCCAGTGCGCCAGACCACCCGCACTGCAGTAGACCACCCGCACTGCGGTAGACTGTGTACGTAAGGGCAACATCGGGAAGAAGTAAATAGCACCGAGATATACTTGCAATGGGCAAGCGGCGAAGAAGCTGGGTGGGGCGCTCCCGAATTCGCGTAGACGGTTACGCCTCAGTGCGAGTTTGGTGACTGGCAGACAGAAAGAGCGATAAGGTGAGCAGCCAACTGCTGTACGAACTACTCGGATACTTGGCCTCGGTCCTCATAGCCATCTCGCTCCTTATGAGGTCCGTCTTCAGGCTACGCCTCATCAACCTCATTGGGGCTGTGTGTTTCGTCATCTACGGGGTTCTTATTTCAGCCTACCCGATTGCTGCTGTGAACGCCGTGATCATCGGGATCAACCTCTACTATCTTCGTGAAATGAGGCAGGCAGAAAACTACTTCACCATCCTTCAAACGGAGCACGACTCCTCCTATCTTCACCAGTTTCTGGACTACTATCGAGAAGACATCAGACGCTTCTTTCCGTCCTTTGACTATTCGTCTACAGAACAGCATCTTGTCTGGTTCATCCTGCGGGATCTAGTCCCGGTCGGTCTCTTTACCGCCGAGCCAAAAGATTCGGCTGGATTGTTTGTCCATCTAGATTACGTGATACCGGGCTATCGTGATCTGCAACCTGGAAGGTTTCTCTATCAGCAGGCCAAACTGTTCCAGGAACAGAGGATCACTCACGTTGAAACCATACCTGAAACCGAAGAACAGCGTGACTATGTCGAGCGGATGGGCTTCGAGCCGGAGGCATCCGAAGGAGGCGAGGAAGTATATCGCCGTAGTGTTTAGCTGGACTTTAGCCGTTACGCCGCATAGCAAACCGCCTCGGTCAGCCTTTCCACGAATTCCCGAGGGACTTTTACCGTGTCGCTCTCCGGCACCGACCCGCGAAAAGCCTCCTCTTGATGCGCCCACAGCTCCTTTCTGACCACGGCCAGGGCGTCGGAGAAGGTCGGATGTCCCTTTTCGTACCATGCCGTCCTCCGCGCGGCCCCCGGCGTTCGCGTCTTCTTTTGGTGGGCGAAGAGCGCGACCACGGAGAACAGGGCCAGAAGCGCCGGGGCCGTCCTCCGGATCGCCTTCTCCGACCAACGCCTCCGCGTCTCGAAGCCCAGGCGCTGGCGAACTTCTTGAAAAGTAGACTCCATCTGCCAGCGCCTCGCGAAGTGCGAGATGATCCGCTCCGGGTCGGCGGCGAGGTCGGTGCACAGCAAAGCCCGGCTCTCGAACCCCCCATGCGGGTCGCGGATCAAAACCCAGCGCAATGGCACGGCGGAAAGCCCCGTGGAGTGCCAGACGGCCGTCCCGGAGACGATCTCCACCGCGCGTTCCGTGCCGCCGTACCAACCGCCCGCCGTGATCGGCGTCCAGGCCGTCTTCGGGTCTTCGAGAACCGCCGAGAGGTTCGGGAGGCGCTCGCCCTTGAGGCGGGGCCTGCCGTTCTGTCTCGGCTCGCGCGGAGGGGGCGGCTCGTACAGGGCGGCGTCGAGGCGCAGGCGGGTGATGAAGGTGATGGGGTTTTCGAGGCTCCGGCAGCTCTCGAGGAGCTTGAGGGAGGCGTATCCTCCGTCGGCGACGGCGGCGATCTCGCGCCGCGGCTGCCAGCGCCTGAGCTGAAGGAGCGTTTGCCGCGCCCAGTCCGTGGTCTTCTTGTGGCGCTTGCCCCGCTTCCGGCAATAACGCTCGGAAGGGGCCAGGGCCGAAAGGAACGGCAAGGCCCATACCCGCGAGGCCCACGGAACCTCCGCAAGGAGCGTCACGCACACCCATCTGAGCGCGCTCGTCTTCACGAAGTGGGAGTGGCTGGAGCGCGCCGGGTCACGGTAGATTCCCTTCGCGTCTATCTTTTCCCCCCGGCGGCGCTCGAGGGTCTCGTCCAGTCCCACGACCAGCGGCTCCCCCTCGGGCACGTACGCCTCCACCAGCGACTCCAGAAGGACGCGGCCCGCTTCCCGGCTCGACCATGCGGCGCGGCTCAGGACCCGGTGGTAGCGATGGAAGGTTTTCTGCCGGTCCAGACCCGTCGCGCGCAGGGCCGAACCGACGGTGCGTTTTCCCGGAGCGAGGATCGCGCCGGCGAGAAGCGCCTGGACGTGCTCGAAGACTCGCTCGGAAAACAGTGGCGCGAAGGGTCTCAAAACCCGTATCATCTCGTTCGGTAGGGTGCGCATATGGTTCACCTCTTTTAGCGGAGTACGGTGGCGAGCGTACCCTACCCTTTACCTACGAAAATGGCTAAAGTCCAGCTCATACCGAGTCCGCTTATTCGATGCGGCATTCTCTCTGGGAGCGCGAGCATCTTGCCCGCATGAAAGACGAGCGAATTGCGGGCGGGAAGCCGCCCTCGTGAAGCCGTCCTCGGAATAGGCACGTCTTTTTACCCGGACTCGGTATGGCGAGTTTGGTACGGAATCCGGGGGATTTCTCCGTCCGGGAAGTTCGTCGGACTCGCTTCCGCTCTTTCTTTTCGGGCTATGAATTTTCGGGTTCGGAGAGGTCGGTGTTTTCGAGGGGGAGGATCCACGCTTTCCGGGCGAGCGCGCGCTTTTATTTGGCGAGATCCACGCTCGGGTCTATGAGGGTTTGCGGCTCGCGCCCGTTGAGCGAGGCTCGCACGTCGGCCCGCGCTTCGACCTCGTCGTAGAGGACTCCGAGGGCGGCGAAATGGAGGTGCATGCCGACTCCCGGCCACGGTGAGATCCACTCGAAGCCGTAGTATTTGAAAAAGAACGGCGGCTCGATGTACAAAGTTCGGATCCAGTCAAACGAAAAATAACGCCATGCTTCCCAAACCATGATCGCCCCAAAAACAATCCGGAAATACACGAGCGAAGCAATGTCCGCCCGCTCGAAGAGAAGCCGGAAGAGCTTCGTCGAAAACGCGCCGTTCTCCCTCGATGTCGCCGAACTCCCCGTCACATTCCATCGTATCCGAAGCGAATGGTCGGCGTGTGTCCGGCGGTTGGAGTTCGGTTAGATTTCGATGCGTATAATCCTCCCGTGCGACGAACTTTCGAGGGAGGGACATGACGGAGGAAAACGGCCTCACCGACGAGCAAATAAAAGACCTCACCCGCCACTTCGACGAGGACATCACGTTTTCGAGGCACATGCGGGCGAAGGTCGAAAGCGTCGAGCCGGGAAGCGCGACACTATACATAGACGTCGAAGACTTCCATCTCAACGGCGCCGGCTCCCTCCACGGCGGCGTGTATGCCTCGCTCATTGACAACACCATGGGCCTCGCCCTCATCTCCAAAGTCGGAGTGCGGACCGCCACCATAGATTTGAATGTCCATTTTCTCGGAGCCGTCAAAGAAGGCCGGATAACGTGCCGCGCGGAGATAGTCAGCCAAACACGCCGCCTCGCCACGATGGAGTCGAAAGTCTTCGACGAAAAAGAAAATCTCGTCGCGCTCGGGGTCGGGACGTTCCGGATCTTCGAGAAGAGAGGCAATCCGCTTGTTTGAGAAAGTTGGGTGTGATGGACGAACGAAACGCTGGCGCGAAGAAGAAACGAACGCCGCCAAAAAGCTGACAGGCTGAAACGCTGACCAGCGCGACCGAAGGGAGCAAACAATGAACTCACTCGACCTTTTCCGACTTGACGGGAAAACGGCGATCGTCACCGGCGGAGGCCGCGGACTCGGGCGGTACATGGCCGAAGCATTGTCGGACGCGGGGGCGAACGTCGTCGTATGCTCGCGCAAACAAGAGCCGCTCGACGAGGTGAAGGATGAGATCGAAGCTCGCGGCGGACGCGCCCTCGCCATAGCCGCCGACGTCACCGAGCCGGAGGAGGTCGAGAAAGTCGTCTCCTCCGCGGAGGACACCTTCGGTTCGGTGGACGTTCTCGTGAATAATTCCGGGGCGACGTGGGGGGCGCCGACGGAGGACATGCCGCTCGACAAGTTCGACCATGTTATGCGGGTCAATGTGCGCGGGACTTTCCTCATGAGCCAGGCGGTCGGGAGGCGCATGATCGAGCGTGGTTCCGGCGGAACCATCGTAAACATCGCCTCGGTGGCGGGTCTCGTCGGGGGGAAGCCGGAGTATATGCAGACCATCGGATACAACTCCTCGAAAGGCGCCATCGTCTCGATGACGCGCGACCTCGCAACCGGATGGGCGCGCCACAATATAAACGTGAACGCCATCGCGCCGGGGTGGTTCCCGACCCGGATGTCGGGCGCCACTATCGAGAAGTTCGAGGAAGAGATGCTCGCGGACATCCCGCTCCACCGCTTCGGAAGCCCGGAGGAATTGAAAGGCGTCATCGTCTTCCTCGCCTCGCCCGCCGCCGCGTACATGACGGGGCAGACCATCGCCGTGGACGGCGGAACGACGGCGTGGTGAGGAGCGGTTTCGAGAAACCCCGTCCCGGACGGGACGGGGTTTTCGGATGAAATTATTCCCCGGAAGCCTCGCCTTCCCGCCCGGTGAAATCTTGCCGGATCCGAACGGGGATTCATCGGTGGACGCTTCGACCCCCCGCCTCTCACCACTCCCCGGAGCGAAGCGACCCCCGGCTTTGCGACCGGAACTCGCATGAGCTTCTTTTCACGGATCTTCGGCTCTTCCCCGATGAAACTCTCACAAACCCTCGGCGCATACCCGCTCCCGAACGGAGACGTTTCCCCGCTCCACGTCTTCTTCACCGTCGAGAACGCGAGCGGGGAAGAGGTCGAGATCGCTTCCGTCCGGGTGAGTCCGAAAGGGGAGGATGCCCCACTCGCCGAAGGGGAAATAAAGGGCGAAGTTCCCGCCCGGCTCGCGGCGAAAGAAAGCGCCCGTTTCGAGGTCCGGGCGAAAACCCTCGCGAGCGCGGCGAAGAACGCCGGACATTCCGGGACTCCGAGGCTCTCGTTCGTCGCGACGGATGGAGAAGGAGTCGAGCATCGCCACGCATTCACGCTTCGGGTGGACGAGTATCTCGCTTTGAAGGACGAATGACATTCACCGTGAAAGGAAATTCGCATGGGTCGGGGCCGCGAAGAGGTTCGGAGGGTCGAGGTGGTGTGCAAAATGTGCGGCGCGGAATATACCGGAGAGGTCGTGATGGCATCGCGGGCGGTTCCGGGTGTGATGGGGCCGGTCGGAGAGGTGGTCAAAAAAGTCGTGGATAATTGTCCGGAGTGCGGCTCGTATGCCGTGCGGCTGAAACGGGCGTGATATGAAATCCGGGTGGCGGCCTCGGGTTTCGGGAAAACAAACACGCTTCTTTTCGCCCGCTTTCCATCCGCGAGCTTGACACGCTTGTTCGCCGGGAGCATCATTCCCGCGACGTGGAGTGATTGTGTTCGCGGCGAGGATGCGGGTATGAGCGTGGGTGGCTTTCGAGGAAATTTTCGGCACGTCGAGCTTTCCGCTCGCTTCGCTCGATTTTTTGCATGGTTCGCATGAGGGAAGGCTCTCGCGCTCGGACGCATTCGCGAAAGGAGAGTGGATGATGGAGGCGAAAAAGGCGGGCGGAACAACGTATCGGGCGGCGGTGAAGGGGGATGCGCCCGTGATCGCCGCGCTTTTCAGGATTTCCTCGGATGGGGTCGCGGACTATATTTGGAGCGGGATGGCCTCCGAGTACCCCGGCCTCACGCCGCTCGAGATCGGAGCCGTCCGCTATTCGAGCGAAGACGGCAATTTCTCGTATAAAAATTGCGTCGTCGCCGAACGGGAGGGCGAGGTCGTCGGGCTTCTTTGCACGTTCCCGATCCCGAAAGACGCCGAACCCTCCGACACGTCCGATCCGGTGATGGAGCCGTACGAGAGGCTCGAGGCTCCGGGGAGCTTTTATATTTGTTCGCTCGCCGTCTTCGACGGATGTCGCGGCGCGGGGATCGGGACGGAGATGCTCGCGGCCGCGAGAAGGCAAGCCCGAGACCGAGGCTTCGATACGCTCAGTTTGCTCGTCTTCGAGAAAAACGAGGGGGCGGTGAGGCTTTACGGGCGTGAGGGTTTTCGGGTCGCGGGCCGGGTGGCGGTCGTGCCGCACGAGAAGATACACCACACGGGCGACGTGCTTCTCATGGTCGCGTCGCCCGACGAGGAATAGTCCGACGAAAGGAGAGACGGAATGGCCGAAAAGACGATCACCGCCGATGAAAGGCGCGACGCGCTCGTCGAGAAGATCTTCGCCGACTCGATCGCGTTCATGGAGATTCTCGGCGTGTACCTCGGCGACAAGCTCGGCTTGTATGCGGCGATGTCCGACGGAGCGTGGATGTCCGCCCCGGAACTCGCCTCTCGCGCCAAAGTGAACGAAAGATACGCCCGCGAATGGCTCGAATTTCAAGCCGTGTCGGGGGTTCTCGACGCGGAGTGCGATTCCGTGGAAGACGATTCCGTGGAAGACGATTCGGCGGAGCCTTTCGGCCGGAGGTATCGCATCCCCGAGGGACACGACGAAGTCCTCCTCGACCGCGACAGCCTCGCGTACGTGACGCCGCTCGCCAAGCAAATGGTCGGCCTCGCTCGGCCTCTTCCCGCGCTCATCGAGGCGATGAAATCCGGGGGCGGAGTTTCGTTCCCCGAGTATGGTGAGGACATCCGGGAAGGCATCGAGTTCGGGAACCGGGCGATGTTCGTGAACCTCATGGGCGAGTGGATCTCCGCCGTACCCGACCTCCACGAACGCCTCTCGTCGTCCCACTCCCCGGCCCGAGTCGCGGACATCGGGTGTGGCTCGGGATGGTCGAGCATATCCATCGCGAAGGCATACCCGAACGCTCGCGTGGACGGCCTCGACCTCGACGGGGACTCCATCGAAGCCGCCCGCCGAAATGCCGCGAGCGAAGGTCTCGAAGACCGTCTCTCTTTCCAGCTTCGCGACGCTTCCGCCCCGGAGCTTTCCGGGACATACGACTTCGCCATCGCCATCGAGTGCATCCACGACATGAGCCGCCCGGTGGAAGCATTGCGGGCGATGCGGAGCCTCGTCGGCGAGAGCGGCACGGTCGTCGTGGTGGATGAGAGGGTGGGCGACGAGTTCGTCGCGCCGGGGGAGGATGTGGATCGCCTCTATTATGGTTTCAGCGTCCTCCATTGCCTCCCCGTCGGAATGTCCGAGAAGCCGTCAGCGGAGACCGGGACTGTGATGCGGACGGACACGCTCGGAGGGTATGCGCGGGAGGCCGGGTTCTCCGAGGTCGAGGTTCTCCCCGTCGAGAACGACATGTGGCGTTTTTATAGGCTGCGCTGACAAACCCTTTCGACGGGCGAACTTTATAAACTCCGCCGGGCCTCCGATTTTCGAATTCGGAGGCTCGGCTCGTTGTGGCATAAATATGGGGAATCGGCGTAAAATACGAACAATGGCACGAGCGGAGAGTTCGCGGATTTTGTGTGTTTTGTGTGGAGAGGAGGGATGTTTTTGGGATCTTCGGCGTATTCGTTCCTTCTCTTTCTGACGGCTGTTTGCGCGGCGGTTCTCGCTTTTTATACGTGGCGGAGGCGGAGGGTCGCCGGAGCGTATTCGCTCTTCGCTTTCATGGTCGCGGTGAGTTTATGGTCGGTCGGGTATGCGTTCGAGATCCTCGCCGCCGACATCCCGATGAAGATTTTGTGGGCGAAGTTTCAATATTTCGGGATCGTCGCGATTCCGCTCGTGTGGCTCGATTTCGCCCTCCGGTATTCCGGTCGCGGAGGGTGGCCGTTCCGGTACGGAGTCGCCCTCTTCGCGATTATTCCCCTTGCCACTCTCGCGCTCGTGTGGACGAATGAGTTCCACGGTTTCATATGGGCGTCCATCGAGCCGACGGATTCCGGCGCCCTCGATCTCGTCCGTGGGTCGTTTTTTTGGGTTTTCTGGGTGTATTCGTATGTCCTTCTTCTCGCCGGGGCGGTCATACTCGGGCGGGTCGCGCTCCGCTCGGCGAATCTTTACCGGAAACAAAGCGCGCTCCTCCTCGGCGGGGTCGTCGCGCCGTGGGTCGGAAACAGCGTGTACGTCCTCGATCTCTGGCCGGGTTTCGATTTCGACCTCACGCCCGTCGGATTCCTCACGAGCGGTGCCATGTTCTCCTTCGCACTCTTCCGGTTCCGGCTTTTCGACCTCGGCCCGGTGGCTCGGGAAGCCGTCGTCGAAGGCATGGAGGACGGCGTCGTCGTAGTGGACGGCGAAGGCCGCATCGTGGACGTGAACCCCGCCGCATGCCGCATCCTCGCCCTCCCCGAATCGAAGGCCGTCGGAGCCTCCGCCTCCGCCAACGTGCCGGGATGGGACGACGGGCCGGGCGAGGTTTCGCTCGGCGAGGGCGAGGCTCGCCGCGACTATGAGGTTTCGGTTTCGCCGCTCGCCGGGAGGCGCGGGAACCTCGCCGGGAGCGTGGTCGTGCTTCGGGATGTCACGGTTCGCCGGGAGGCGGAGCGGCGGCTCCGGGAGAGCGAGCTTCGCCTCGGGGCCGTCGTGCGAAACGCGCCCGTCGTGCTTTTCGGCCTCGACGGGGCGGGGCGGTTCACTTTCTCGGAGGGGAAAGGACTCGAAGCTCTCGGGGCGGAGCCGGGCGAGGTCGTGGGGAAGTCGGTGTTCGAGGTATATGGGGATGTGCCGGAGATCATCGAACATGTCCGGCGCGCACTCGGCGGGGAGGAATTCAATGCGGTGGCGGATGTCGGTGGGATTTGTTTCGAGACCCGGTATTCGCCGCTTTTCGATGGGGAAGCGGGGGCGGTTTCCGGGGTGATCGGGATAAGCCTCGACGTGACCGAGCGGGAGCGGGCCGAGGCCGAGCGCGAACGGCGGGCGGCGGAGCTTTTCCGCTCGAACCGCGAACTGGAGCAGTTTTCGTACTCGGTGTCGCACGACCTCCGCGCCCCCCTCCGGAGTATTGACGGCTTCTCGCAAATCCTCATCGAAGATTACGGAGACACCCTCGACGACGCCGCGAAAAACTATCTCGGGCGGGTGAGAGGGGCGTCGCAAGGAATGGGCGAACTCATAGACGACCTCCTCGAACTTTCGCGGATAAACCGGGTCGAGATGCGGTGGGAGACGGTGGACATGAGCCGCCTCGCCGAAGAAGTCGCCGAGAACCTCCGAGGCCGCGATCCGGGGCGCGACGTGCGCTTCGACATATCCTCCGGCCTCGTCGCGGAGGGGAATCCGAGACTCCTCAAACTCGCCCTCGAAAACCTCATGGAAAATTCGTGGAAATTCACCTCCAAAAACGAGAATGGCGCGACCATAAAGTTCGGGCGAGAGGGTGAATCCTTCTTCGTGCGCGACGACGGGGCGGGCTTCGAGATGGAGTACGCGCACAAGCTCTTCGGAGCTTTCCAACGCCTCCACGACTCCGAGGATTTCGAGGGAACCGGGGTCGGACTCGCGACCGTCGCCCGCATCATCCACCGCCACGGCGGGGAAGTGCGAGCCGAGGGGGAGGTCGGAAGGGGCGCGACGTTTTTCTTCGCTTTGTGATGTGAGGTTCGGGGCGCATCACTCCGGGGAGTCGGGAGGTCGCTTCCATATGCGTCCGGCGCGAATCATCGAGTCGCGGATCGCGAGTCGTATTTTCCTCGATTCGCGTGAAATGCTTCGCTTCGCCGCCGAAAACCGGACTCCGTTCGGCGGACTCCGAATGAAGCGCGCGTCGAGTTCGGTATGGTACCGGAGCCGGGGAAGATTCCGCCCCCGGATTCCGGAGGAGTTCCGGCGGATATGGTATCGGTTCGATCCGGTATAAACTATCCACCCGCTCGATCGTATCCGCCCGAAACTATTCACTTCATCCTCGAAAGAAGGCGCTTTGCCCGAACCGAAGACCATAAAAATCATAGGCGGTGGACTCGCCGGATGCGAAGCCGCGTGGCAAGCCGCCGAAGCCGGATGCTCCGTCGAACTGTGGGAGATGCGCCCCACGAAACAAACCCCCGCCCACAGAACCGAAGACTTCGCCGAACTCGTATGCTCGAATTCCCTCGGCGGAAACGCCCTCGAAACCGCCTCGGGATTATTGAAAGAGGAACTCCGCCGACTCGGCTCCGTCATCCTTCGGTGCGCCGACGAGAACTCCGTCCCGGCGGGGGGCGCGCTCGGGGTCGGACGCGAAGAGTTTCCGAGAGCCGTCACCGAGACGGTGTCGAGCCACCCGAACATCGAAGTCGTGAGGCGCGAGGTCGAGGAAATACCGCCCGGCCCCACCGTCGTCGCAACGGGGCCGCTCACCTCGGACGCGCTCCACAAAGAGGTCGAAAAGTTGTCGGGCGAGAACCTTTATTTCTACGACGCGGCCTCCCCCATCATCCACCGCGATTCCATAGACGACTCCATCGCCTTCATGGCCTCCCGGTACGGAAAAGGCGAAGCGGCGTACATAAACTGCCCGATGGACGAGGAGGCGTACTATAAATTCGTCGAAGAAGTGGCTCACGCCGAACTCTCGCCCATAAAGGACTTCGAGGAGGATCTCTATTTCGAGGGATGCCTCCCCGTCGAAACCATCGCCCGCCGTGGAAAAGACACACTCAGTTTCGGCCCGATGCGCCCCGTCGGACTTCCCGACCCGAGGACGGGAAAAGAGGCGTATGCCGTCGTTCAATTGCGGCAAGATGACACGGAAGGGCGGGTTTTCAACATCGTCGGTTTCCAGACGAGGCTCAAATGGGGCGAGCAAAAACGGGTTTTCCGAACCATCCCCGGCCTCGAGAACGCCGAGTTCGCCCGCATGGGCGTGATGCACCGGAACACATATCT
>JACDAJ010000238.1 GCA_013695475.1 Rubrobacter sp. | reverse complement strand
TCATGGCTTCGACGACTTCGGCGGGTTCGAGGGGTTCCGGGGCGTGGGAGAAGACGCTCGGGGCTTTGCAAAGCGTGGGGCGTTCGCTCATGCTCCCGATCGCCGTTCTTCCCGCCGCCGCGCTCCTCCTCCGCCTCGGACAGGACGACCTCCTCGGACTGCCGTGGATGGCCGCCGCCGGGGACGCCGTCTTCGGAAACCTCGACCTCATATTCGCCATCGGCATAGCGTTCGGACTCGCGGGCGGGGAGGGGGCCGCCGCGCTGGCGGGACTCGTCGGGTTCCTCGTCTTCGACGGCGTTTTCAATACGCTCATCCCACAAGTTGACGGCGCCCCCGACCCGAACGTGAACATGGGAGTTTTGTCTGGCATCCTCGTCGGACTCGTCGCCGCCGGTTTGTATCGGAGGTTCTCGGACATACGGCTCCCGGATTATCTCGGGTTCTTCGGGGGGCGGCGGTTCGTTCCGATCGTGACCGCCGTGGCCGCACTTTTCCTCGGTCTCGCTTTCGGCCTCGTGTGGCCGACGATTCAACTCGGCGTGAACGCCTTCGGAGAATATATCGTCGGACTCGGCGCGCTCGGGACGGGGATTTATGGTTTCTTTAATCGGCTGCTTATTCCGGTGGGGCTTCACCATGTTTTGAATACGTTCGTGTGGTTCCAGCTCGGGACGTTCGAGGGGCCGGACGGGCCGGTGAATGGGGATCTCACACGGTATTTCGCGGGCGACCCGGATGCGGGGTCGTTCATGGCGGGGTTCTTTCCGGTGATGATGTTCGGGCTTCCGGCGGCGTGTCTGGCGATGATCCGGCACGCCCACTTCCCGAGGGTCGCGTCGGGCATACTTTTGTCCGCCGCGTTCGCGTCGTTTTTGACCGGGATCACCGAGCCGATCGAGTTCGCTTTCCTCTTCGTCGCCCCCGTCCTCTTCGTCGTCCACGCTGTTTTGATGGGACTTTCGATGGCGATAACGACTTTGCTCGGGATACAAATAGGTTTCGGGTTCTCAGCCGGGGCGATAGATTATCTCCTCAATTTCCGGGCCGAGAACACTGACGGAGCCGTGCTTCTCCTCGGGGTCGGGGCGGTGTATTTCGTCGTTTATTACGTCGTTTTCTCGTTCTTCATAAAGACTTTCGACCTTGCGACGCCGGGGCGTGGGGAGTCTTCGACGGGGATGTCGGCGGATTGGATCCTCCCCGAAAGCCAACGCGGCCCGAGGCCGGGAGAGGAAAGCCACGCGGAAGGCGCCGCGGCTCCCGCGTCCGGCGACTCCGACGACATCCTCGCCGCGAACGTCCTCGCCGCGCTCGGCGGAAGCTCGAACGTCGAAAGCTGCGAAGGATGCATCACGAGATTGCGGCTGTTCATAACCGACCCCGAAAAGGTGGATGAGGATCGCCTCAAACAACTCGGCGCCTCCGGCGTCGTGAAGCGCGGCAAAGTCGCGCAGGTCGTGATGGGAACGCAGTCCGACCGGATCGCCGACCGGATAAACCGTATTTTGAAAGGCGGAGATTAATGGAGATACTCGCTCCCATCTCCGGGGATGCCATCCCGCTCTCGAAGGTTCCCGACGAGGTTTTCGCCTCCGGAATGGCGGGGGATGGAGGGGCGATCATACCCTCCGCGAGCGGCGAGGTTCTCGCCCCGATCCCCGGCAACCTCATGAAACTATTCGAGGGTGGACACGCCTTCGGCATCGAGTCGGACGACGGCATCGAACTGATCGTCCACATCGGCCTCGACACCATCGAAATGCGCGGCGAAGGCTTCGAGAAGCTCGCGAGGCAAGGCGACCGCGTCGAGGCCGGACAACCCATAGTCCGCTTCGACCTCGAAAAAATAAAGGAAGCCGGATACGACCCCGCGACCATCGTCGTCGTCACGAACCCCGAAGAACATCCCGTGAGCCACGTCGCCACGAGCGGCGAAATATCCGCCGGAGACGCCTTCTTCCGCGCCGGGTGAGACGCCTCCTCCGGTCGCTCCGGGGAGTCGGGAGGCACTCGCTTCAGGAGTCGGGGAAAAGCTCGGAGGCGATACGTTCAACCTCGAAGCATCTTTCGTCCACGGAGGGTGCGTCTTTTTCGGATGGGAAGGCGAAAGCTCCCGGAGAGGACGGAGCCGCGCATGAAGCGCCTGAAAGGGAGCCGGAGGCGAACCGCGCTCGCTCATTCCGGCTCGCTCATTCCGGCTCGCCGAATTGCTTCGTCATCTCATTGTTCGATGAGATTTTCTTGGCTGACAAGCTGAAATGCCGACGAGCGAAGCGTGCTGACGAGCGCGTTCCGCCAAAGGCGGAACATTATCCGCCGGACATGTCCCGCACGAGCGTGATGAGCGCGGAGTGGTCGAGGTCTTCGCGGCCTTTTGCGATGAGCGAGGCGAATAATTGGTCGGCGAGTGCCGTCGCCGGGAGCGCGACCCCGAACTGCCGCGCCGTTTCGAGCGCGATGCCGAGGTCTTTGTGGTGGAACTTCACCTTCCCGCCAGCCTCGAAATCCCCGGTGAGGAACTTCTCGCGCTTCACTTCCATCACTTTGTTCGCCGCGAGGCCGCCCCCGAGCACGTCGAGTATTTTTTCCGGCTCGACCCCGCCTTTTTCTCCGAGGACGAGAGCCTCGCTCACGGCTTCGATGACGAGCGCGACCACTATTTGGTTCGCCGCTTTCACGATTTGCCCCGCCCCGCTCTCCCCGACGTGCGTCACGGTCTTACCCATGACCTCGAAGATCGGCCTCGCCCGCTCGAAATCGGACGATTCCCCGCCGACCATGATGGAGAGAGTGCTTTCGATGGCTCCGACATCCCCGCCCGAAACCGGAGCGTCGAGCATGGAGACTCCGGACCCCGCCGCCCTTTCCGCGAGCTTCTTTGCGAGTGGCGGCGAACTCGTTGACATGTCCACGATCAGCGTTCCGTCCTTCGCCCCGGAAATGAGTCCGCCGTCTCCGGAAATAGTTTCCTCGACCTCGGGCGGGCCGGGGAGCATGGTGATTATCACGTCGGACGCGGAGGCGAGTTCCGCGAGGCTCTCCGTCGCCGCGGCATCGGTTTCGTCGGCGAAGCGGGCGGCTTTTTCGTGGGTTCGGTTGTGGACGGTGAGGGGGTGTCCGGCCTCGGCGAGGTTCTTCGCCATGGGGTATCCCATGATGCCGAGTCCGACGAAGCCGATGGATGTTATTTCGTTCGCCACGTGTCCTCCTCGCGTTGTTCGGGAACAAACCCGCTCGTATGCCCGTATCGTAAAACATGTCCCCGACAAAAGGCTTTTTATGACCTTTGAAAAATCCCGGAAAAAAGCCGCGCTCGTGGTGAACACCCGGTCTCGGACCGGGGAGGCGGCGTTCTCCGAGGCCGTGGATCGGCTCGAAGACCTCGGCGTCGAAGTCGGGGCGACGTTCGCCGTGCGCGACCCTTCCCGCATCTCCGAGACTGTGAAGGGGATTTTGGACGGTGGGGTTTCCGGGGAGCCGTGTTCGCTCCTCATCCTCGGCGGCGGGGATGGGACGGTGAGTTCCGTCGTGGATCTCCTCGCCGGAACCGACGTCGTCCTCGGGCTTCTTCCGCTCGGCACCGCCAACGACTTCGCCCGGACTCTGGAAATACCGACGAGCGTCGCCGGGGCGTGCGACGCGATCGCCAACGGGAAGGTCGTGGATGTGGATCTCGGCCTCGCCGGAGATAATTATTACGTGAATGTCGCATCCGTCGGACTGAGCGTGGGCGTCACTCGCGCCCTCTCCCCGCAAATGAAGAAGCGGATGGGAGCCATCGCATACCCGGTCGCCGCGATAAAGGCGTTCTTCACGCACGAGCCCTTCGACGCGAAACTCTCATTTCCGGACGGCGACTACGAACCGATCGAACACGAACGCCTCCTTCAAGTCGCCATCGGGAACGGGCGGTTTTACGGGGGCGGACTCGCGGTGTCGCCGGAGGCCGGGATGGACGACGGGACGCTCGACGTGTACACCATCGAGATGGGCCGCCACCGGAACCTTTTCGGCATCGCCCGGTATCTCCGGAGCGGCGACTTCATAAACTACGAGGGCGTCGAACACTATGTGACGAAGCGTGTCCACCTCGAAACCGACCCCGAGCAGAAAATAAACATAGACGGCGAAGTCGTCGCCGCCTCGCCCGAAGAATTCACCGTCGAGAAGAACGCCCTCAAAGCCATGGTTCCCGAGTCCTCGAACGCCGCGAGGTTCGACGGGTGACACGGAGTCCGGGCTACGGCTTCGCATCTTTGCTTGTGCGGGAGTCGGGAGGTCGCGTCGCTCCGTATCCGGCTTCGCCGCGTTCCGCTTCGCTCGCTTCGGGAGTCGGGAAGGACGAGTGCCGCCCCCGCAGTCGCGAGCGACGGAGCCATTCGCCCGGATTCCACGCGAGAGTGCCGGAATCCCCGCCGCCAAAGCCGCCCGCGCGGAGTTATTCACCGGATTTCGGCGAGAAACATTGACGGAGCGAAGCGACTCCGATTCGGGAGCCGGGATATTCTCGAAATACACCCGACGACAAACGCTATGAGATATGGCTTATGGCTGTGCGCCTTCGGGGGAATCGGGTTCGCCGGAGGGCGATGATGGACGTGAAGGAGAGCTTTCCTCGCCTCTCTCGCTTTCCTCGTTTTCTCCGTTCTCCCTGTTTTGCCCATCGTCGTTCCGTTCTTCGCGGGCGTTTTCTTCCTCGTTCTCGGCTTCCTCGGCGGCTTCGCGGCGTTCTTTCTCCCGTTCGTCTTCGAACTCGCCTTTGGTTTGTCCGGTTTGGGCGAGCCAGACGGCTTCGGAGATGTCGGCGAGTGTTCGTTCGCCGTTCGGCATGTTTTGCCCGTATTTCGTGAAGGTGGCGAGGACGTATGGTTTTCCTTCGTACTCGACGACGCCGACATCGTTGTATGAGGCGTCGAGCCAGCCCCCTTTGTTCGCGGCCCGCACGCCCTCGGGGAGGCCGGCCTCCATCCAGAATTCGAGGTTGTTTTGGCGCATGAGGCCGACCATTTCCTCGCTGGCGTACTCGCTCGCGGCTTCCCCGGCGTATATGCTTTGGAGGATGTTCGCCATGTCGCGTGGGGTGGTCCGGTTGTCGAGGCTTGGGACGGCGGCACGCTCGCTCGTCACTTTCCATGTTATGCGCGTGTCCTCGGCGCCGAGGGTTTCCGCGACCTCGTTCACGTGGCCGGGGCCGCCGGAGACGCGCATGAGGGCGTTTGTGGCGACGTTGTCGGACTGGGTCATCATGAGCCAGAGGGCGTCTTCGACGGTGGCCCTCGCGCCGGGGGTCTCCCACTGGAGCCAGCCCGCGCCCGCCGCCCAGTCCGACTCCTCGGTGAGGATCGGGTCGGAATACTCGAGTTCGCCCTCGTCTATTTTTTTATAGACGGCGGCCATGACGGGGATCTTGATCGTCGAGGCCGAGAAGAACGTCTCGTCGGGCCGGATCCCATACCCGTCCCCGCTCTCGAGGTCGAGGGCGTAAAAACCGACCGCCCCCGGATATTCTTGAACCTCGGCGAGAGCGTCGCGCATCCCCTCCCGAACCCGCTCGTTGTCCGAGCCTCCATCGTAAACGGGCGTGGTCGGGGCGAAGCGGACGGCATCCGGCGACGCGGCGAACGCGGATTCCGCGAGGCTCGCCGGGAAGCCCGGAACCTCGGCGGAGGTGAGTCCGTCCCCGATGCCGACGACTTCGAGGGAGCCACCGGATTCTTCGCGCAAATACACTTCGGTGGAGAGACCGTCGCCGCCGCCGTTTTCGACCGGGACTTTGTGGAATCGGCCTTCGCTCTCCGGTTCGGAGGCTTCCCAGTCGCCGCGTTCCCCGGTGGCGGCCTCGATGGCTCCAACCGCCCGCTCGCCCGGATCGTCCTCCGGTTCGGGGGCGTTTTCGGGGAAGAGGGGGTTTACGAGGTCGTCCGGGACTTCGGTGAGGAGCGTCTTCACGTCGCGGGGGAATTCCTGGTTTGCGACGGTCGCGGATTTCTGTGCCGCCCATTTGCCGTCGCCGTCGTCGCGGAGGAAGATGGCGAAGGAGCGGTCGTCATTGTCCGGGGTGTTCGGGGCGGGGAAGAGGACGACGGCCCATGAGGGGTCTTCGACGCTCTTTTGGGCGTATTCGATGTCCCGAGGCTCGACGTCCGGGAGTTCCCCGGCGACGCTTTTGTATGCGAAGGACGCGAGGGTGAGGTTTGGTGGATCCGGCGCGGAGATGGGGGAGGCGAGGGGAGTCTCCTCGACCTTCGGCCTTTCGCGGTCGGGGTTCAAACCTTCGGAGGGGCCGGCGGTGTACTCGAGTTTGGCGAGGCTTTGCCAGCCGAGGAGGCCGACGGCGGCGAGGACGACGAGAAACGCCGAGACGCGAAGCAAAGCGCGGGCGACGCGCCTTTTCGCGCTGTTTCGGACGAACCCCTTCTTCTTTGTCTTCGTATATTTTTTCATAGCGGCGCGGGAGTCTTACCCCCACGAAGACGGGAGTTTACAACGCACGCGTCGGCGCGGAGCGGTGTTGTTAACGAAAGTTGCGCCAATTAAAGCAACTGTTACACTGCGAAACGGCCTGTTCGGGGAAACGGAATCGAGGAGGAGAACTATGCGACCGGAGGACATCGGCGGCCTCACCGTCGGCTCTCTTTTGAGTTTGGTGGCGGAGCGCCGCCCGGACGACGATGCCCTCGTATACGTCGAGCGCGGCCTGAGATTTTCATACAGGGAATTCAACGAGCGCGTCGAAAAATGCGCCCGCGCCCTCATGGCTCTCGGTCTCGAACCCGGTGACAAAGTCTCCGTGTGGGGGCAAAACGTCCCCGAATGGGTCACCCTCCAATTCGCGACCGGGAAGATGGGAGCCGTCCTCGTCACCGTGAACCCCGCATACCGCGC
>JACDAJ010000237.1 GCA_013695475.1 Rubrobacter sp. | reverse complement strand
TGAGGAAGGTGCGAGCATGGCTGGAGCCCTACGTAATGCTGCGGCGTTACTGGAAAGCGTACTCGGACAAGGACCCGCCGGAGGGGCTGAGAAAGCTGCTTGAATGTTTATTCCGCGGGGAGGGACTCTATCTTTATGTCCACTAACAACAAACTACCGTTAGTCCCAGTATCGAGGGATCTTCCGCGATTCGTTCCTGCACCCATAGCTCGTTGAACTGTGAATCAGACTTCAGAGATATCCTTTCTGGCTTAACGTATTTGAGATTTGTCATGTAGTTCTCCTTCGGCGATTATCTTCTAAAATACTTACGCAGCAGTATAGTGAATGCACTGTACAACACAGAAAGAAAATCCACGGGTAAGTTTGATAGGGGTGCCGATGAACTTCGAACTCACAAATGAACAAAGAGAAATAAAGGATCGGGCGGCCCTTTTCGCCGATGAACACCTCGCGCCCGAGGCCGCCGAACTCGACCTCGAAGACCGCTTTCCCGCCGACACTTTCGAGAAACTTGCGGAGATGGGACTCATGGGGCTGTGCGTCCCGGAGGAATACGGCGGGGCGGGCGAGGATTTCGTTTCGTACATACTCATGCTCGAAGAATTCAGCCGGGCGGATGCCGGGGTCGGGGCGACGCTCGCCGTCCATACGAGCGCGGGTACTTTGCCGATCCTCCTTTTCGGAACCGAGGAGCAAAAAACGAAGTGGGTTCCCGAACTCGCTCGCGGAGAGAGGATCGGGTGCTTCGCGCTCACCGAACCCGCCATCGGCTCCGACACTTCCGCGATGGAGGCGAAGGCGGAGAAAGTCGAAGGCGGATACCGGCTTTCGGGGCATAAACAGTGGATCACGAACGGGAGGATCGCCGGAACCGGGATTCTTTTCGCCCGCGCTCCCGAAGGAGTCTCCGCCTTCATCGTCCCGATGGACGCGGAAGGTTTGTCGTTCGGCCATCACGCGAAGAAGATGGGCGTCATCTCCGCGACGACCGACGACATCCTCCTCGACAACGTTTTCGTTCCGGAGGAAGACCGCCTTCTCGAAGAAGGAAAAGGGCTTTGGGTCGCGCTCGGCACCCTCGACCCCGGACGCATCGGCATCGCCGCGCAGGCCGTCGGCATCGCCGAGGCCGCCCTCCGCCACGCGACGAAGTTCGCCTCGGAGCGGGAGACTTTCGGCAAGCCCATCGCCGAGCATCAGGCGATAGCTTTCAAGCTCGCCGACATGCAAACGAAGATTCGAGCCGCCCGCCTCCTCACCCATGAGGCCGCGTGGATGAAGGACAACGGAGAGCGCGTAACCGAGGCCGGTGCGAGGGCGAAGCTCTTCGCCTCGCAAACCGCCAACGAAGTCGCATACGAGGGGGTTCAAATATTCGGCGGCCGCGGATACATGAAGGACGAAAGCCCCGTCGAGAGACTTTACCGGGACGCGAGGGTCACGGAGATATACGAGGGAACGAGCGAAATACAAAAGCTCGTTATCTCCCGCGCCATTTTGAAGGAGCATGCCGCCTCGCTCGAAAGCCCCGCCGGGGTTGAGGGGACGAAGGCCGTCGTCGGATAGTCGCTCCCTTCGGTCGCTCGGGTTATTGGTTGGTGGTTGTTGGTTATTGGCAAAAAATCAATAGCCTGAGCGGAGCCGAAGGCGAAGCGACCCGGTGATTTCTTCCACCATGCGACCCATCCCTTCGCGTTCCGCCGTGATAGCGTTACGAAGTTCGTATCGTGGAAGGCGCGTCCGGAAATAGCCGAGAACTCCGAAAAGCAAGATTCATGGGCCGGGTCGCGTCCTTCGCCGGACGCCGCCCGGTTTCTTCTTTGCCTCGTTTTCCTCGAGGGGTATTTCTGGTCGAGCCTCGCCCCGAATCCGTTTGCGACGGGGGTGTTTCTCGTCTCGGGACTCGTCATGCTCGCCCTTTCGGTTTCGCGTTCCACGTCTTTTCATAAGGGACTCGCGGTGGCGGCTTTCGTGGCTTTCGGGGCGGCTATTTTCTCCGGTCGGTTCGAGGTCGGCGCGTTTGTCGAGGGGCTTCCGGATTATTTCGGGATCGTGGCTGTGCTTCTGGTTTTGAGTTTGGCCGGGTACCCGATCCGGGCCGCTCGCTATGAATCTCAAATTCGGAGCCTCATGGCCGCGCTCACCCGGCGGGGCGCGAGGCCGAGGGCGACCGCCGGGGTTATGGGGCATCTCCTCGGGGCGGTCCTCGATGTCGGGAGCTATGTCCTCGTGGATGTCATTTTCGCCCGCGCCGCCCCGAGGGAGCGGGTCGCCGCGCTGAAATGGGCCGCCCGCGGCTTTTCCTTCGTCCCGCTGTGGACGAACATAAACCTCCTCACCGCGACCGTCATCACGCTCACCGGAGCTTCGTATTTCGGATTCCTCGGGGTTTCGCTCCCGTTCGTCGTCGTCGGGGTCGCGCTCCTCGTTTTCTTCGCGCAGCGCGAGGGGGGAGAGGTCGAAGGCGGGACGAATGACCCCCTCGGACGAGGGGCGGCGGCGGTCGTTCTTTATCCGGTCGCGCTCATCACCTCGGTCGCGCTCGTGAACCTCGCCCTGCCGAACATCCCGCTCACGACGGCCATCGCCATAACCGTCGTCGCGGCCGTCTCCGCCCTCGCCGCCGTCGCGGCTTTCTCGCTCCGGTCCCGATCCCCGTTTTCGAGGCTCGGGTCGGAGACGCGCGACTCGCTAGTGAACTCGCACATGGAGTTCGCCCTTTTTGGATCCGCCGGAATACTCGTCCTCTCGCTCGACGCGCTCGGGTTTTTGGAGCCGCTCGGCGGGATGTTCCGGGCATTGCCGGAGTATGGCGTCCCGCTCGCGCTCGCCGGGGTCGTCGCGCTCGGGTTCGTCGTCGGCATCCACGTTTTGCCGATGGTTCTCCTCATCCATTCGACCTTCCCGCTCGACGGAGGAAGCTCTCCCGCTTTGTGGGCGGTGGCGATCATCATCGGGTGCCAGGCCGCATTGCTTGCGACGCCGTTCTCGAATTCGGTGACCATGATCTCCCGCCTCTCGGGCGAGCATCCCATAAAGACCGGGCCGAAAGAAAACTGGCGGTTCTCGCTGTTCGTCGCCGTCGCCGGAGCCGCGTACCTCACGTTTATGACATGGCTCGTTGTGTGATTTGGCGGCTTCACCACGCACGCGCTTCGCTGTCAGCTTGCCAGACAGTCAGCGAAACACGGTGGATGGCAAAGTCGGCGGGGGGAATCTCCGATGACATGGCGCGAAGCTTTCGGATGGAAGGCTGACTCGCTCAAAAGCGCGTCGCTTCACAAACCGGGTTTGATGGAATCCCCTCGCCCGGTATACTCTTTTTGCTTAATAAATCGAGAAATACGTCCACATTCTTCGAGGTGCCGGGTTTCCAAAGAGTGTCTCTTTTTTTGTGCCAAGCGCTTGTCCTCTCCCGTGGAGAGGTCGCCCATGACGACGTAACTCTTTATGAAGGCGACCACTATAAACGGACAGAGAGAGGAAGCACTAATGACGACCGAAACAACGACCACGACCGAGGCAACCCACGCTTCGTTCTCGGACTTCCCGGTGTCGGCGCAGACCCACAAAGCCGTCGCCGAGCAGGGATGGGACGCTCCCACCGAGATCCAGAAACTCACGATACCCGCGCTCCTCGAAGGCGAGGACGTCGTCGGACTCGCCCAGACCGGGAGCGGGAAGACCGCCGCGTTCTCCATACCGCTCATCGAGGCGATGGATAAAAGGGCGAGGGGCATTCAAGCCCTCATAATCGTCCCGACGCGCGAACTCGCCTCGCAGGCGGCGGATGAACTGAAAAGCCTCTCGCGCCACAATCCGGTGAAGCCCGTCGTCCTTTGCGGCGGCACGTCCATAAAGCCGCAGATAAACGCATTGCGCGGTCGCGCCACGAAGGTCGCGGTCGGCACGCCGGGGCGTATTTTGGATCACCTCCAAAGAGGAACCCTCCAACTCGGCTCCATAAAATACCTCGTCCTCGACGAGGCGGATCGGATGCTCGACATGGGCTTCGCCCCGGACGTGGGACGCATACTTTCCCACACTCCGGACTCGCGCCAGACCGCCCTCTTCTCGGCGACGATGCCGAAGGAGATAAAGGGTATCGTCAACCGCCACATGCGCTCCCCGAGATGGGTCGCCGTCGAGACGAAAGCCCCGACGGTGGACACGGTCGAGCAAATTTACTACCGGGTGGACGGCAAGGAGAAAACAACCGCCCTCAAAGCCCTCATTGACTCGGAGGAGAAGCCGCTCATCATAGTCTTCCGCCGGACGAAGCGCGGCGCGACGAACCTCCACCGCCAACTCGAGCGGCAAGGATACCGGGCCGGACTTCTCCACGGCGGAAAGACCCAGTCGCAGCGCACGAAGGCGCTCGCGTCGTTCAACGACGGGCGGACACGCATCCTCGTCGCGACGAACGTGGCGGCCCGCGGCCTCGACATCCCGAACGTCTCGCACGTCATAAATTATGATTTGCCGGAGGACGTGGATACATACGTCCACCGCATCGGGCGGACGGCGCGGGCCGGGAAGCACGGCATCGCCGTCTCGCTCATCGGCGAGGCCGAGGTGAGGGAGTTCAACCAAATAAAGAAGAAGCTCCCCGTCGAAGTCCGCGAGGAACGGCTTCCGAAAACATCGGGCGGACATTCCCCGAGGAGAAACGCCGCATAGCCTCGGCTCCCGGCGGCGGCATCGCATCTTTGCGCGGGGTCGCTTCGCCCGTAAAGTCCGGGAGTCGGGAGGCGCCCGCTTCGGGAGTGGAGAGTCGAGAAAAGCAAACACCACCCGAAGTGGGCGACGGAAACTTTGTCCGAGTGCCGGGTCGTTGACGGGGTGTTCGCCGGGATGGTGCGGCGTCCGGGTGATCGCTTCTCGAAAGTCGTGTTTGTTTTTCCCGATTCCCGAATCCGCCGGAGTCCGGGTGAGTGGCTCCGTCGCTGGCCGGGAGGCGGAAAGACCGCCAGTTTTGAATTTTGAAAGCCTCGAAGTGATTATCCGGATTTCGTATGGGGGTGGCTGAGAGGCGACTCGCACCGAGTCCGGAGGAAGAGTGTGCGTTCGAGGGCGGCCTTCCTGGGGGAGCGGGCGGTCGAGTCCGCGAGGCGCGCGCCTCTTCTTCGTCCAGGCGGGCAAGGTGCCCGCACCCCCACAGAGAGAATGCCGCATCGAACAAGCGGACTCGGTATCATTCGCTGCCGGTTTCGCGGGGCGGGAGGCGCTTTATTTCTCGGCGGCGCTTCGGTTGGCGAGGATCCCCGCCAGCGTCTCCGGGTGGTCGGTCATGATGCCGGAGGCGCCGAAATCGAGGAGGCGCCGCATCTCGCCGGGGTCGTTCACAGTCCACACGTCCACCTCCACGCCACGGTTCTCGGCCGCGGCGAAGAAGCGCGGCGTGGCGAGGGAAAACCCTTTGTGTTCGGTCGGAATTTGGAGGGCTTCGTATGCCGGGTCGAGCATCCACGCCATGCGGAGCTTGCTCATGACATAGAAAACGAGGACTTCGCCGCCGGAGGCTCCGGTGGCGACGCGGCCCTCCGAGAGTTCGCGGAAGCGCTCGATCACGCCGTGATCCTCCGAGACGACGAGTACGCGACCCTCCGCCCGAGCGTCCCGGACACTAGATAAAACTCCCTCGGCGGCGTCGGGTTCCCTGCCTTTTATCTCCACGTTCACGAAGGCGCCGGGGTATCGTCGGAGAACTTCTTCGAGCGTGGGCAACCCGAGACTCCGAAGATCCGCGAGGGTCATCTCCCCGACTTCGCCGTCTCCGTCGGTGGTGCGATCCACGGTTTCGTCGTGGATGACGACGGCTCGTCCGTCGCTCGTCGGACGGACATCGAGTTCGAGCGCGTCGGCCCCGGAGGCGGCCGCTCGATCAAAGGCCGCGAATGTGTTCTCCGGCGCGGAGGCAGATGCCCCGCGGTGCGCGAAGTTCACGGGCCTCTCCTCGAAAACTATTCGGGACTCGGAACCCTTCGGAAACACCGCGACGCCCGCGACGGCGAGGATGACAAAAACAGCCGGAAACCATATCTTTCCCACAACGGAAAAATACCACGGAAAGAAGGCCGTCGTTTGATAGACTCGCGGCGTGCTTTTTCTTCGGCTCATCTTTCTCCTTCTCGCGCCGTGCGTCGTCCTCGCCGCATGCGCTTCGGATGAAACTCCGGCGGCGACTTATGTCTCGATGGGCGATTCGCTGGCGGTCGGGGTCGGCTCCTCGAACCCCCAAGAACTCGGATACACGCCGCTCCACCACGAAACCCTCGCCGAAGAGACCGGGGACGAGGTGCCTCTCATTCGCCTCGGCCTCTCCGGCGAAACCAGCGAGAGCTTCATCGGAGACCACCCGGACGGCGACTCGCAACTCGTCCGGGCGGAGCGAAGCCTCCGGGAAAACCCCGGATCATTCGCCACGCTCTCCCTCGGTGGCAACGATCTCATAAGCGCGGGGGAAACCGACGCCGAGCGCGAAGCGGCCATCACCCAATACGGACAAAACCTCGACTATATACTCGGCGTCCTCGGAGACGCCTCCGAGCCACGGCCGGACATAACGATGCTCGCCCTTTACAACCCCGCGCCGGGCAGCTTCACCGACGAGTGGACCGGACGCATGAACGAAGAGATGCGAGCCGTCGCGGATCGGCACGAAAACGTCGCGGTCGCCGCCGGAGACCGGGCTTTCGAGGGGAACGAGGAGGAGTATGCCCGACACTCCGAGTATCCGTGGGACATACATCCGACGGACGCCGGATACCGCGCCCTCGCCCGAGCCTTCGAAGAAGCTCGCTGACGCTCGCGGAGGAGTCAGAGAGTCTCCGCCTCGGTTCCTCGGAGCACGTCCGCCTTTCCGCCCGATAAATAAAGTGGTTCTCGAAATTGGTGGGCCGGACTTCGGCGCGGACGGCGTGCCTTCGGTTTGAAGCCAGCGAGCCGACTGATATGGAGTTTGTGTGAATGATTCCGTGTTCGGCGGGTTCGGAAGTCTCTCGCTGACGCCCGCTTCGGGAGCGGGGGAAAGACGAATGCGGATTTCGGGAAGTGATTGTCCGGCTTCCATATGAAGCGTCGAAAAGCGTGAAGCGCGTGCGCGGTTTTCCGGCGGCGGCGGCCATTCCGAAAACCGCTTTACTCGGCGATTTGAGACGAGGCTTCGGCGACGGGGAACTTCGGCTCACTTCGTTTTTCCGATTCCTCCGCCTCCATTCCCCCGCGACGCGAGCGGAGCGAACGCGGAGCGGATGCGACCTCCCCACTCCCGGTAATTTTCATCGGCGGACTTTCGCGGGCCAGAAACCAGCTCTTCCGGCGAGGAGGGCGAGGGAAGGGACGAGGAGGGTTCGGATGACGAAGGCGTCGAGGAGGACGCCCGCGGCGACTGTCAGCCCGATCTGCCGGAAATCCTGGAGCGGTATGAGGGCGAGGAGCGCGAAGGAGGATGCGAGCGCGAGTCCGGCGGCGTTTATCGTCCTCCCCGTCCCGGCGAGCGCGGCGGTTACGGCTTCCCTGAGCGGCCTCTTCCGGGCTTCCTCCCGGATGGCGGCCATGATGAAGATGTTGTAATCGCTCCCCAAAGCGACGAGGAGGAGGAACAACGCGAACGGCACGTAATACACGACTCCTTGATGGCCGAGGACGTATTCGAAGAAGACCGTCGCCGCCCCGAGGGTCGCGGCGAAGCCGAGCGCGGTGGCGGCGAGGAGGTATATCGGGGCGACGGGGGTGCGAAGGAGGAGCGAGAGGATGACGAAGGCGACCGCGAAGACGAGCGGGGCGAGGCGGGTGAGGTCGCTCTCGGAGACGGATCGAGCCTCCGCCGCGAGTACCGACTGCCCCCCGGCGGACGCCTCCGCCCCTTCGAGGCCCGCCCGGTCGAGCATCGCGGGGAGGTCTTCGCGGAGGGTTTGTATCTGGTCGAGGGACTCCGGCGAATATGGGTCGCCGTAGAAAACGAGGACGAAGCGGGCCGCCGCGCCGTCCGGTGCGAGGAACTCCACACCCGGAACGAGGGACGAGTCGTCCGGCCCGATCACCGCCGCGTATCCGCCGGAAGTCCACATCTCGTTTTTGAGGCGTTCGAGGTTCGAGGCGTTCAAATCCTCGCCGCTCACTATGACGTTCACGGGGGCGAGGATGCCGGAGGGGAAGCCCTCCGAGAGAGCTTCGTATCCCCGGGATGACGGGGCGTCGTCGGGGAGAGCCTGAATTTGATCGAAGCCGATCCGGAGTCCGAAAACCCCGAGCGAAGCCGCGAGAAGAACCGCGACCAAAACGCCGACGATCGCGCCCGGACGGCGTTCGACGAACCCGGCCCGCCTCCGCGCCTCGCCCGAGAAACGCAAACCGCCGAAGGCGAGCCGTCCGAAGACCGCGAGAAGCGCCGGAGTCAAAGTGAGGGTGACGAGCGTCACGACGCAAAGCGCGAGTCCGAGTCCCGGCCCGAGGGCGCGGTATATTTCGAGATCCGCCCCGACGAGAACCATGAACGCCGCGATGAGGACCGCCGCCGAGGAGAAAACCACAGCCCCGGCCCGCGCCACTCCCGAGCGTGCGGCCTCGATCCGGCCCGCGCCCATAGCGAGCGCCTGTCTCGTGCGCGAGAGGACGAACAACGAATAGTCCGTCCCGACCCCGAAGAGGAGGACCACGATCACCGGCTCCACCTGAGATGGGATTTGCGCGCCGAGCATCTCCGCGAAGTACGCGAGGAGCCGGAGCGTCAAAAACACGGCGAGTCCGATGCTCGCGAGCGGTATGAGCGGGGTGATGGGTGATCGGTACGTAACCGCGAGGATGAGGAAGATCACCGCGAACGTCGCCGCCGTGACCATCGGCAAACTGTCCCGGATCGCGTCCGCGCTGTCGTTCTGCGCGGGCGCGATGCCCGTCGCCTCGACCCGTATGGAGCCGTCCCCCTCGCCCGCGAGGCTCCGAGCTTCCTCCGTCCCGGTGCCGACCCCCGTGTGGCTTATGCCCGGCTCGAAAAAGAGAAGCACCGGGAGCGTGGTTTGTTCTTCGGCGTCGGCAAGCCCCGAACCTTCGACGCCGACCGGAACCGCCCGCACGAGCCGATACGGCCCGTCCGGCCCGTCGAGCCGCGAGAGCCTGTTTTGTATCTCCGCGACCCCCGCCGCCCCGAAGCCGTCCGGGTTCGAGAACACGAGCATCGCCGGAGCCTCGACCACCCCCGAGAGAGAAGCCTCCGGATCCCCCGAAGAAACCGAGGGAACCGAAGGCGCCTCCTCGGAAGAAGAGCCGTTTTCCTCCGATTCCGGCGGAGATTCGCCGCTTTCTCCCCCCGCTTCCCCGGATTCGCCGGACGGTTCCCCGGCGGGCGGTGTTTCCGGCGCACCGTTCGGCGTCCCGTTCGGGGCGGGGTTTGCGGCGGGGCCGGAGACGAAGTTGTCCGGTTCGGGTACGAGGTCGGAGAGGTTTCCGGTGATCCGGTCATCGAGCGGCGGGAGGTAAAAGAATGCTCCGAGCGCGGCGAGCATCCAGAAAAGGATCACGAAATATCGGCCTTTCGCGACGGCGAGGCCGAGAAGGGAGAAGAACCCGGACGAATTCATAGCCGGGATTTTACACAGCGAAGAGACTCCGGCTCGTGTTTTTGGCGACTACTCGCCGTCGAAGTATCCGACCTCCGGCGAAGCCGCGAGGAATTTGCTGAACGTCCTTTTTTCTTTCGGGCCTCCGGGGGCCGCGCCGCCGAAGACGCCGAGCTTGTCCGAGTCCGGATAGACCATCACGTCCGGCGTGTCCATCGTCGAGAAGCAAAGATATGTGAGGTTGTCGTCGGAGGTATTCACGAGCTGGTGCGCCCCGGCTTCTCCGGCGGGGAGGGTGGCATAGTCGCCCTTCGAGACGGGGATTTCGTCGTCCCCGATCCGGAGTGCGCCGGAGCCTCCGAGGACGTATATCGCCTCCTCGTTTGCGAGGTGGTAGTGGCGGGGCCATGCTCGCTTGCCCGGCGGAACCTCGTAAATGCTCGCCCCGAGCTTCCCGCCGCCGATCGCCGCGCCGAGCGATTTCCGACGGTGTCCGAACCGCTCTCCATGCGAAACTTCGGCCCATTCGATGTCCCGCTCGTTCACCACGTTCGAGTGTCCCGCCATCGCCGACTCCTTTCCGTGCGTGGTCGAGGGAATTATACGTTCTTTGACGTATTCGGCTTCGATACGTGTCATTATGTGCGCGGCGTATCGTGTCTCGGGAAGGAGTTTGGGCATGGCGGGAACGGTTGTAACGGTGGACGGTCTTTGGCGCTATCCGGTGAAGAGCATGGGCGGCGAGGAGATGGAGGAAGCCTTCGTGGGATTTTCGGGGGTCTACGGCGACCGGTACTTCGCTTTCAGGAGTCCGGCCCGGCCCAAAGGCTTCCCGTATTTGACGGGCCGGGAGCAGGAGCAAATGCTCCGGTACCGTCCACGGTATCGGCATCCCGAGAAGGCCGCCAAGCCGCCCAACCTGGAGGCGGCGGAGAGCCTCCCTCCGGGTATCAATCCCGTCAACGCCGATCCCGAGGACATGGGCGTGGACGTTCTGACCCCTTCGGGAGCGACGCTCGCGGTGGACGCCCCGAAGCTTGCGAGCCTTCTCAACGAGGGGGTCGGCGAGGATCTCACGCTTGTGCGCTCGGTGCGGGCGATGACCGACTGCCGGCCCGTGTCGTTGATCTCCTCCCAGACCGTGGAGCAGATCGGCGAGGAGCTTGGAAACGGACTCGACCGAAGGCGCTTCCGGGCGAACATTTATTTGAACTTCGAGAACGGGGACGGCTTCGGTGAGGACGGGTTCGTCGGGCGTTCCTTGCGCGTGGGTTCGCAAGCGGTCGTCGCTGTGATAGAGCGCGATCCGCGCTGCAAGATGATCTCCCTCGACCCCGACACCGGGGAACACGACCCCGATGTTCTCCGAAAGGTCGCCCAGTCCCACGACAACCTGGCGGGCGTATACTGCGCCGTGCTCGTGGAAGGGACGGTCAGAAAAGGGGATCCCATCGAACTCATCGACTGAGAAGCCTCGGAGCGGTCTCCGCGATGCCCGTCTCCGGTGGAGCCGAGCCTCGCCTATGCTAAAGTTTGTCTTTAGTGATTGGGTGAACGCTTCTCGGGAGGGACTCATGGACACAAAGAAGAACGCCAAGCAAAAATGGGAAGAATCATACGAGAAAACCCCCGAACGAGACGCCGAATTCTCAACCATGTCTGGCGTCCCGATCAAACCTCTTTATACGAAAGAGGACGTGGAGGGGAACTCCGACGAAAAGCTCGGCTATCCGGGCGAATACCCATATACCCGAGGCGTGTACCCGAACATGTACCGGGGCCGCCTGTGGACCGTCCGCCAGTTCGCCGGATTCGGCGACGCCGAGGACACGAACAAACGCTTCAAATACCTCATAGACCACGGCCAGAACGGCCTCTCCGTCGCCTTCGACATGCCGACCCTCATGGGCCTCGACTCCGACTCGCCGCTCTCCCTCGGAGAAGTCGGGACGGAAGGCGTGGCGATAGACTCCCTCGAAGACATGG
>JACDAJ010000235.1 GCA_013695475.1 Rubrobacter sp. | reverse complement strand
ACGACGAGCGGCATCGGGACGCTGAGAAGGAAAAGGAAAACGGCGGCGAGCGCGAACCATCCGGCGCATATGGCCTTCGAGCCGTATCGGTCGGAGACCGGCCCGGCGACGAGGAGGCCGATGACCGCCCCCACATTGAGTACGAGCAAAAACGCGAGAGCCGCCCCCATCGCGTATCCGGCGTCGCGCATGATCGTCGGCAGCCATTGATTCAGCCCGTACACGAGGAGAAGCCCCATGAAAGACGCGACCGAAAACGCGAGCGTCCCGACGAGGAACCCGGCCGAGAACAAAGTTTTCAAAGCGCCGAACCGACCGTCGGGGGAGGCTCGGTTTTCTTCCCGGACCTCTTCTTGCGGAAGTGTGATTCCGTGTCGGGCGGCGAGTTCCTCGGCTTCGGCTCGTCGGCCGCGGGCGATGAGGAAGCTCGGCGATTCGGGGAGGTTTTTGACCATGAGCGGGACGAGGACGAGCGCGGGAAGCGCGCCGACCACGAACATCGCCCGCCACCCGAGCATAGGAAGAAGCGGTATCGCGAGGAGCGCCGTCATCACGCCCCCGACGTGGTATCCCGTCATCATGAACGTGATGGACGAGCCGCCCCGGCGCATCCCCGCGTACTCCGAGACGAGGGCGGCGGCGGTCGGGATGAGGCCGCCGAGACCGAGACCCGCGAGGAACCGGAAAAGCCCGAAAACCTCCGGCGACGGCGCGACGGCGAGGAGAGACGTGAAAAAAGAAAAGCTCGCGACGCTCAAAATAACCGCCTTTCGGCGACCGACGACATCGCTCACCGCCCCGATGGAAAGCGCGCCGATCATCATCCCCACAAGCCCGTACGAGGCGATGACCCCGACCCCGGAAGCCGTGAGTCCCCACGGCTCATAATCGAGAAGAGCCGGAGTCACCGCCCCGAGAACCACGAGGTCGAACCCGTCGAGGGCGACCGCCACCCAGCAAAGAACGACTACCCACCGCGCCGTCCCACCACTCACACCCGAAGACATTTACGGTTCCTTTCTTTCGTTTGTCATCTCACTCGACGAGGTCGGGAGCCGGGATGCACTCGCTCCGCTCGTTTCGGGAGCCGTTCGCTTCGCTCACTTCGGGAGTCGGGATACTTCCGACTCTCTCCTCCCGTATACTCCCGCCTCCCCGTCCGACGAACCCTCGCCGAATTCGAATGATGCGACGATGTCGGCGCGAGCCTCGATGCCGAGCATTTTCCGACTCCCCACTCCCGAAGCGGCGCGGAGCCGAAGGCGGCGGAGCCGGATACGGAGCGACGCGCCTCCCCACTCCCCCGAGCGACCGAAGGGAGCGATTCGCCACGGTCTTCGCGGAATTGCCTCACTTCCCGGTCCGCCCCGATCACACCGAATCTTCTTCCGCGAGGACTTTTTGAGCCGAAGCGAACGCCGCGTTCGCCGCCGGAACCCCGCAATAAACCGCGCTGTGGAGGATGACTTCCTTTATCTCGTCCACAGTCAAACCGTTCCGGCGGGCGGCCCGGACGTGCATCTCGAACTCCTCGATCTTCCCGAGCGCGAGCGTCGCGGCGAGCGTGACGGCGCTTCGCGTCCTCCGGTCGAGGCCGGGGCGCGTCCACACTTCGCCCCACGCATACCGGGTGATGAAATCCTGGAAATCCGCCGTGAAATCCGTCGTCCGCGAAACCGCCCGATCCACATGCGCGTCGCCGAGAACCTCCCGCCGAACTTTCATCCCCTCTTCGCGCCTCTCCGCGTCATCCATCGAGATGCCCCATGAGTTCGCTCGTGAAACGCTCCGGCTGCTCGACGTTGGCGATGTGCGACGCTTCGGGTATGACGACCATGCGAGCGTTCGGGATGGCGGCCTTTATTTCCTCGCCGCGTTCGGGCGGGGTCGCGGGGTCTTCGGAGGCGGAGATTACGAGCGTGTCGGATTTTATGGAAGGGAGCCGGTCGCGGAGATCCATGTCCCGGATCGCCGCCGAACACGCCGCATACCCCTCCGGCGAAGTGTCGAGGAAAATGCGGCGTATCCTCTCGACCTCCGACTCGTGGCAGTCCGGCGTGAACCACCTTTCCATCACCGCGTCCACGAGGGATGCCATGCCACCTTCCTTCACAGCCTCGATGCGCTCGTCCCACATCGAGGGCGGGCCGAGTTCGGCGGCGGTCGAGCAAAGCACGAGCTTCTCGACTCTTTCGGGAGCCTCGCCCGCGACCCACATCCCGACCATCCCACCGAGCGAGAGGCCGCAAAAAGAGAACCGCTCGACGCCGATCGAGTCGGCGAGTCCGAGAACGTCGCGCCCGAGTCCTTCCATCGAATACGGCCCGTCCGGAACCGGAGATTTCCCGTGGCCCCGGTGGTCGTATCGGAGGACGCGGAAACTTTCCCGGAGCGCGTCAATTTGCGCGTCCCACATTCCGAGCGACGAGCCGATGGAGGATGAAAGGACGAGAACCGGAGCGTCGTCCGAGCCGTCGAGTTCATAATTCACGTTCACCTTTTCCATGAGATCCCCTCCGTTTCGCAAAGTTCCAAAGCGCGCTCGATGAATTCCCCCGACGACCCGAGATAGTTTTCGGGTTCGAGCGCGTCGTCCATTTCTTCTTCCGAGAGAGCTTCGCGAAGTTCACCGTCGGCGAGAAGCTCCTCCCGGAATCCCGTCCCATTATCCATTGTCCGGCGCGCCGCCGCTTCGACAAGCTCGTGCGCCTTCATCCGACCGAGGCGTTCGGCGGCCTTCGTCGTCACGTTCTCGGCGAGGAGAAGACCCCCGGTGATTTCGAGGTTCCGTCGCATCTTCTCCGTATGGACTTCGAGTCCCTCGACGGCCTCGCGCACCGCCGAAACCGCACCGCCGGAGAGCGCGAGCGCGTCCGAGAGAGCCTCCCATTCCGAGTGCCACGCCCCGGCGGCTCGCTCGTGTTCGTGAAACATCGCCGAATGGAGCGTCGAGGCGAGCGAATGGACGCGCCGCGCATTCGCGATGGCGACCGTCGAGAGAACCGGGTTCCTTTTGTGGGGCAAAGTCGAAGAACCGCCACGTCCATCCCCCGAAGGCTCCGACACCTCGCCCACCTCGGTTTGCGACATGAGGACGATGTCGAGAGCGACTTTCCCGGCGACACCCGCCACCGTCGAAAGCACGTTCCCGAGGTCGGCGACGCGGGCGCGGGACGTGTGCCACGGGACAACCGGCTCCGCGAGTCCGAGTTCATTCGCGTATTCTCGAAGCACGTCGAGACCGTCATCTCCGAGCGAGGCGAGCGTTCCGGCGGCTCCGCCGAGTTGCGCGGTGAGTCCGGCGCGGGCGTACACGAGCCGGTGCCGGGCCTCGACGACCGCGACGAGCCACCCGGCGGCTTTCAGCCCGAACGTCGTCGGGAGGGCTTGCTGCATGAGCGTCCGCCCCGCCATCACCGTCGAGCGGTGTCCGTCGGCGAGCCGGGCGCACGCCGCGGCGAGCGCATCGAGTCCGTCGAGCATGATGTCCGTCGTCCGTCGGAAGACGAGCATCGCCGCCGTATCCAAAATATCCTGGCTCGTCGCGCCTTTGTGGACGTGCCGCGCCGCCTCTTTGGAGGTCTCGCGAACACTCTCCGTCAAAGCCTTCACCATCGGCGGAACGGGGCTTCCGGGGCCGCGTCCGGCGTGTCCGATCCCCTCGACGTCGAATCGGCTCGCGTCGCAATGAGCGGCGATTGTCTCGGCATCATCGGTCGAAAAGAGTCCGACCTTCGACTCCGCCCGCGCGAGTGCGGCTTCGGCATCGAGCATGGATTGGAGCCACGCCCGTCCGCCCGTGGATTCTCGAAGCTCGTCGGGGATGAAGATCGGGGCGAAGAGTTCTTCACTCATGGCTCTCCCGGTGGTTTGTGGAAGCCTCGACCCCGACCCCCACCGACGGCTTCGTTTTTCCCGAAAGCCGTGTTCTCCGGGCGGCGGGGATACGGCACGCCACGCTTCCAAAAAAGTTCGCCGAAGGAGATCTCATAACGCCGCGTGATTCGTACTCCCCATCCCCTCGAAAAGGCGCGACGAAGACGGCACATTCCATATCGCCGAAATGTTCGTCCCCCCGTTCATGGACGAGCCGGAGAA
>JACDAJ010000233.1 GCA_013695475.1 Rubrobacter sp. | reverse complement strand
CCGTTTCGTTCTCGTCGGTCATGACTGGGGGGCGAGGGCGGCTTATATATTCGCTTCGCTCCATCCGGAGCGGGTGTCGTCGCTCGTCGCGCTCGCGGTCGGGTATGGGACGAATAGTCCGGATCAGCGGCTGTCGCCCGCGCAGACACAGAATTATTGGTATCAATGGTTCTTCAATATGGAGAGGGGGCGGAAGGAGCTTTCCGAAAACCGCCGCGCTTTCTGCGAACATCTCTGGCGCGTATGGTCGCCGAACTGGGACTTTTCGGACGAGGAGTTCGAGGCGACGGCCCGCTCCTTCGATAACGAGGATTTCGTGGATATCGCCATCCACTCGTATCGGCACCGATGGGCGAGTGCCGAGGGCGACCCGGCATACGACGAACTCGAAAAGCGACTCGAAAACCCGCCGAAGATACACGTCCCGACGACGCTCATAATGGGCGGGGCCGACGGCGCGACTTTGCCGGAGACTTCGGAAGGCAAAGAAGGTTTCTTCACGAAGGAATACGAGCGGCGCGTGCTTCCCGGCGTCGGGCATTTCATACAGCGCGAGGCTCCCGAGGCGGTCGCCGAGGCGATCCTCGGGCGGGTGGAGCGGGACGGCGGATGATGTCATGCGCTCCCCGAGATGGATGGTCGCATACGCTGTCGGCCTCGCCATGATCGCCGGGCTTTATGTTTCGCTCGTTCATTTCGGTTCGGGTGTCGCCCTCGTGTTCGGGGTGGCGTCGTTCGCGGCGATGGCCGTCGCGCTCGCGCTCATGATACTCCGATAGCCCCGACCATACGGGGCGGCTCGCGAGGCCCGGCGTTCCGCTGTTCGTGAGACGCTCCGCTTCGCGGGTCGGGAAATACGACTCACGATCTCACGAACCTGCCAACGATGGAACCCTCATCCGGGTTCCGCGTGATCCGGGGCGGCTCGCGAGGCTCGGCGTTCCGCGCCCGGAATCTTCCGTTCGTCTATACTGCCCGGAGTTTCCTCGATGGGTAGTCGGGGGCTTTGTGGAGGCGTTTGGGAGGAGAAGACCGTGGCTGGATTCGAGAGCCTCGTTTCGGGGATAACCGACGTTATTTGGACGTATTTGCTCGTGGCGCTCCTCATCGGACTCGGGCTTTATTTCACCATCCGGTCGCGCTTCGTGCAGTTTCGGATGTTCGGGGAGATGGTGAGGCTTTTGGTGCGGGACTCCGGCTCCGATTCCGGGGTGTCGTCGTTCGGGGCGTTTTGCGTCGGGACGGCGGCGAGGGTCGGGACGGGGAATTTGGCCGGGGTCGCGCTCGCCATCGGGGTCGGCGGGCCGGGGGCGGTTTTCTGGATGTGGATCATCGCCCTCGTCGGCGCGGGGTCGGCGTTCATCGAAAGCACGCTCGCCCAGATTTACAAAGTCCGCGACGGCGACACTTTCCGCGGCGGGCCGGCATACTATATGGAGAAGGCTCTCGGGCAACGGTGGATGGGGGTTTTGTTCGCCGTTCTCATAACCATGTGCTTCGGCCTCATCTTCACGTCCGTTCAGGCGAACACTATTTCGCTCGCGTTCAACGAGGCGTATGGAGTCCCCCAGATCGCCCTCGGGGTGGCGTTGACGATTTTGACGGGACTCGTCATCTTCGGTGGGATAGAGAGGATAGCCCGCGTGGCGGAGATCGTGGTTCCCGTACTCGCGATTCCCTATGTCCTCATGGCCGTCTATATCATCGCCATTAATTTCACCCAGATACCGAACGTCCTCTTCCTCATCGTCTCGGACGCCTTCGGGCTTCGTCCGGCTCTCGGCGGCGGCCTCGGGGCGGCCCTTCTCGTCGGCGTTCAGCGCGGCCTCTTCTCGAACGAGGCCGGGATGGGGAGCGCGCCGAACGCGGCGGCGACGGCGAACGTGACGCATCCGGTGAAACAGGGACTCGTCCAGTCGCTCGGGGTTTTCGTTGACACGCTCGTCATATGCTCGGCGACGGCGTTCATCATTTTGTTCTCCGGGATATACGAGTCGAGCGAGGCCGATGGGATCGCGCTCACGCAGCAAGCTCTCTCCTCGCAGATCGGCGGATGGGCTTCGGCGTTCATCGCGTTCGCGGTGTTCACGTTCGCGGGGTCTTCGATCATCGCGAACTATTATTACGGCGAGACGAACATCGAGTTCATAACCCGCGACAGCCGATACGTTTTCTATTTCCGCATCGCGGTCATGGCGCTCGTCCTCTTCGGGTCGGTCGCGGGCATCGAACTCGTGTGGCTCCTCGCCGACCTCTTCATGGGTTCGATGGCCCTCGTGAACCTCGCCGCCATCGCCATCCTCGCCCCCATCGCCATAAAAGCGCTCAATGACTATACGCGCCAAAGAAAGCGCGGCGACAACCCGACATTCCACGCGAACAACATCCCCGGCCTCAAAAACGCCGAGGTGTGGGGTTCGGAGGAGCGTAAAGTCAAATAGCTCCGCTTCGGGAGCGCGACCGCCGATTCGTCGCGCTCCCCGCCTTCGCACTAAATCCTCCACGCCTCGGCATGCGCCCCGATGCTCCGGTACCGATCATGGCGATTTCGGAGAAGGGTTTCGGAGTTCTTCCCGGCGAAACTTTCGAGGACTCGTTCGAGGGATTCACCGACCCGCTCGATGGTCTTCTCGGGGCTGCGATGCGCCCCGCCGAGCGGCTCCGGGACGATCTCATCGGCGACTCCATGCCCCTTCAGATCACTCGCCGTCAGTTTGAGCGCGGCGGCGGCCTCGGCGGCCCGGCTCGGGTCGCGGAAGATTATGGAAGCGCACGCCTCCGGGGCGATGACCGAGAGGTATGAGTTCTCGAGCATCCCGACGTGATCCGCGACGCACATCGCCAATGCCCCCCCCGACCCACCTTCGCCAATAATGAACGAGACGACCGGAACCGGAACTTTGGCAAGCGCCATGAGGTCGGCGGAAATCGCCCACGCCTGACCCCGCTCCTCGGCCTGCCGTCCGGCGAACGCCCCCGGCGTGTCAACGAGAAGCACGAGCGGAAGCCCGAACTTCCCGGCAAGCTCATAAAGCCGATTCACCTTCCGGCACCCCTCCGGATGGGCCATCCCGAAGTTCCCCGCGACGCGACTCTCCACGTCCGCTCCTTTGTCGTGTCCGACGAGGACGACATCGTGGCCGAAGATCTGGGCGAAGCCGCCACGCACGGCGGTGTCGTCGCCATGCAGACGGTCTCCGGCGAGTTCGTAGAAATCATCGGCGAGGGCGTCGCGGTACGACCGGAAGTTCGGGCGTTCGGGATGGCGGGCGATTTGCACGCGCTGGTACGGCGTGAGGTTCGAGAAGATCCGGCGCTTCGCCCCGTCGAGGGCGTCTTCGAGGCGGGCGATCTCCGCCTGAAGCTCCCGCGATTCCCCGGCGAGGTTCCGAAGCTCGCCGATGCGCTGCTCGAGCTCGAGGATCGGCCTCTCGAAGTCAAGCATCATGGGTCGCTTCGCTCCGGTTCGGTCGCTTCGCTCCCGGTTATTGGTTGTTGGTTGTTGGTTCTTAGGTTTTTGCCAATAACCAATAACCACGAACCAATAACCTTGTTTCTCACGACAGAAATCCCAAAACCCGTTCGAGGTCGCCCTTCAACGCGAGGCGATGGACGATCCGGTCAACCATCCCATGCTCTTTTTGGAACTCCGACGTTTGGAATCCCTCGGGCAAGCTTTCTTTCGTGGTTTGTTCGATGACGCGCGCCCCGGCGAAGCCGATCCTCGCCCCCGGCTCCGCGATTATTATGTCCGCCGACGTCGCGAACGATGCCGTCACCCCGCCGAAAGTCGGGTCGGTGAGTACCGAGATGTATGGTTTGCCCCCGTCCATGAAGCGGGAGAGGACGACGCTCGTCTTCGCCATTTGCATGAGCGAGTATATGCCCTCGAACATCCTCGCCCCGCCGGAAGCGGAAACGATGACGAGCGGGAGTTCTTCGGAGAGGCCGAGTTCGATGGTCCTCGCCACCTTCTCGCCGACGACGCTTCCCATCGAGCCACCGATGAAGCGGAAGTCGAGGGCGGCGAGCGCGATGTGATGCCCCCCGACTTCGCACGTCCCGCTCATCACCGCGTCGTTGAGGCCGCTCTTTTTCTTCGCTTTGGCGAGCCTTTCGCCGTACCCCTCGAATTTCAGCGGGTCGTCGGTGACGAGGCCGTAGTCGCGCTCGCGGAAAGTGCCGGAGTCGGAGAGGAGCCGGATGCGATCCGTCGCCGGGAGCGGATAGTGATGCTCGCAGTTCGGGCAAACGTTGAAACGGGCGCGAAGGTCTTTCTCGTAAATCGGCTGATTGCAACTGTCGCACTTCGTGAAAACGCCGTCCATCGCCGGGACGCCGCTCTCAGTCTCCGGCGCGGTGCGGGAATACTCCCGCCGTCTGTTCAGCCAGTTCCGGATGTCAGCCCCGCGCCCCGACCGAGGACATGGCGTCTTTAACTTTCCCGAGCCACGCCCCCGCCGCCTCCGGGCCTCCTTCGTCCACGATCTGCATCAATTTGCTCCCGATGATGACCCCGTCGGCCTCCCTCGCAGCCTCCGCCGCCGTCTCCGGAGATCCGATGCCGAACCCGAGCGCCGCCGGAGCCGAAGTTTTGGCTTTTACCCGACGAAGAAGCTCGACCGCGCCGGGTGGCAAAGAATCCCTCGCCCCCGTGACCCCCGCCACCGAGACGCAATACACGAAGCCCGTCGCGGCGGCCCCGATCTCATCCAAACGAGAGTCTGTCGAAGTCGGAGCCGCGAGCGGACAAAATGAAACCCCCGCCTTCGCCGCGAACCCGGAGAACTCCTCCGACTCGTCCATCGGAAGGTCGGGGATCACGAGTCCCGAAACCCCCGCGTCCGAGGCTTCGGAAAGAAACCGCTCCACGCCTCGGGCGAAGATGACGTTGTAATAAATGAGGAACGCGACCGGAACCCGACCCGAAAACCCCGACGCGAGATCGAGGCAATATTCGAGGTCCGTCCCGTTTTCGAGAGCCTTCTTCGTCGTGCCTTGAATGACCGGCCCGTCGGCAAGCGGGTCGGAGAATGGAACCCCGATCTCCACAATGTCCGCCCCCGCCTCAATATACGCCTCCCCGACTTCTTTGGCTCCGTCGAGGCTCGGATACCCGCCCGTGAGATACGGAATGAGCGCGGCCCGCCCCTCTCCGAAAGCCGAGGAAACACAGCCCGCGTCAGACACCGAGAGCCTCCGCCGCCGCCTCGACATCCTTGTCGCCGCGACCGGAGAAATTGACGACCATGTTCTTTCCCGCCCCGAGTTCCTTCGCGATTTTCTCCGCGTGGAAAAGGGCGTGCGCCGTTTCGAGCGCCGGAATAATTCCCTCGGCGCGGGAGCAAAGCGTGAACGCTTCGAGTGCTTCGGCGTCGGTGACGCTCACGTATTCGGCAATTTTCTCGTCTTTGAAATACGCATGCTCCGGCCCGGTTCCGGGATAGTCGAGGCCCGCCGACACCGAATACGCCTCGACGATTTGCCCGGCCTCGGTTTGGAGAACATAGCTTTTCGAGCCATGCAAAACGCCGAGTTTCCCTTCTCCGAGGGACGCTCCGTGCTTGCCACTCTCGATGCCCATCCCCGCCGCCTCGACCCCGACGAGCCGGACGTTCTCGCGTCCGACGAAGGGATGGAACGCTCCGACGGCGTTCGAGCCGCCGCCGACGCATGCGACGATGGCGTCCGGGTCGCCGCCGAATTTCTCACGAGATTGGATCTCCATTTCGCTCCCGATGACGGATTGGAGGTCGCGCACGATCCGCGGATACGGAGCCGGGCCGACCACGCTCCCGATTATGTAATGCGTGTCCTCGACGTTCGCCACCCAGTCCCGGATAGCCTCGCTCGTCGCGTCCTTCAAAGTGCGCGAGCCGGAGTACACCGGACGAACCTCCGTCCCCATGAGCTTCATCCGCACGACGTTCAATCTTTGGCGGTGCGTGTCTTCCTCGCCCATATACACGACGCATTCTTTCCCGTAAAGCGCGGCGACGGCGGCTGTGGCGACGCCATGTTGTCCGGCTCCCGTCTCGGCGATGATCCTCTTTTTCCCCATCCGGTCGGCGAGGAGGATCTGCCCGAGGGTATTGTTTATTTTGTGCGCTCCCGTATGCGCCAAATCCTCTCTTTTGAACCACACGTTCGCGCCGCCCCATTTTTTCGTGAGGCGCTCGGCGAGCATGAGCGGGGTCGGGCGTCCGACGAAATCCTTGGCGAGAGCGTCGAGTTCCTCCAAAAACTCCGGGTCGTTGCGGTATTTCTCGTATGCCTCTTCGAGTTCTTCGAGGGCGTATATGAGGGTTTCGGGGACGTATTTGCCGCCGTATTTGCCGAAGTATCCGGCGCGGCCGTCAACCTTTTGCTGCACGAACAAACCTCCGAACCAAGTCGCCGCATTTCACTCCGGGTCTCGTTTCGAGGGAACTCGAAGCGTCCACTCCGAAAGGCTCGAAAAACTCGATGGCGTCTCGAACGTTCTCCGAATTCAGCCCCCCGGAAACGACGATGTTAGCACGTCCTCGAAGCGCCTTCGCCACATCCCAGTCGAAGCGGGTTCCGGTACCCCCATAGGCGTCTTTTTTCCATGCGTCGAGGAGGAAAAAGTCCGGCTCGAAAAGCTCCATCCCCCGAAGCGAATGCTCGTCTTTAATACGCATCGCCTTCATAACGGTGAAGCCTTTGTCGCGCAAAAGCAAAACGTCGTCCGGCCCCTCGTCGCCATGAAGCTGGATGAGATCGAGGCCGACCTCCGACGCGACCTCCCGAACCCTCTCCGTCCCTTCGTTCACGAACACCCCGACCTTTCGGACGGAGTCGGGGAGCGGGGCGGTGATTTCCTTCGCCTTTTCGATGCTCACTTTCCTCGGGCTTTCGGCGAAGATGAGGCCGATGGCGTCGGCGCCGGAGTCGGCGGCGTTTCGCGCGTCCTCCGTTCTCGTCATGCCGCATACTTTCGTAAAAACCATGCGGGGGATTTTACTCTTT
>JACDAJ010000223.1 GCA_013695475.1 Rubrobacter sp. | reverse complement strand
GATGACATCCGGATTCAATCGACGCTCCGGGTCGAAGAGGTTCTTCACTTCCTCGAAAGCGCGGAGTATTTCGGAGCCGTACATTTTTTCGAGGAACTCGGAGCGGGAGAGTCCGTCGCCGTGCTCGCCGGAGATCGATCCCCCGAGGTCGGAGACGAGGTCGGCGACCTCCTCGGCGATGCGCCGCATCTTCTCGACCCCGGCCCGGTCGGCGGTGTCGAGGGCGGGGCGAACGTGGAGAGTCCCGACGCTCGCGTGGCCGTAAAAGCACGCCCACGTTCCGTTTTCCTCGACGATCTCCTCGAAGCGGTTCACGAATTCTTCGAGGCGGTCGGGCGGCACGGCGGCGTCCTCGACGAAGGCGACGGGCTTCTCGTCCTCCGATGTCCCGAGGAGGAGCGGGAGTATGGACTTCCGGAGCTTCACAGTCTGCGACTGCTCCTCGCGAGTCCGGAGCGGCGCGACCGAGTTCGCCTTCAACGACTCGCCGAGTTCATCCACGGAGGCGAGGCGTTCTTTTATCTCGTCCTCCGTCCCGCTCCATTCGACGAGGAGGAGGGCGCGGGGGTTTCCGCGTACGAACTCCGTCGCGCTCCGGTACGCCGGGTTCGCCCGTGCGCGACCGATCGCCACGTCGTCGAGGAGCTCAACGGCGGAGGGGCTCGTTTTGAGGAGTTCGACGGTCGCTCGGGCGGAGGCGGCGAGCGAGTCGAACTCGAAGGAGACGAGGGCGCGGGCGTCGGGGAGTTCTCGGAGAACGAGTTCGGCTTGCGTGACGACCGCGAGAGTTCCCTCCGAGCCGCACACGAGGCGGGTGAGGTCGAGTTCCTCGGAGTCCACGAGCGCGTCGAGGCCGTACCCCGAGACGCGCCGGATGAGGCGCGGGAAGCGACGCTTTATCTCGCCCTCGTATCGCCGCCCGATGTCGAGCGCGCCCCGGATGAGTCGGGCCTCGGCTCCTTCGCCGTTCGCCTTCCGCTCGGCTTCCTTGCGGGACATCGGATAAAGCTCCACCGTCTCGCCATCGGCGAGGACGCACCGGAGGGCGAGGATTTGATCCGCCGTGGTGCCGTATACGAGGCTCCTCATCCCGGCGGAATTGTTGCCGATCATACCCCCGAGGGTCGCCACGTCGGAGGTGGAGGTATCCGCGCCGAAGGTGAGTTTGTGGGGTTCGACGAGGGCGCTCAGTTCGCCCTGGATGGCTCCCGGCCCGACGATGACGCGGCGCCTGTCGGTGTCGAGTTCGGAGATTTCGTCCATTTCGGAGACGTCGAGGGAAATTCCGGGGGCGGTGGCTTGTCCGGCGAGGGAGGTTCCGGTTCCGCGTGGTGTGATGGGGACACCGAGTTCGGAGGCGGTTTTCACGGTGAGCTTCACGTCGTTCTCGGAGTGGGCGACGACTACGGCGATGGGGCTTCGTTGGTAAATGGAGGCGTCGGTGGAGTACATGGCGCGGGCGGCGGGGTCGGTTCGGAGGGAGCCTTCGAGGCGACCTTCGAGTTTTTCGTGGAGTCTTTGCGCGAGTTGTTCTATGTTCTCCGCTATCATTGGGCAAGTATATTACCTTCGTCCATGCGTCTCACGGGCGGGGGGTCTCACGGGCGGGGGCTTCCGAATAGGCATTCGGTGATGCGCTATTGACAAAACGGCATATTTCAGACAATATGATGTCCGGTTACGAAAGTGCGGGAAAGCGAGAAAAGCAGGGGTTTTGCGGGACTCGCGCCCTCTCCGGAGTATCCGGCGGGTCGTGGGCACAGGGCGATACGCGCTCGAACCGACGGCGAACCGAAGGCACATAAAGCAAAGGAGAAGATGGAGAGACCATGCATGATTCCAAAGAGCGGGGAGCAGCATGAATAGTTTGGGCTTTGGCGAATATTTGCTGTCGCGGTGGGACAACCTCCTCGAGACATCCATACAGCATGCACAAGTCGTACTCGTCTCGCTTTTGATAGCGACTTTGATCGGGGTTACGCTCGGGATTTTGACGTATCGTCGCCCGGTCGCCGCGCAGCTCGTTCTCGCGGTCGCCTCGACGATGCTCACGATCCCGTCGTTCGCGTTGTTCGGGCTTATGATCCCGATCCTCGGCCTCGGGTTCACCCCGACGGTCGTGGTCCTCTCGGCGTATGCGGTGCTTTCGATCCTTCGGAACACGATCACCGGACTTCGGTCGGTTGACCCCGCGATAACGGAGAGCGCGAAGGGGATGGGATACAGCAACTGGCAACAGCTCACGAAGATCGAATTGCCGCTGGCGTGGCCGGTCATCATCGCCGGAATACGGGTGTCGGCGCTTTTGATTTTGGGCATCGCGGCGATCGCGGCTTACGTGAACGGCCCCGGACTCGGCGGGGACATCTTCTCCGGCCTCAGCCGCATCGGCGGGGCGAACTCGGTGAACTTGGTGCTCGGAGGCTTCCTCGGCATCATCGTGCTCGCGCTCGTCTTCGAGCTGGCGTTCGCTGTTTTGAACAGGCTGACCATTTCAAAGGGGTTGAATTGAGCGAAGAAAGGAACATCCAGAACGGCACCGCAGAGAACCATGCGGAGAACCGCGGAAAGGCCATGATCCACCTCGAGAAGCTCTCGAAGACCTTCCCCGGCACCGACGAGCCGGCGGTCGAGGAGCTTACGATGGAGATATACGAGGGCGAGACGGTCGTCTTCGTCGGGCCGTCGGGGTGCGGGAAGACGACGACGATGAAGATGATCAACCGCATCATCGAGCCGACTTCGGGCCGGATCTTCATAAAGGGCGAGGACGTGACGGACGCGAACCCGGACACGCTCCGGCGGA
>JACDAJ010000198.1 GCA_013695475.1 Rubrobacter sp. | reverse complement strand
AAGTGATCGAGCCGAGGTTTTAACCGGACTTTTGCTGGATTTTCACCTCCGACGTCTAAAATAGGCGCGTGAACAAGGGCGCGCCGGACATTTCGAGGGAGCCTCGTCTCCTTTTCTTTTACCTCGTTTTCTTGCTCCTCGTCGGGGTTCTGACGGTCGGGCGCATCGGGATTTCGTGGGACGAGCCGAACTATTTCGGCTCGTCGTACCTTTATCTTTCGTGGTTCGGGAATATTTTTGAGAACCCTTCGGAATGGTGGTCGTCCATTGACCGTTTCTGGGAGCAGAGCCACGAAGCCCCGCCTTTCTTCAAACTTTGGGCGCTCCCGTTCGCCGGACTCGGGGTTTTGTTTTTCGGGACGGAGAACCTCGAGGCCGTCGGGGATTTCTACCGGATGGCCTCGTACGCCCTGTTTTTGATCTCGATTCACGTCGCCTTCCGTTTCGTCCGCGACGAGTTCGGAGCGGCGGCGGCGTGGGGGACGGCGGTCTCGATGCCCCTCATCCCCGTCCTCTTCGGCTTCGCCCGCCTCGGGCAACTCGACGGAGCCGCCGCCGCAATGTACGTCATCTCCGCCGTCCTTCTCTTCCGGCTCATGCGCGGCGGAGGAAAACGGCGGATTTTGTGGACGGGACTCGTCGTCGGAATGGCGTTCGCCACGAAACTCACCGTCTTCCCGGTCGTCCTCGCCGCTGTTTTATGGGCGGCTGTTTTTAGACGGGAGAGGGGCGTTTTCGCGCGGCTCTTCGCGAGTTTCGGGGTCGGGGCTGTGGCGTTCTTCGGGATATGGCCGTGGCTTTGGCGGGAGCCGATCCCCCGCACACTCGATTTCCTGACGTGGACGAGCGGCCTCCAAAACGAACGCCTCACATACTATCTCGGCGAATGGTGGGCCGGCGCGCCTTTCCATTATCCGCTCGCCGCCCTCATTGTCTTCGTCCCGCTCGTCGTCGCGGCGGCGGGGGTTTTCGGCGCGGCGAGGCTTTTGAAAAAAGTGGGGAACCCGGCCCCGGCGTGGCTCCTCATAAACCTCGCCCTCGTACTCGCGGTCGCGGGTTCCGGTTTGACACCCGTATACGGTGGCCCGAGACAGTTTTTGGCGGCCTTCCCATTATGGGCGATGTGCGCCGGAATCGGTTTCGCATGGGTCCTCGCCCGCCTCCGAATGAGCCGCTTCCGAATAAACCTCGCCGCCGCGCTCGCCGTGTACGCCGCGCTCGCTTTGCCGGGGATAATTTGGACGGGGACGGAAAACTCGCTCGAATATTACGGCGAGGCGGTCGGACTCGCACCCGGCGCGAACGCCATCGGCTTCGAGACGACGTACCTCGCAAACACATACGAGAGCGCCGTCGAGTGGGTGAACGAAAACGCCCCCGAGAATTCCACCGTGTACGTTCAAGCCGGGACGTACCCCGTCGCCGAAAGTTATAGCCGGACGGGCGGGATGCGCGATGACCTCCGCCCGGCGTACCTCGCCCCCATAGCCGTCGAAACCTTCACCTCCGACGAGGAGCCGCGCGAGGATTCATACTTCCTCTTCCTTCCTCGGCAGTCCATTTATACGGATCAAATGCTCGCCCTCGAAGGGATGGAGCCGCTCTTCGAGGACGAGAAAGGCGGCGTGCCGCTCGTGAAGGTGTATTCCGGCGAGCAAGTCGGGGAGACTCTCGACGTCGAGGGGAGGCCGGAGGCGCGGGACGTCGGGATTGTGAATGCGTCGGTCGTCGGACTCGGAATTTTAGCCCTCTTCTCCACGATCCTTCGTCGGAAGAAGGAGGAGGACGAAGAGCGGGAGGAGGATGAGATTCCTCACGGTTAGCATCGCCACGAAGTACGGGACGTTCTCGGAGACCGCCCAATATTGCTCGTTCATCGCCGTGGTCGAAAGTATCGCCGCTAAATAAAGCCCCCACGTGAGTTTCGGGAACCGGAGGCCGACGAGGCCGTACGCCATTGCGACGAGCGGGAGCGGCCAGAAAAGATAGTGCCACGCGAACACCTTCCCGAACACCGAGAACGCGAACGTCGCGAGCGCCGCCCCCCGAACCGCCGCGACTCTCATGTTCGTTCCGCGCCCATGGAAATACGCCACCCCGAGTCCGAGGAGAGTCATAAGTATTTGGAAAGCCCCGAAGAAAGAGACGATTGCCTCGCTCCCCGGCCCGACGACATTGAAGCTCCCGAAGGTGTTCACGACCTCGAAGTCGCCGATGAAGAACTGGATGTTCCCGGCCATGCTCTCGACCTGCGCGGGCCGCTCCGAATGGTACGTGAGGAACATGAGCGCCTCCGTCCCGAACGCGAAGACGCCCCACAGTATTCCCACCGCGAACACGGCTCCGGCGAGTGTCCATCTTTTCAATGTCTCCCACAAAGTCGCTCCGAAGGCGAGGGCGGGGACGGCGACGACGGGATAAAGTTTCAAAGCGCCGCCCGCTCCCCACAGGATCGCGGCCCACATGAATCTTCCCCGGAGGAGGGCGAAGGCGCCGATGGTGGCGATGGCGACGGGGATGAGGTCGTGGCGGATGAATGGGACGCGCCAGAAAAGGAGCATCGAAACACCGTAGAGAACGAGCGGTTTAAGCCCTATCCTTGAGAGGACGTACATGATGGCGAGGTCGCAGATAAATATTTCGACCCCGAAGAGGGCGGCGTAAAGTGTCGGGTCGTCGGTGAAAAGCCTCGGGAGGATGAGGATGGCGAGGCTGAGAGGAGGGTATTCGTGGGGGAAGTCGGCGTATGGGAGTTCCCCGGCGGCGATGCGGTCGGCGTAGTCGCGGAAGATCTCAACCTGGAAAGCCGCCCCGCCCGAAGCCGCGAGAATTATGACGACCCCGAGTACCGCGGCGTGCGAAAGCGCGAGAAGGACGAGCGCGGTCGTGGTTCTTCGATCCATAAGTCCGGGCTTCTGGCTCATGGCTGACATTCTTCCAGAAAACGGGACGGAAACCGGAGCGGGCGCGGCGCGGCGCCCGGTTGACGGCGTCGCCGCTCGGGGAGGAGTCGGAGGAGTCGGAAAGGCAAACGCCGCTCCTCCGGCGGCGGGGGCATTGCCTGGATCCCTTATGAACAACGGAGAAAAGTGGAATAGCGAGCGGCGGATAGTGGGAATTCCAGCCGCCCCTTCGCTGCCCGGCGCGCTCCGCCTTCGCGCTTTCGCGGGAGGGCGGCGGAGTTTTTTAGAAACCTTCGAGGGTTCGAGTCGTAATAAAATACCAGTATGGAATACACATCTACCGTGACACTAGGCAGAAGCGGATGGCGCGAGCGGCTCAAAAGCCTCTCGGTTCGCCGAGGCGAACTCGAAGACAACGAGCTTGTCTCGCGCACCCTCGCGGGCGACACGCGCTCGTATGAAGAGCTCGTCGGCCGCTATGAGCGGCTTGTGGCGAAGGTGCTTTATCCGTATGCGAAGCGGGAAATATCCGCCGAGGATCTCATGCAGGAAACTTTCCTCCGCGCATACGACCGCCTCGACAGCTTCAATCCGGAGTACCGTTTCAAGACGTGGCTTCTCGCCATCGCCAACAACCTCGGGATAGACACATTGCGTCGTCGGCGCGAGATGGTCGAGTTCAACCAGGAAATCCACAGCGAGGTCTCCGGCGGCGGCCCGGAGAAGATGGCGATGGACGCCGAAAGGGACGCGGGGGTTCGGGCGGCGATGGAATCTTTGCCGGAGACGTACCAGGTTCCGCTCATGCTGCGGTATAACGAGGAGATGAGCTACGCGGAGATAGCGGAAGTACTCTCGATCACCGTCCCGGCGGTCAAAAGCCGCCTCTTCCGGGCGAGGAACATGGTCGGCGAAAAGCTCTCCGGGGAGCATGCCGGATGAGCATGGGCCGTGACACGAATCGCTGCGACTCGGAGGCCATCTTCGAGTTCGTGGACGGCGCGCTCGGGCCGAAGCGGAAGAAGGAAGTCGCATCCCACCTCGAAGGATGCCCCGGATGCCGGGGCCGCTACGAGCGGGAGAAGGCTCTCAGCGAGAGTCTTTGCTCGGTGGGGGATGGCTCTTTCGAAGCTCCGCCGTCGGTGTGCCGGGAGGTCGCGATGGCGCTTCCGACGCGCTCGGTGAAGGTTCGTTTTCTGTGGGCGGCGCTCGCGCTCGGCATATTGCTTTCGGCGGGGGCCGCTTTGAGTCTCGACGGGATGAGCCCGTTCATAATGGCCTCCGGGCCGCTTGAGATGTTTTGGGGCGTGTCCTCCGGATTCGCGGACGTCGCGGCGATGATGCTCTCTTTCGCCGGGCCGATCATAGCCGTCGCGCTCGTCGTCGGAGCCATGTTCGACATCCTCGTGGCCGGGGTCGTCTTCTCGGCCCTCCGTCGGCGGGCGGGCGAGACAAGAAGGGCATGACCATCGCCGCCCCCCGCCGATGGCCGACCGCGACGCGGCCATCGGCGGCTATCTTCGCCGTCTTTGCCGCCCTCCTCCTCTTTTTATTAGGCTCGAACCCCGCCTATGCCGAAAACAAGCCTTTCGGAACCATCGTCGTCGAGCGCGGACAGGTCGCCGGGAACGGGGTCTCCACGAGCGTCGGGAACATCGAGGTTCTCGGCGAGGTCGAGGGGGATGTGAAGGCGGCCAAAGGCAACATCATCATCCTCGGCCCCGTGGACGGGGACATCCGGTCGGGGATGGGGAACGTCGAGGTCACCGCCCCCGTGGACGGCGACATAAACGCCGGCTTCGGGAACGTGTATATAGACTCCGAGGTGGACGGCGATGTCGCCGTGGAGCGTGGGAACGTGGATCTCGGCCCCGAGGCGGCCGTGGAGGGGAAGGTCTTCCACGGAAGCGGCGAGTTCACCGCCGCGCCGACCGCCCGATTCGACGGCACGATGGCCGGGATGGCCTCCGATATCGGCGTCGGCGGCGGCGAAGGCTCGGGCGCGTCCGACCTCCTCGGCTTCATCGGGTGGCTCTTCGCCGCCGCTTTCTTCGCCGCGGCGACCATCCTCGCCTCCGTCGTCGCGCCCCGCCCTCTCGGGGCTTCGTCGCGGCAGCTCGGGGAGGCTCCGGTGTGGTCGCTCCTCGCGGGGGTCGGCTCGGTGGTCGCGGCGATTGTTTTGTTCGCGGTTCTCCTCGTCTCGGGGGTCGGCATCCCCATCCTCGTCCTCCTCGCGCCCATATACCTCGCTTTCGTGCTTTTCGGGGCCATCGTCGTTGCGTACTTCATCGGGCGGAAAGTGGCGATGGCGACCGGGAGATACCGGGCCGGAAATACTTTTGCGGCGATAGTGGGCGCGGTGATCCTCGCCGCCGTGTACTTCCTCCCACTCGGTTTCTTCCTCTTTTGCCTCCTCTCCCTCCTCGGAGCCGGAGCCGCCCTCATGGCGATTTTCGCGGGGAGGCGCCCGCACCGGGTTTGAGGGGGTCGCTTCGCTTTCGAGCTTGCCGCCCGCTTCGCTTTCGAGCTTGTCAGTCGGTCAGCAAAAACATAAAGCTGGATTTTCGGCTGGCTGGCACCGAGTCCGGATGAAGGCTTCATTTCTTTGAGGGCGCGTGAGGACGCTTCGCTTCGTGAGGTGGTGAGTTCGGAAAATACGACCTCACGAAAACGCCGAATGGGGAAACATCCGTCCGGATTGTTTATGAGGTATGCGGCTCCCTTCGCTTTCGAGCTTGCCGTCTGTCGGCTTTTCGGGAGCGACCTCGTATAATCCGACTATGTTCCGGGGAGAGCCGCCGAAAAGGATCGTCGTGATCGGGTGCGGCGGGGCGGGGAAGTCCACTTTCGCCCGGCATCTCTCAGAAATCCTCGACCTTTCGACGATCCACCTCGATTCTTTTTTCTGGAAGCCTGGGTAGGTGGAGACGCATTCCGGAATGGGAAAGGGTCGTCGGCGAACTCATCGAGCGGGAAGCGTGGATCACGGACGGGAATTATGGCGGCACCATGGACATGCGGCTCGCCGCCTCCGACGCCGCCGTCTTCCTCGACATGCCGAGGCTCACGTGCCTCCGGCGCGTCATTGAACGTCGCTTCCGGTACCGCCGAACCCCCCGCCCCGACATGGCCGCCGGATGCCCCGAACGTCTCGAACGGCAATTTCTGAAATACGTGTGGGACTATCCGAAGACCCGGAGGCCGGGGATACTTCGGAAGCTCGAAAGTCTGCCGGAAGAAAAGGAGACGTTCGTTCTTCGGAGTCCGGGGGAGGTTCGGGACTTTCTCCTCCGGGTCGCGGGAACCCGAAATACGGGAACCCGAAATACGGGAACCCGAAAGCCGATTTAGCGGAGGCCGTCCTTTTCGTTCGGAAGCATCGAATATACGAGGGTGTCCCGAAGTTCGCCGCTCGGACTTTTCTCGTTGTTTCGAAGCTCGCCTTCGAGCCGGAAGCCGCATCGCTCGGCGACGCGGAGGCTCTTCGCGTTCGTCGAGTCGCACTTTATTTCGACTCGCTTCGCGCCGAGTTCGTCGAAGGCGAAGGCGGCTATGCCTCGTACGGCTTCGGTCATGTATCCGTGTCCGGTGAAACTCGTTCGGAGCCAGTATCCGATCTCGAACTGGGGGATGCTCCATTCGATCCGGTGCAAACCGCTCGACCCGACGAGGGTTTTCGTCCCTTTCAGAAACAGGTGCATCCGGAGGTCTTTTCGTTCGACGAACTCGACCCATCCCCGGCGCGCGCTTTTCTCGGAGCCGTCGAGCGTCCGATGGTGATGCACCCACGGCATCCACGGTTCGAGTTCGTCGAACGAGTCCCGAATCGCCGCGAAGAGTTCCGCGCCGTCGCCGGGGGCGGGGCTTCGTATGAGGAGTCGCTCGGTCTCGAAGCTGTTCGGGAAGTCTTTGAGGATCGGAGCCATGCTCGGGAGTGTATATGACCCACTCAAACTCAATGTTAAACTTTGTATAACAAACGAAGGAGGCTCGGGTATGGAGGCGGTACGGAA
>JACDAJ010000169.1 GCA_013695475.1 Rubrobacter sp. | reverse complement strand
GTCGCCGGACTTTGCGTGTGCGTCTTTCTCACGAACCTCGCGGCGTGTATTTCATCGTTGAAAACGACGACCGTTCCGAGTCCTCGCGCCGCCTCGCTCGATGCGACCTTCACCGCCGCGAGTAAATTCGCCGGGCCATCGGCGCCGGGGAGGGTCGGGTTCCGCATCGCGCCCGTCACGATGGTCGGCTCGTCGCGGCCCACGATGAGGTCGAGTACGAACGACGTCTCTTCGATGGTGTCGGTTCCCTGAGTCACGACCGCACCCGAGGAGCCGGAATCGAAAGACGCTTCGATCTCCGCGGCAAGCTCGATGAGGTCGTCGAGCGTGATCTCCCCCGATGGAGCCTGCCGGAACGACGACGCTTCGACTTCCGCCGCTTCCGCGATCTCCGGCACGTCGGCCACGAGGTCTTCACCCGTGAGCGTCGGTTTCACGCCGTCCTCCCCGGTCGAGGAGATCGTGCCACCGAGCGAGAGGACTGTGATCTTCGATCGTTTCATAAAAGGATCATAACCTCGCGGCCAATGCTATGCTTTGTCCGGGCAAGCGAGGGAAAGGGAGAACATGGCGAAGGAAATCCTTTGTTCGTACGGAATAGACATTGACGCGGTCGCCGGATGGCTCGGATCATACGGCGGCGAAGACTCCCCCGACGACATCTCACGCGGCATGTTCGCCGGGGAAGTCGGAACGCCGAGATTGCTCGACCTCTTCAAAAAGTACGACATGAAAACCACGTGGTTCATCCCCGGCCACTCCATCGAGACGTTTCCTCGGGAGACGGAGATGGTCGTCGAGGCGGGGCATGAAATAGGGAGCCACGGGTATTCGCACGAGAATCCCATCGCCATGACACCCGAGCAGGAAGAAGAAGTCCTTGTTCGGTGCATGGATCTCATCGAGGAATTCTCCGGCAAGAAGCCCGTCGGAAACGTCGCGCCGTGGTGGGAGGCGTCCGCCGTCTCGAACGATCTCCTCCTGAAATACGGCTACAAATACGACCATTCTTTGCAACACCGCGACTTCGTCCCATACTACGCGAGGATGGGCGACTCGTGGACGAAGATCGACTATTCCAAACCCGCCTCGGAGTGGATGAAGCCGCTCGTCCGGGGCGAGGAGATCGACCTCGTGAAAATCGCCGGAAACTGGTACGTGGACGACCTCCCGCCAATGATGTTCATAAAGACATCTCCGGCGACGCACGGTTTCATGAACCCCCGCGACATCGAACAACTTTGGCGCGACCAGTTCGACTGGGTGTACCGCGAGATGGACTACGCCATCTTCCCGATGACCATCCACCCGGACGTGTCGGGTCGTCCGCAAGTCCTCCTCATGCACGAACGCCTCATCGAATACATAAACGGGCATGACGGCGTGCGGTGGGTCACGATGGAGGAAATAGCCGACGACTTCCGGGAGCGTTTCCCGATGGAAAGCTCCGAACGTCCGATGTGAGAAAGACGGTTATTGGTTGTTGGTTATTGGCAAATACAAAAAACCAATAACCAATAACCGGAGCGACCGAAGGGAGCGACCCTCATGTGCATCCTTTGCGGTGAATTCGTTTCGAGTCCTCATTGGACGGACCGGAAGTTCGAGGATGCCGTTCGAGCCGGGCGCATCTCCGAGGGCGAGTATCAAATGATGCGCCGCCGGGGGCGCATCCGGCGCGCCTCGCTCGTCGGGGAGGTTTTGTCCCACTATGGACTCCGGCTCTCGGACTGGAGCGGGTCGAAGTACATTTTGCGCGACTCGAAGGGTCGGACGGAGATGGTGGCCGACCTCGGCGGGGTGTGGATGGCGGCGGAGAGGATGCTCGGATACGCGCCCGACCCCCTCGACCCGAAGTTCATCGAGAAGATGGAAGCCGGGTGAAAACCCCAATTATCGTCGTCACGGGCTTCCTCGGGAGCGGGAAGACGACGCTTCTCTCGAAGATCCTCGAAGACTCCGCGATGCGGAACACCGCCGTCCTTGTGAACGAGTTCGGGGAGGTCGGCCTCGACCATCACCTTCTCCGGCGGGTGGACGAGCGGACGGTTTTGCTCGGGAACGGATGTGTTTGCTGCGCGACGAGGGGTGACCTCGTCGAGTCGCTCGTGGATTTGCTCGGCGTGAGGGAGAGGGGGGAGGCGAGTGTCGAGCGCGTTGTCGTGGAGACGACCGGGCTTGCCGACCCGGCCCCGATCCTCTTCACTATCTTCTCCGACCCCGTTTTGCAACATCGCTTCGAGGTCGAATCCGTCGTCGCCACGGTGGACGCGGTGAACGGAAACCTCCACCTCGACGCGAACCCGGAGGCGACGAAACAGATCGCCGCGGCGGATACCGTCGTGGCGACGAAGACGGACATGGCGGAGGCGAATGGCACGCGGCGACTCATCTCGCGCATCGTCCGCATAAACCCGTCGGCCCGCGTCATCGAGGCGAGCTTCGGAGACGTGGAGGCGGGCGACATCCTCGACCGGGACGCCGCCCACGCCGCGCCGGACTTCATTTCCCCGGAGCCGCACGATGCTTCGGAAACTCGTTCCGTCTCGGTCACCTTCGACGGGGCGGTGGACTGGGCGGCGTTCGGGGCGTGGCTGAGCATGCTCCTCCACGCTCGCGGCGAGGACATCCTCCGCGTGAAAGGGCTTCTCGACGTGGGCGACGACGGCCCCGTCGTCCTCGACGGCGTACAGCATGTCATCCATCCTCCGAGGCACCTCGACGAATGGCCGGACGACGATACCCGAACCCGCATCGTCTTCATAGCGAAAGGCATCGGGGCGGACGAGATAATCTCCTCGCTCGACGCCTTCGCCGGGCTTCTCGGGGCGAAGCCTCACAGAATCGTTCATGAAGCTCGCGCACGTGCCATGTGAGCGACTTCATCATACGGCTTCCGCCGCACCCGAAAAAGCTGAAAGCCGATTGGCGAAGCGGGCTGACAAGCCGATGCCGAATTCGGCGGAGGCGGAAGTGGTCGGTTTCGAGGAGTTTCGGTGTGTCGAAGTTTTTTGGGAGGAAGCTCATTTCATCGGCTTCGGGAGGTTGTCCACGTATGCTTTCGAGGCTTTCAGTCCGGCGCCTGTGAGCTTCGCCGTTCTCTTCACGGCTTCGATCTTTTGTCCCGAGCCAACGAGTCGGCGAAGCTCCATCGCGACTTCGGGCGGGAGGGATATTGCTCCGGTCTTCTCGTCGGGCGGGTACGGCGGCTGCGTTGACTTGTCGCGGGTCGCCTCGAATATTTCCTCCAGCGAGGAGAGAAGCCTCCTCGCGTCTCGACGTTTCATCCAGCCTCCTTCGTCTCCACCCGCGCCATGATAATTCCTCTTCGCGAAGCATGCGAAACCCCGACGCCATACCCCCTCCGGCCCGCTCCTCTCACCCCATCCCCGCCTCCCGGGCGCGGATGATCGCCTCCGCCCGGTCGGCGGCGTGCAATTTATGGAGGATAGACGAGACGTTGTTCCGAACGGTTTTCGGACTGAGATAAAGCTGCTTCGCTATTTCCTGATTTTTTAGTCCCCTCGCGATGAGGTCGAGGGTTTCCCGCTCTCGCTCGGAGAGTTCGGGAAAGGCTTCGGGCGGAGGGTTCCTCGCCGCCCCGGAGAAGAAATCCACGAGGCGCAACGCCAGCTTCGGACTGAAAATAGCCTCCCCGTTTCCGGCGGCTTTTATCGCCCGGAGCATCTCGTCGTAGTTCGCGCCTTTTAGAATATAGCCCGACGCCCCGGCCCGCATCGCGGCGAAAACCGTCGCGTCGTCCTCGAACATCGTGACCATGAGGACGTTGGTTTCGGGGCGTTCGTCCTTTATTCTCCGCGTCGCTTCGATGCCGCCCCCTCCGGGCATTTGTATGTCCATGACGACGACGTGGGGGCGAATCTCGGCGGCGAGGCAGGCGGCCTCCTCCCCGGACTCGGCCTCTCCGGCGTATTCCATGTCCGGCGCGGAGAGGAGCATCGCCCTCACGCCGTCGCGGAACATCGGGTGGTCGTCGGCGACGAGTACCCGGAGAAGTGGCGCGGCGGGGGGGACTTCGCTCGAGCCTTCGATTCCGCTCGCTTCGCTCATTCGGTTTCCTTTCTCTTATCGGGGAGCGGGAGCCGCATGAGGACGCGGACGCCGCCCTCCGGCGAAGCGCCGACCTCGCACGTCCCGCCAAGCTCCTCGGCTCGCTCGCGCATCGAGGCGAGTCCGACCCCGGCCCGGCGTTTCTCCGGGAGTCCCGCTCCGTCGTCTGACACTTCGAGTTCGAGGAGGTTTCCGGCCACCGAGAGGCGGACGAGACATTCCTTCGCGTTCGCGTGGCGGGCCACGTTCGCGAGGGCTTCCTGTGATATGCGGTATGTGGCGACTTCGACGGCGGCGGGGAGGTTTATGAGGTTGTCCGGCCCTTCGAATGCCACGCGCAATCTCTCCGAGTCGTATTGCGAGGCGGAGTCCCGTATCGCCCCGGCCAGCCCGAGTTCGTCGAGGGCGGGGGGCCGGAGGTCGTATACGAGCCGTTTCACGTCGGCCATCGCCCCGTCGAGGTCGCGCTCGAGTTCCTCGAGGAGCATGTTCGCCGTCTCCGGGTCTCTCGGGAAGAGGGATTTGGCGGAACCCACCTTCAAAGT
>JACDAJ010000133.1 GCA_013695475.1 Rubrobacter sp. | reverse complement strand
CGCATCGAAATCTAACCGAACTCCAACCGCCGGACACACGCCGACCATTCGCTTCGGATACGATGGAATGTGACGGGGAGTTCGGCGACATCGAGGGAGAACGGCGCGTTTTCGACGAAGCTCTTCTGGCTTCTCTTCGAGCGGGCGGACATTGCTTCGCTCGTGTATTTCCGGATTGTTTTTGGGGCGATCATGGTTTGGGAAGCATGGCGTTATTTTTCGTTTGACTGGATCCGGACTTTGTACATCGAGCCGCCGTTCTTTTTCAAATACTACGGCTTCGAGTGGATCTCACCGTGGCCGGGAGTCGGCATGCACCTCCATTTCGTCGCCCTCGGAGTCCTCTACGACGAGGTCGAAGCGCGGGCCGACGTGCGAGCCTCGCTCAACGGGCGCGAGCCGCAAACCCTCATAGACCCGAGCGTGGATCTCGCCAAATAAAAGCGCGCGCTCACCCGGAAAGCGTGGATCCTCCCCGTCGAAAACACCGACCTCCCCGAACCCGAAAATTCATAGCCCGAAAAGAAAGAGCGGAAGCGAGTCCGACGAACTTCCCGGACGGAGAAATCCCCCGGATTCCGTACCAAACTCGCCATACCGAGTCCGGGTGAACAGCCCCACATTCGGTGGGTCGTGAGGCGCGTCGCCGCACGTTCCGCGATGCGCCGCTTCGCGAGTCGCTCACTTCGTGAGTTCGGGAAATGCGACCTCACGAGGCGGAGCGGTCTCACGACTTCACGATGCTAATAAACCGGACTCGGCGTCAGTCTTTCGGGCCGCCGGCGACGTACAAAACCTGCCCGTTCACGAATGAAGCTTCCTCGGAGGCGAAGAAGAGGATCGCCGCCGCCACATCATTCGGCTTTCCACTCCGTCCGGCGGGAATATCCTCGACGGCGGACGCGACCATATCCTCGAAGTCCACGCCGAGCCGAGCCGCCGTCTCTCGTGTCATCTCCGTCTCGATGAAGCCCGGAGCCACCGAGTTCACCGTGACGCCGTACCGCCCGAGTTCGATGGCGAGCGTCTTCGTGAAACCTTGAATTCCCGCCTTCGCCGCCGAATAATTCGATTGCCCCCGGTTCCCGAGCGCCGACACCGACGAGACGTTCACGATCCGTCCATACTCGTTCTCGACCATATGTTTCTGAGCGGCGCGGGCGCAGAAAAACCCGCCGACGAGATGCACGTTCAAAACCGACCGCCACTCGTCGTCGGACATGCGGAAGATGAGATTATCCCGTGTGATCCCCGCGTTGTTCACGAGTATGTCGAGCCGCCCATACCGATCCACCGCTTTCCGAACCGCCTCCTCGACCTCGGTGCGGCTCGTCACGTCCACCTTCGCCGCGAAAACATCGGCTCCCTCGTCCACAAGCTGCGCCGCCGCCGAGGCCGCGACCTCCCCATCCATATCCGTGAGGCAAACACGCGCCCCCTCGCGGGCGAAGCGTTCGGCGGTCGCCCGCCCGATACCTCGCCCCGCCCCGGTGACGAACGCCACCCTTCCTTCGAGTCGGCCCATGTTTTGCTCCCTTCGGTCGCGCTGGTTGGCGCGCTTCGCTTGCCGCGTTTCAGCTTGTCAGTTTTTGGCCGAGTCGCCGTACACGTAAAAACCTTCGCCGCTCTTCCGCCCGAGCTTTCCGGCCCGGACGTGTTCTTTGAGGATTCGGGGCGGCGTGTAAAAAGACTCGCCGAGTTCGGCGTGGACGTATTCGATGACGTCGAGGGCGACGTCGAGGCCGATCATGTCGGTCATCTCGAATGGGCCGACCGGGAAACCAAGCCCCTTTTTCATGATCTCGTCAATCTCTCTCTCGCTCCCGACACCCTCTTCGAGGAGGCGGCACGCCTCGATTATGAGCGGCATGAGGAAGCGGTTCGCAACGAAACCCGGAACCGCTTTTCGCACCACGAGCGGCGTTTTTCCGAACGACTTTATGAGCCGCTTCACGCGCTCGATGGTCTCGTCGCTCGTGAGGAGGCCGGGCGGAATCTCCAC
>JACDAJ010000115.1 GCA_013695475.1 Rubrobacter sp. | reverse complement strand
CGCGCTCGGAGGCTATGGGAGACTTTTTTCGAGCGGACACCCGCCCGGCAGGCGAGGGATGGTTCGACACATCGCCGCCCTCGACACCTCCACCCCACAGTCCTCCTCGAACGCCCCGCAATGCTCGCCTAAAGTTAGGTCGGGATTGTTCTCCAGTTGCGATGGGAGCCACTCCAAGAGAACCGCCCTCTTCCTCGCCGGAGGGCCGGGGATCGGGCGCGCCTCGACCGAGCCCGTCTCCCTCCTTCTCTTAAGCCAGCGTTTGATCGAGGGGAGCGAGACGCCGAAGACCTCGACAACCTCCCTGCGATCCATGCCGCGGTCGACGGCTTCCAGCACCTTCAGCCTGAGATCCTTCGAGTATGGTTTCATGCCCGGAAGTATCCACGAGGCTCAAGCTACAAGCAACCCGCTGTGAGACGATGCGATCATGGACGTTGGCTGTGTGCGGGTCTCGAAACGGGAACAGAATCCGGAGCTACAGAGAAACGAACTCGCGACGGCCGGCTGCGAGAGAATATTCGAGGAGAGAATATCCAGCAGGGTGGAGTCGAGACCCAAGCTCGAAGCGGCGCTGGACTACTGCAGGGAAGGCGACACCCTTGTAGTCCGGAGACTCGACCGACTCAGGCGGAGCGTATCGTCGCCGAAAACGGGTGGAGCATGGACAACGGAGAGCTGCGGGTCGGTGATATCGTGGTTCCGGATCCGGATAGGGAAGACAACGAAGAGGAGAGCGCATGAGCACGGACTCGGAGGCGGCGTACACCGCGCTCGTCGAAGCGACCGTCTCTTTTCTAATGCCGACCACCGACGAGCTCGCCGACGCCCTCCTGAACGTGGGCATAGAGGACGACGACGCCGACGCGCTCCGGTGCGCCGCCGAAGTCCGCCGCGTCGCGGTAGAGGCCGCCGTGAATACGCTCCTCGAAGAAGGCGAGAAAAGAGAGGCGTGAGGGGCGCATGGTGCATCGCAACCCGCCGTTGCGGTGTGGTGCGGGTGTCCCTCCGCTGCACCGCGCCGGAGCTTCCCGGAATAAGCGACGAGGAGCGCGAGGAATGCGATGTATGCCGCGAGCCGCCACTCCGACGTGCCTCGGACGTGCCTCCGATGACACTCGCCGGAGTCTCCCGAATAAGCGACCCATCGTCCCTCGAAGAACCTGAGCCCGGGGGCGAGGAGCGTATCGGGCCGGAGTTCTATCGTGCATGTGATAATGTGTCAAGAGTAGGTCTTGTCCTAGAGGAGGCGCATATGTCAGAGCGCAGGATGCCACTAAAGCCGACGCGAAGTCCCAGGAGCGAGGACGTCAAGAGCGCGGCAGCCCGGGCACGCGAGTCCCGAGAGAGGCTGAGGGCCAAGTATCCTGGCCGGATATGGCCCGACTCCACCGAGGCTGTGCGCGAAGACCGCGACACGCGATACTAGTTGGGCGAGCGACGTCGCCGGCTGGTCGTGGACACCAGCGTCGCGGTCAAATTCTACCTACCCGAAAAGGGTTCCGAGAGTGCCGAAGTCCTCTTGGAAGCCTCCGGCGCCGGTGCGCTGGATCTCATAGCGCCGTCCACCATCTTGGCCGAGGGGCATAACGCCATCTACCGGCAGGCCAGGCGCGGGGATATTACTCCCGAAGACGCCCACGCGGCATGGGCCGACTTGTTTCACGCCCCAGTCTACACCTACGCTCCGGAAGACCTCATCGAACGCGCCGACGCGCTTTACCACGAGAGCGGGGCTCTCATCTACGACGCCCTGTTTCTGGCCTTGGCAGAAGAGACCGACACAGTGATGGTAACTGACGACGGGCGACTGCTGAGGACCATCGAGGGGACCGCCCACGCGAGTCTGGCTTGTTCCCTCGACGCCGTGAGAGAGCTCCTGTAGCGAAGAACCTTCGGCGCTCTCGTAGACGAGGTCTGTCCGGGCAGACTGTTTACCGCACTGCAAGCATACTCTATACCGTCGGTGCATACTCGCCGCATTCCGCATGGGTAAGCCTAATTCGCTTGACTCGGAGCCGCTGAAGCGGTAGAATACAAGCACGTTGGAACGCGGGATCGGTAGGAAAAGAGAGAGGCCGCGGCACCGACGGAGAGTAGGAAATGGTCCCGGCGATGCTACCAACATCCCGAGACCCGGACCACAGAGAAAGGATGAGTACCCTGTGGACGAACTGAGTCTAGCGCATTCAGCGCACCCACCGCCCGAGCAAAGAGAAGAGAGCCTTCGGGAACTCCGCCGAAGGAGGGAAGCGGAAGTCGAGGACGCCGAGAAGCGCTTCGCCGACGCATCCCGAGCGTACTTCCACCTCGTCCACGAAGGGAAGCCCGAGCGCCTGGAGCGCGCCGCGAAGATCATGGACGAGGCCGCATCCATAATCCGGCGCCCCGACCGGGAGCTTCGAGAGTGCCACCCGTGCGGAGGGAGCGGCGAGTACGTCGTGGACGCCGACTACGACCGGCTCAGCGGACTGCTCACGCGGACCTACGCCCGGTGCATCGACTGCCGCGGAGCCGGGACGGTAAGCGTCTACGTTTACGAGAGGGGGCGACGGTGAGCTTCTCGAACGCGATCCCGTTCGGCGACCGGGCGAGCAACGGCTTCTTGGTTATCCGGTGCGTGGCCCAGAAGGGCGGGTCGCACGGGGAGCTGGTTGACGGCGGGAGGATGTATCGCGACGTGGACGAGGCTCGCAAGAGGGCGATGGAGCTGTGCGGGAGCGAGAAGTACGAGTACGGCGGAGAGTACAGGGCGGTGCGTGCATGACGGCTAGCGCCCGTGGCGGCGAAAGACTCTTCCCGCTCGGCAAGATAGTCGCCACTCCGGGGGCTATGGAGCTGATGGCCGGGCATCCCGAGGACGCGTTCGACGTCCTCGGCCGCCATCAGCGCGGAGACTTCGGCGACATCTGCGAAGAGGACGCGAGGGAGAACGAGCGAAGCATCAAGCACGGCTTTAGGGTTCTGTCGAGCTACCCGCTCGGGGAGGACGGAGAGAGGGTTTGGCTCCTCACAGAAGCGGACCGCTCCTCGACATGTCTGTTATTGCCGAGCGAATATTGACGGAGCCGCTGTTCAACATGGAGAACCTCAACGGAAGGAGAAGCATGCAGCAGACGGACACGAAAGAAAGACTCGCGGAGCTGGAGCGGAGGCGCATCGAGTTGATGCACGAGCTCGAGGAGATAGCCGACAAGCAGCGCGCGCGGGTCAGCGCCATGCGCGGGGTCGAGCGGGAGCTGAAGGCGGCGCTTGCGGAGGTCGAAGAGCATTCGGTGCCGGAGGGCCAAGAACTCACGCTCGAAGACGTCGAGCGGTGGTGCCGGAGCGCGTTTTTCAACATGGCGCACACGATGGCGAGATATAACCAAAAGTTGTGGATCGAGATTCTGTGAAGAACGTGGTGCGCCTTCCCTTTGAGAAATCAAACGGAAGAAACCGACGTTGGCGCGTCGGTGGGAAGGAGACACCGATGGAGAGGATGCATCAGGTTGAAGGCGACCGCGAAGAGCTTTTGCTCGACCTCGACGGGATCGCCCGGCGAGGGGCGAGGAGGATGCTCGCCGAGGCTTTGGAGGCCGAGGTCGAAGCGTACGTCGAGGCGGCGAAAGAAGAGCGCGACGGGAGAGGGCGCGCCCTGGTCAACCGGAACGGCCACGCGAGGGAGCGCGAGGTCGTCTGCGGGGCGGGGTCGGTGGCGGTGAAGGCTCCGAGGGTCAACGACCGGAGGGTCGGCGAGGGCGGCGGGAGGAGCTCCTTCAAAAGCGTCATCCTGCCGCCGTACGTGAGGAGGCCCCCGAAGGTCTCGG
>JACDAJ010000100.1 GCA_013695475.1 Rubrobacter sp. | reverse complement strand
TTCGCCTCGACCTTCGGCAAATTCTCGACCGAAGTACGCTCCGGCACCACAAGCTCCCGAGGCGACCACCGCTCCAATTCCGAAGAAAGCTCCGCCTCGTCCACCTCGGTTCCGGTGAACTCCCCGGTCGAGGCTTCGACGAACGCGAGTCCGGCCCGCCCGTCCCGAACCACGAAAGCCGCGAGATAATTCGCATGCCCCGACGAGAGAACATTGTCCTCGATGACGGTCCCCGGCGTGAGGATTTGCGTCACCTCTCGCGTGAACTGCTTCGGCTTCGTCGGGTGCGGCCTTTGTTCGGCGACGGCGACGGAGTGTCCTTTCCGAAGAAGCGTCGCGAGATGCTCCTGGATCGAATGCGCCGGAACCCCGGCCAATGGAACCCGGCCTTCCCCGGCGGCCTCGCGGCTTGTCAGGCGTATCGAAAGAGCTTGCGATATTTTCTTCGCGTCCTCCTCGAAGGTTTCGAAGAAGGTTCCGACCTGATAGAAGAGGATGGTGTCGGGGGGGAGTTGCGCTTTGAGTTCGGCGTAGCGTCCTAACATGAGGTTATTCTACGGCGCGAGGGGTTTGCTTTCAGCGGTTGTCGCTTCGCTCCGGTTATTGGTTTGTGGTTATTGGCAAGAACCGAAAACCGGGAGCGGAGCGACCAACCGGAGCGGAGCGACCTCCCGGCTCCCAGCATTCACTCCGGGAGATCGGCGACGAGGATCGCGGCGATTTCCTTCGCTTTCCTCGCCGTGTCGGTGGCAGCCTCGAGCGAGTGGGCGACGGTGGCTCCCTCGTGGAGGATGACGAGCCTCTCGGCGAGGTCGCCGGGGGTCTCCGAACCGGCTTCTTCGGCGAGTTTCGTGAAGTATTCGCGGAGCCACTTTTTTTGCTCGACGGCCATCGCGTGGGCGGGATGGCTCGGGTCGGGGTTTTCGGCGGCGGCGTTCACGAAACCGCATCCACGCGGGTTCTCGTGCTGGATCCACCCTTCGAGAGCGTCGAACGTCGAAAGCAGCCGCTCTTTCGCCGAACGCCCCTCACCCCCCACACTCTCCTCCATCCACGCCCGCCAACGCTCGTCGCGGGCGCGGAGATACGCCACGATCAAACCCTCTTTGGAACCGAAGCGGTCGTAAAGCGTCTTCTTCGTCACCCCCGCCTCCGCCGCGATGGCCTCCACCCCCACAGCCCGTATGCCCTCCCGATAAAACATCCCCGACGCTACCCGCAATACATGCTCCCCCGCCGGTGTCATCCGCTTCTCTTTTTCCACGCCCAAAATCCTTTCAACTTTTCTTCACAGTATACCAACCGGTGTGTTTACAAACGGAAGTCCCTTGTTAGTATACATACCGGTATAGTTACTCGTAAGGAAGGAGCATTGTGGGTGGGATGGCGAGGATGTTTCGGGGGGTGGCGGAGTTTTGGCGGGAGGTGGATCGGGGCCTCGCCGTCGGCTATGGGCATGAGCGTCCGAAACGGGGCGAAAGGCTTCGGAAGCCGGAGTCCGGAATTTGCCGGAAGCGGCATCTCCGGCGCGAAGTGAAAAAACGGCGATGAATCCGAACTCGTGAGCAAAGCGGTCGCCGGGAAAGTCGGGAGGAGCCGGGCGTTCGCGGAGGCTGGTTTCGTGGTCATGTGGAGTTCGGGGTTCATTGGGGCGAGCCTCGGGACGCAGACGGCGGGGACTTCGACCCTTCTCGCGTGGAGGTTCCTTTTCGCGGCGGTCATATTGTTCGGACTGGCGATGTTTATGCGCCGGGGATGGCCCGGGGTAAAAGGGTTCGTCCATGCCGGGGTCGTCGGGCTTCTCTCGCAAGGCGTGTATCTCGGCGGCGTCGTGGGGGCGGTGGAGATGGGGGTTTCGACCGGGACGACGGCTCTCGTCGCCGCTTTGCAGCCCCTCTTCGCGGCGGCGCTCGTCGGCCCCGTCCTCGGCGAGAAGGTGGCGGGGCGGCAATGGGCGGGCCTCGCGGTGGGCTTCGCCGGGGTCGCCCTCGTCGTCGGCGGCGATGTGGGCGGCGGCATGAGCGGCGCGGCCCCGATGTGGGCGTATGCGCTTCCGTTCGCGGGGATGGCGGGTCTCGTGGCGGCCACGTTCGTGGAGCGCGTGTCCGGCGGGAAGCCGGAGTCCGCCGATATGGCGCTCGACGTTTCGCTCGCCATACAATGCGCCGTGAGCGCGGTTCTTTTCGGCGCGCTCGCCCTCGGTTCGGGGAGTTTCGCTCCGCCGGAGGACATCCTTTTCTGGGCGGCGGTGGGGTGGTTCATAATCTTTTCCACGTTCGGCGGGTATGGATTTTACTGGCTGAACGTCAAAATCAGCAGCGTGGCGAGGGTGAGCAGCCTCATATACCTCACGCCCCCGACCACGATGGCGTGGGCGTTCGCGATGTTCGGGGAGGAAATAAATCGCCTCGCCCTCATGGGACTCGCGGTTTGCGCCTGCGGGGTATTCCTCGCAAGCAGGGATGGATGATCCGGAATCCGGTCGAGAGTTCCATCCGTGGTGGACTCGGCGGAGGGCAGTCGCATTTGGCCTTTCCCCGACCCCCAAACAACAAAGGCCGCGAAGCAGTCAACCAGATTCCGTATGAACCGACCTCGAACGCTCGTTTACCGCGTCCGGCGAAACGGAACCTCGTGGCGCGGCGGCGCCCTTCCGGCTAGACTTCCATTCATGGTGAGAGGTTCCCCATCCACGACGATGTCGCCCGCGAAGCTCGGGGGCTTCGCGTGTCTCGCGGGAAGCTTGCTGATTCTCTCCGGAATTCTATGGCTCTATTTCGCTCCGGGGCTTTCGCTCGGGGAGTCGGCTGCCTTCCTCTCCGGCGTCTTCCGACTCGCCGGGCCTCTCGGGGTCGCGCTCACGACGGCGGGTTTGCTCGGGCTGTATTTCGTCATAGCGAGGGAGGGCGGATCGCCCGCCCTCTTGTGGGCGACCCTCGGAGCCATGATAATCCTTCTCTCGCTCGCGGGGCTCGTGTACATCGTCGCCGGACAACCGCCGTTCTCGTCCCCGACTGTGGACGAGGCGTTCGCCGACCCGCCGCTTTTATTCACCATATCCTCGGCGCTCGTGTCGTGGATCCGGCCACTCGGCATCCTCCTCCTCGCCTTCGCGCTTGTCCGGGAGGACATTTTGTTCGGGCGGGCTTTGCTTTTGTTCCTCCTCTGCTTCCTCGAAACGCCCATCGTCTCGAATGCGATCCTTTACCTCACCGGCCCCTCGCTCGCCGTCGAATGGCCCGTGCTTCTTTTCGGCTTGCCCGGCGTGCAAACCGGGATCATCGGCACTTTGGCATGGTTCGCTTTCGGCGTCTCCCTCGTCCGCATCGACCGGGAATGACACGGAATCCGGATGATGCCTCCGAGGCTTTTTTTATTTGAGACTCGGGAGGTGCTTCGCTTCGCTCGTTTCGGGAGTGGGGAGTTGGAAAAAGCGAATGCCGCTCCCGAAACGGGCGAAGGAGCCTTTTTTACGGGATCCGGGTGAACGCTCCCCGTTTTCGGGAGGCGACTCGGACGGCTCCGTGGGGGGGCGCCCCCAGAGACATCGTCGCATCTCCACGACCGTTCGAGGCGCCGGGCGCGAAACTATTTTTAGCCGGGTTTCGGATCATTCGGACTCGACATCACTCCTTCTCACTGACCGGGGATGGCACGAAGTCTGGGTGATACGGAATCCGGACAATCACTTCCTGAAAGCCGTGTTCGCCGGTCGGCGACTCCCCAATCCCGAAGCGAGCGAAGCCGAAGGCGGCGAAGCCGGATACGGAGCGAGCGGCCCCCGACTCCCGGACTCGCCGAGTATGGAACCATTCACCCGGATTCCGTATGAATACTTCCGCCCGACGCGACGCATCCCTTCGCTATGCGATCCATCGGGCAAAAAAAAGCGCGCCCGAGGGGATCAGACGCGCTCCCGGATTCTGTGTGGGTTCGGCGGGCGGCTAGTTTTCCCGGTTCTCGCGGTCGAGAATCCGGGGTTTCAGATCCTCCGTGTCCACATTCTCCATCCCACTCGCGATGATTTTCTGTGCCTGACCGCCGCCGTTCCCCGAGTCCATCTCCGGCAAAAGCCGCGCGAGAAGGAGCGTCGAAAGAGCCGACTGCTCGCCGCTGTCGCCCTGTATGAGAACCGGGCGAGGCGCATGGCGCATGAGGTTCTCCCCCACTTCGATGCGCTTCCTCGCAAGCTCATATTGCAAAACGGCGCGGTTGTCGCGGTACGTTTGCCCGAGGTGGCGGAGGGCGGTCGCCTCGTTCTCGGCCTCGATGAGAGCCGAGCGCCCCTTCGTCTCGATCTCCATCCGCACTTTCTGCGCCTCCGTCTCCCGCTCTTCGAGCATACGCGCCACATCCTGGCGGGCTTTGTTCCTCGCCGCGTTCACCTCGACGAGGCGGGCGTCCCGCTCCTTCTTCGCGCGCTCTATCTCCATGAGGAGCGTGTCAATGCGCTGCTTTCGGATAAGCTCCCACTCCCGCTCATAGGCCGCGAGTTCTTTGGAAACCCGCTCCCGAGTCGCCAAATGCTGCTGATATTGATCGAGAAGCTGAACGTCCGGGATGTTCGCCCCGAGGATGCGAACCCCATACCTTTCGAGTTGTCGGTTCAGGTTTTCGCGCATGTCGTCCACGTCGCTGCCGCGGAGGTCGTATGCTTGCTCGGTGTGGACTTGGCGGCTCCTCTGGCGGATCGCATCCTGAACCGCGCTCGAAAGAACGAGGTCGAAATTCGACGCTCCGAGCGTCCGGACGAACGCGATCGGGTCTTCGATCTTGAATTTCAAAAAGAACTCTATGGCTTTGAGCGGCACATTCTCCCGAGTCGGACACGCCACGACGGGCGCGAGGTATGGAATCTCCGTGGTCGTATCCACCACGAAATCCACCTTCGACCACGGCCACCACAAATAGTGCCGCCCCGGTGGCAAAGTACCGACGATCTTCCCATACTTCGTGAGAATACCCGTCGTTCCCTGCTCGATCTCCACAATGGCGCCACGCCACAACCAAAGCCCCGCGAGAGCCACGATGAGAAACGCCACGAACAAAGAAAGCCCGAGTCCGACGCCGCTCCCCGAGAAAACCCCCGCCCCCACGACATACACGGCGAGTCCGAGGAGAAACGCCCATCCGAAACGGCGGCGATCCTTCGGGATGACGACGGGGACGAGTTCGCCCTCATCGCCGCCCCGGAGGTACTCCCGGATCTGGCCCCACCCCGAGACGACTTCCTTTATCTTCGAGAACTGCCGAGTCTGCATCGCACTCATCGGTCGCCACCCCCATTCGGACTATTCGGGTCGTTTGGACTCTCTTCCTCCGGCTCGGAGTCGCCCGTCTGGCTTATTTGCTCGACCCTTTCCTGAACCGCCTCGTCGGCGACGGACTGGCGGATTTCCTCGAGCCGCTCCTCGTTCGCATCGTTGTCGGCGGCGAAGTCCGGCTGGAGATCCCCGTCCGCCTCGACCTCGTTGTCCACGGCGGTCTTCATTTCTTCGAGTTCTTTCTCGCGCTCTGTGATGCGGGCGCGTATATCCTCCATCCGCTCCCGGATTTTCTGCATGTCCTCCGGCGAATAAAGAGGCTCGTCCCCGCTTCCAACCATCCGCCTCGCGGTGGCGAGGAAATCCACCGGGTTGTCTCCATTCCCCCCGATCTGCACGATTTGCGGCAAACTCTCCGAAACCTCTCCGAGGCGGTCGAGAACTTCCTGCTGGAACCGGTATTCCAAAATCTCCGGCGCCGACGCCACGCTCACCGCCCGAATATCGAGAGCCTGTGCTTCGAGGAGCGCCGCGTTCGCCTTCGCCGTGCTTTCCGCCTCGACCATTCGCTGGCGGGCGTGGGCGTTCGCCCGGTTCGTCTCGCGCTCGCGGGCCGTGTCCATCTGCGCCTGATACGTCGCGATCTCCGCCGATATCGCCGACAACGTCTCACGAAGCGAAGCGAGCTCTTTGTTCAATTCGCCGTCGTTTTGCTCCTTCTTCAGTTTGAGTTCATACTCGTATGTATATGCTTCTTTGGCGACGCGGACCATCTCCGGCGAGGCGAGATCCATGCGGTATTCCTTGCTCGACGGCTCGGCGTGGGTGATGTTCGCGCTCATGAAGCGGACGGCGGGGAGGAATTGCTGATTCAACGCCTCGATGAAAACCTGCGTGTTCTCGCCGACGAGATCGTATATCGCCTCGGCCCGTTGCTCGTATATCATAGTCCGGGTGACCTCGCTTATCGCGTTTTGCAATTTGTCCGAGAAACCCTTCACGCCTCCCAATGCGAAGATGAACTCCGCCGGGTTTTCGATCTTGAATTGAAGGAAGAGATCCACCGATGCGCTCACCCGCCCCGATGTCGGAGCCTCCCGGATCGGGGCATTGTACGGATACTCCCGCGTCGTGTTCACTATATAGCTCACGCGCTTCCACGGGTTGAAGAGCGTCCTCCGACCGGGGCCGGCGCTTTCTTCGAGCTTCCCGAACTTCGTGATGAGGGCTTCGCACCCTTCGGGAACCATCACGAGGCTCCGCTTCCACCACCCGAACCCGGCGAGGGCGAGGATGAGAACCCAGAAATGCGGCCCGAGAACGGCGACCCCGATATTAAGCCCGCCGCCGAGGAGCGCGACAATGCTCACGACGAGGCCGACGACGGCGAAGAACGCCACGATGAACGGCCACAAAGCGAACCCGCTCTTCGGCATCACGACCGGGGAGATCACGTTCGTGAACTGCCCGCCCTCGCTCCTCTCCGGGAAACTCCGACCGAGGATCTCCGACGCCTCCGCGAGGGACGCGGAGCGCGCGTCTATCCGGGTACTCACCGCCTCGCCGAGTTCGCGGGCGGAAAGGAAATCCTTCGCGTCAACCTGAAACTGCTCGAACTCTTCCCGCGCACCGCCACCTGCGGCGTCCGAAACCGCGCGCTCGGCGCTCTCTCTCACTCTCTCCATACCTCTCACTCCTTCGGGGCTTCTCGACGATAGATTTTCCGAAACCTGGCCGCGTAATCTTTCTTGAAGATCCAAACTTCACGCCTTCCATCCCCCTCCGCACACGCATTGTACTATCCATCCGACGACACCCGCCAAGAAATGGAGGCCGCATGAACGGCAAAACCCCCATCATCATCGACGTGGACCCCGGCCACGACGACGCCGTGGCGATAATGCTCGCGTGCGGCTCCCCGTCCCTCGACCCCCTCGCCATAACCACCGTCGCCGGAAACGTCCCTTTGGAAAAAACAACGAAGAATGCGCTGAAAATACTCTCGCTCATCGGGAGGGCGGACATCCCCGTCGCCGCCGGAGCGTCCGCCCCGCTCGAACGGGTACTCCACACAGCCGAAGACATCCACGGTGAGAGCGGCCTCGACGGCCCGGAAATACCGGACGCCACCTTCGCCGCCGACGAAAGAAGCGCCACGAAACTCCTCGCCGACACCATCGAAAGCTCCCCCGAACCCGTCGCGCTCGTTCCGGTCGGGCCGCTCACGAACATCGCCATTTTCCTCCGAGAACGCCCGGATTTAAAAGAGAACATCTCGCGCATCGTCCTCATGGGCGGGAGCATCGGCCTCGGGAACACGACCCCCGCCGCCGAATTCAACATTTACGTGGACCCCGAAGCCGCGAGCGAAGTCTTCGCCTCGAAACTCCCCATAACCATGTGCGGCCTCGACGTGACCCACAAAGCGGGAGCGGGGCCTGATCGGCGCGAAAAACTCCGCTCCATCGGAGAAATCGGAGGCATCGTCGCGGAGTTCCTCGAATACTTCGCCGGGACATACAAAGAAATCCACGGCTTCGACGCGCCCCCGCTCCACGATCCCGTCGCCGTCGCATCCATCATCGAACCTTCGATCCTCAAAACCCGCCCCATGCACGTCGCCGTCGAGTGCGAGGGCGAACTGACTCGCGGCGAAACCGTATGCGACCTCCGCCGCGTGACGAAGAAGAAGCCCAACGCCGAAGTCGGCGTCGGGCTTGACCGGGAATGTTTCTTCGAGATTTTGTACGGTGCTTTGGAACGTCTTTAGATTTCACTGCTCCATCGAACGCGGAAGGCTATGAGGAGCGCGCCGATGGCGAGGAAAGCGAAGCCCGCCGCCGCGAGCAAGCCGGGGCCGCCCGTGTCGGGAATCTCGGTCGCCGGGGCGGCGACATCGTCGGCTTCGATTACGCCCGCCGCCACCCGGTCGCCGGACATGCCGGGGCCGGATTCCGGGTCGTCGTCCGTGACGTTGTCGTCGGGCATGTCGTGGATCACGAGCGCGGTTCCACCGCCGCCGAGAATGGAATTCTCCCCCTCACCGAGCGTGATGCGGTCGTTGACGGTCTCGTAATTCGCCGTCCCGTCGTCGGAGACGGTTATGCCTTCGAGGTCTCCGGCGTGCGGCCCGTCCGGGTTGTCGAAGCCATGCTCCGCGTCCGTCGGGTTGAAATGGTCGCCCGCCGCCTCGAAATCCGGCTCGATCTCACCATTCTCATGGATGTGGATGCCGTGCTCGCCCGGCTCGACCCCGCTCTCGACCTCCACGCTTATCACGACGCCTTCCGCCCCTTCGACGAACTCCGCCGTCCCGACCGGGTTCCCGTCCGCGTCTTCGAGTTCCGCCACAGCCGCATTTTGCTGCGCCGACGCGGAACCCGCCACAGCGAACAGCGCGGCGGCCACGAACACCGTGAAAACAATCGCTCGCTTTTTCATCTTTCCTCCTTCGAGTCTCGCTTTCATACCACTTCCACTTTCAAACGCGGAGGAGCCCACCTTTCAGACTCCTTCGCCACCGCAAAAAGAATGATACGGAATCCGGGCGAATGGCTCCATCATCGGCAGAATCGGGAGTGGGAAGGCATGTCCGCTCCGCGTTCCATCCCGCTCGCTTCGAGAGCCGCATTCGTTTTCCCGACCTCCCGACGAAGCTCTTCCCCGAACAACGAAAGCCGCGGAGGAATGGTGTTTTGTATTTCCGATTTCTCCACCTCCTCCCCAAAACCTCGGAGCCGTCGCCCGGATCCCGCATGAGACGACAGCCCGGCTATCCGTACCCGGCTATCCGTAAAGCGCTCGGTAGCTTCCACTTTGTATCTCACCGTCGGAGACGATTATGTGATCGCGTTCGAGCGGCTCATCATTGAAATACGCTTCGAGCGAAAGCCTCGTGTCCTCGGCGTACCGTTTTTGCCCTTCGAGGGTGGTTCCCGAGATATGGGGCGTCATAGCGTGACGGGGCATCGTGCGCCACGGATGGTCTTCGGGGGCGGGCTGCTCGTCCCACACGTCGCCCGCATACCCGGCGAGTTGCCCGGACTCGAGCGCTTCCACGACGGCTTCGCGGTCGGCGATGGCTCCGCGGGCGATGTTCACGAGATGCGCTCCGCGCTTCATCTTCGAAATGTTCCCGCGGGCGAAAAGCCCCCGCGTCTCGGGGGTGAGCGGCGAGGCGACGACGATGACGTCGCACTCGTCGAGCATCTTCTCGAGCCGGGCGTACCGGAACCCGAGAGTGTCCTCTTCCGTCGTGTCGAGGCGGGTGCGTTTGTAATAAAGCGTCGTCACGTCGAACGGCTTGAGGCGGAGCGAGATGAGCTGCCCGATGCGTCCGGCTCCGTAAATGCCGACCGTTTTATGTTCGAGGTCGTGCGACCTCGCGGCGATCTCCCCAATGGACCATCCGCCGTTTATAACGTCGTTGTATGCCGGAATATAGTTCCGGACGAGGACGAGGATTTGCATGACCGCGTGTTCGGCGACGCACACGGTGTTCGAGTCGGTCTGCTCGGCGACGGTGATGTTCCTTTCGGCGGCCTCGCCGAGATCCACATAGTCCGAGCCGACCCCCGCCGTGAGGATGAGCTTGAGATTCGGCGCGCCGTCGAGCATCCCGCCGTCCACATAAACCGGCCAGAAAGGCGTGGTTATGAGAACCTCGGCGTCTTCGAGATGCCCCCGAAGCTCGTCGCCGTCCCGGTCGGTTATGGAGACGAGTTCATGCCCCGCGTCCTCGACGAAATCCCGTATCCCCAAAGCGTTCTCCGCGCAGCCGAGAAGCTCGGGGGTGTCCGCGGCCTCGCCACCCGGATAAAGAACCATGACGATCTTCATAATCGGACGCTCCTTGACGTGGAATATTATTTACCGGGTATTCGTTTCCCGATTCCCGCGATGGATACTCGGGTTGGGATGCATCTTTCAGGCCAAATTCCGCGGCGGCGTCATTCCTCGCGTGGGGATCTTTCACGTTCCTTCGGGGAGAAGAAGGCGGAGAGGGTCGGAAAGGGGATGGAACTCACCATGAGCGCGCCGAGGGAGACGACGGCGGCGAGCGCGGCGAGGGCGGATGGTTCGGCCACCGCGAGTCCCGCGAGCGCGACCCCGGCGGGCGGTATCGGGAGGCCGAGGAAATGCTTTCCGTTTTTGACGAGCGGGAACCGGGCGAGCCGAACCGCGCCGCACACCACGAACGCCGCGCAAGCCGCGACGCCGAGCGATTCGAGGCCGCTCAAAGACGCGAAGAAGAGCGCGATGGCCGGAGCCGCCCCGAAAGACACGATGTCCGCGAGGGAGTCGAGGTTCGCCCCGAACTCGCTGTCGCAGTCGGCCTTCCGGGCGATGGCCCCGTCGAGCGCGTCGAAGACGGCGGCGACCCCGACGAGGAGGGCGGCCCGGGCGAAGTCCGACTGCGACGCGAACACGAGCGCGGAGAACCCCGCCGCGAGGTTCCCGAACGTCGCCAGCGAGGAAAGGGTGAGGACGCGGCGCAAAATCATGCCCGCCGTTTCCGGGCCACGGGCGTGAGGCCCGCCTTCGTTTTATCTTTCGGCTTCACGAGAGGCTCGTATTCGTCGGCGGGGAGGAGGATGTCGGTGCGCGATCCGAAGTGGATCACACCGATGCGCTCCCCGGCTTCGACCTCGTTCCCGACCTCGATCCACGGCGTTATGCGGCGGGCGATCATACCCGCTTTCTGGACGAGGACGAATCTTCCATCCTCCCCGTCGAAAAGCGTTTTATGACGATAATTCCCACCGGAATCCTCGAAGAGAGCGGGCGCGTACCCCCCGTCAATCGCCTCGAACTTTGCGACTTTTCCTTTCGCGGGACTCCGGTTGACATGCACGTTGTGGAGCGAGAGAAATACGCTTATCCGAAGTGCCTTCCCGCCGAGCCACTCTTCCTCGATCTCCTCGACGTCGGTGACGAGTCCATCGGCGGCGGAATATACGATCCCCGGCTTTCGCTCCATATTCCTCTCCGGATCGCGGAAGAAATAAAGCACGGCTCCGGCGAGCGCGAGGAAGATGAACCCGGCGCGTTTTCCGAACGCGAGAAGGAATATTCCGGGAGCGAGAACCGGGAAGAAATACCTTTTCGCGACGTTCCATGTCCGGCGGGTCATCGGCTTCCCTCGTTCCTTCTCACCGGATCTTCGCACGCGAAAAGGAGGGCGGGCGGGATGTTTATGGGCGATATCTTTTGCTTCACCGTGGCGAACCTTTTCAAAAGTCCGGAGGAAATCGTGGGCGAATATTGGAGCACGAGCATCGAGCCATTATTCGGCGCGAGCATCCTCGGGGCGAGATCGAGGATGCCTTCGCGCACATGCTCCGGGAGCGTCGTGAAAGGCAGGCTGCTCACGATGATGTCCACCTTTTCGTCCCCGTCGCCGAGATAATCCTCCGCGTTTTCGGCGGAGTCGTGAATTACCGTGAGCCTCGGGTCTTCGAGGCGTCCGGCGACTTCGCGGGCCATGTCGTCGTCCACCTCGAAGGCGAGGAGCCTCGCGT